>CAYHIZ010000051.1:0-6444 GCA_964356695.1 uncultured Candidatus Saccharibacteria bacterium | reverse complement strand
AAGAGGCGAGCGGCGAGGGGTTCGGAATGAGCGGAGTGGAGCATTTCGCGACGCCAGCCGCCTTTCACCACGTGGATGTGTTCTACCCCGTCGAGTCGTTTGACTACATAGCCTCCGTAGCCCGTCGACGATGCGTCGCACATGATGATCGTATCGTATGCGGCGCGCGAGTTCGCCGGCGGTATTGGCTGCGTCGGAGTGTGCCAGCCCCGTATCCGCGGGTCCAGTTCGTCGATGGTGCGAATGAGGCAGTCCGAGACCCGATGAGGAAGGTCCCAGCCGGTGGCTGCATCGATAGCGACACGTCGATACTCTCGTAGCAACGTGAAACATTCCGATATGGGTATGTCCACCGTGTGGGTGCCGTACATCATAAGGCTGATGGACGCCGCTACGTTCCGGCGGGTGAGTGTCCTCGTGCCCGCCCGCGCCTGGTGTAGGGCCTCTCGTGCGCGGTCGACTTTCGTGAGCGACTTCTGCGTGTTGGTGACACGTCCTGAGGCAAAGTGCTCGCCGACGAAGTCCAAACCTTCGATGGCGGTGCGCCGACCCAGGTTCGCGATATTGTCAGCGTTCGCGGGTATCTCGTCCGGGTCGTTGAGGGTTGCGCCCACGCGGTGGCAAGCCTCGACAAACGCCTGGATTCCCGCTGCGAACTTCTCCGGGTCGTTGCCCCCAATGGCGACGTTGTCGATCATGGTGATCGCGATGAGGCCGAACCGTTTTGCTATGGGCTGAGAGATCGCCCATGTGATTGTTTGGGCGACGTGTGCTGAGTGCGAGGCCCCCATGGGCTCGCGCGTCAGGGACATGAAGCGGCCACCTTTCGTTCCGTCGCGCAGTCGGATTACGAAGTGTGGTCGGGTGCCTGGTTCGAGTGCAATCTGATCGTACCAGGCGGCAAAGTCGAACTGCAAGATGTGGCTACAACTCGAAATGGCGGCCCTTCGTTCCAGTCGCGAAGGGTATTTGAGAGGAGGAAGTGCTTCTCGGTCGACGCGTGCGTTGTTGTCCGGTTCGAAGACGGGGCGCAAGCGCTTCTTATCGTACTGCGGTATTGGGAATCCCTTTGCCCCGCAGAAGATAGGTGTGTTGGGCGCGACCGATTCGAGCTTTCCGAAGGCGATCATCCGTTCAATCTGATCCTCGTTGAAGCGGGAGTACGAGATGGAAGATGGTCGGATCTCGTGTGGATTGTTGTAATGCTCGGAGGTCGTGACCCATGATCGAGCGGTCCGTACCGCTTCCAGTAAGTCGGGGTAGCCACCGGCGAGTTCCTCGACTACGTCCCACGATATGTGGCCGACGTCTTTGACGTGGATGGGCCAGTTGTCGACGTCTTCATCTTCGGCGGGACTGTCTGCTATTCCCAGGTCCTCGTATGACGGGGCCTTTAGCGGGAATAAGTCCGGTGGTGGCCGAACGCGGCGTCCTGAAGCGCCGCAGAACCCTGAGTGCCGACCCATCCTTGGGTGATGTAGCAATTGCTGGGTTTGGTCCGGGCTCGTGCCACCTCCCTGCAGTTGGGTGATTGTGTGGCGAACCTCCGCCGCTCCCTGCGCCTCAGAGCTTCGGGCGCCCCATCCTAGGTAGCGTAGGAGCGTGTCCCTGCGACGGTGTCCGGACAACAGCTGTAGGTGGTCATCGCCGACTCCTTCGTCGGCTAGAGCCGTAAGGATCCCTTTTCTGTAGCTGCGCAGGTTGCACTGCGGCGCCTTTTCGCGCGTAAGTGCCGATAAGGCGCGCTGAGCGCTATCGTCGAACGCCACGTTTCCACGTCGCGATGCCAGGTAGGCGATCGCGGCTTGGGCGTCCGCCACGTCCACCACGCAGTGGACCGTGTACGGCCCCCAGAACGCGCAGCCCTTGCCGCGGTTGAAGAGGACCCTGAGCCGCATTGACCCCGGATCCCTTTCTTCGAACGTGAAGTTCTCAGCGGGGAGCTTCCGCAGGTCCCCCACGCGGGCCGCCGTCGCCCAGGTTAGGACAGCAAGGGTCCGCGTAGAGGGATCCTTCGCGGCAGCCACAATCCTCGCGAACTCGGCCCGGGTCATCGCGTGCGTGCAATTCGAGGCGCTCGCTTCGCTTCTCGCCATGTGCTGGGCTTTGTCCATAGCCCTCTTCACGTAGGCGTCACGCCGCAAGTTGATCGCGTACTGGGCGTTAGTGTATTGCGGCAGTGACTCCAATGCCGTGGCCACAACAGAAAGGTTGGACGAAATAGTGGACCATTTCCATCTGCGTTCGTTGCCCCGTCGTAAAATCATCTCGACGATGGCTCTGGGGAGAGGCGTGTCCAAAAGGTCCTGGGGCGCGTGTCGTAGACGTTTCAGCCAAGAGATGTGGGCTCGACGCGTCCCCTCGGACAGTGCCGACCATACGATGCGATGGACGTGCGGTGGCCTGCCCTGGTGGATATACCACCGAGTGCATGTCCGCAACGTGAGGGCACCCAGGTTCGTCGTTGGTGGAGATAGGTACGTGGCCCGTTCGGGGTCCACGGGGTACGCGTGTTGGTCAGGCTCCTCCGACACGACGCTCTCGTCGTCATCGTGCACGCAGGAGCGTACCGACGGTATGGATGCGATCCGCTCCGCCTCGTGGTAAAGTATGCCTTCTCCCGGCAAGTCCCAGGGCAACGTGGTTACCTCCATCGCGTGCCACTCGCTGCATCGTGCGCACCATTCGCACGCATAGGAGATGGTCGCGGCCTTTTCTTGTTGCGGCAGGCGTGTGAGCTCCCCGCACCAGGTGCCGGCCTCGCCGCCGCCGCTCCAGCGTATGCGGAGCTTGTCGCCCAGTCGCATCGTGGCGGTGATCCGGCGAATCTCGCCGTGTGATATGAGGGCCGGGCGGTGTTGTTGTTGTGCCGTCTGGACCGGTGGTGTCTTGGCCGCAGGCGTTGTGGGAGGGTTGCCCCTGCCGGTTTTTTCCCTCTCCTCCTTGGTAACTTCTGCCGGGGGGCTTCCGTCGGGTTTCCGCGATACCGAGGTTGCTTGGTCGAGGTTCACCCGTTGTTGCCGCGGATCGCGCGGAAGAGGTAGACGCCCCGTTCTGGAGGCGTGTGATCCTATGTGTTGGGCGCACGCGAAGTAGCCGTCGGCGGCTCGGTGAGGGCAGGTTCTTCCGTCAGAAGTTAGTGTAGCGCAGGCGGGAGCGTCGGTTCCCTCGGAGTTCACGTACGTGTGTTGTGCGCATGTCGAACCCAGTATGGGTACTGCGCCGCACGGTCTGCCGTGCTTCGTCATTCCTGCGCATCGCGTGGGTGTACCCTCGTGGGGCTTTGCTGTCTCGGGTTCATTTCGAAGTACTTCGTGCATGACCGGACACTGGGGTTCGCGTTTCTCTTCGCTGCCTCGGAAGGTGCTCTCGCGAATGTCCTCGGGTGCCTGACCCAGGACGGCGGGATGTTCCGCGGTCTTTGTGACTGGTTCAGCGGGGGGCCCGGGTTGCTCCCTCAGCGGTGCCGCGGGCGTCGTCCTCCGGCGTAAGAGGACGAGTGTGCCGTGGTGTGCAATCAGCTCTCTCGCGGTGTCGGGTGGCATCCGGGAGGTGTTCGTGTCGTTGCAGTGAGTCACGGATCCCCCCTCGAAGATCAGAGAGGTGTAGTGACCGCTCGACGACGCGGTCCCGTGGTGGACAACGACGGCGGCTTTGTCCCATGCTTCGCCGTGGATGGTGAGGGTGTCGGGGACATCGAGGCGGCCGGTGTACTTCGTCTCAGAGAGGGGGCCGGTGGTTCGAGCTTCGCGTGCCCAGATGCTTCGAGGGTAAGCCAAAAGGATTGTGTTGTGAGCTTTCACCGTATGTTCGGTCCTCAGGATCGCGTCTTGGCATGACCTGTTGCATGCATTAGCTCCCGATTCCTCCCGTCTCGTGAAATCGTCGATGACGTGTTGAAGGTCGGTCCGTCCGTTCAGTTCCACCACCAGTACGTGCATATCCTTCAGTTCCTCCGTTTCGGAGTGCCTGCATTTGCAGTGTGCGTACACGTCGGTCGTTACTGTCAAGCGTAGAATTTCGCGCTTGTCGTCGGGTAGGTGTGACACGACGAGGTTCCAGGCCTCGAGAATGTCTTCTTGGCGCCGGATACCATCCGTGGATTCGGCGTTGAGCCCGAGCCGCCGCAGAAGGTCGATCAAAATGGAGTTCCGAATTTGAATGCCGGACTCCGCCAGCAGGACGCCGATAGCGTTGGCAAAACATACGTTCTGGCCCTGTGGGTTCGGTAGAGCGCGCCAAGGCCCGCCCACCGTGAGGGCGCGTGGGGGAAGGTTCGCGACGCGGTCCAGCTGCAGCCTTATCCGTGCCGTTATCCTGTTTGCCTGGACGCCGTTTGCGCTTTGAGGTGCCGTCAATCCCGCCGGGGAGGCTTTTTTGACCCGTAGCGTTGGGTACCACTGGTGGAGGTCGACCGTGCGCGTGGTCGGTGCCCATGAGGGGTACCGATCCTTTGTGACCGCCATTGCCAGGTGTGCTGCGAGGACGATGCACAGGCCGCACTGCATGTCGACTTGGCGCATCCAGGTTACCCACTTGGGTGCCGAGAAGCCGAGCGTTGCCCATAGATGTGCGACGCTTGCCCGGTGCTTCCCGCCGTCGAGCGAATCGTACATTGTGACGGAGGGTGATGAAGTCACGATGGCGAACGTCCAATGCTTATCGCATACAACCGGGAGCATAATCCATCCCATCGTGTGCACACTTTCGATGAGTGTCTGCTGCACCGCTTCCGGTGCCAGACTGCCGTCCAGGACGCCGGCTGCGGTCCGTGAGGAAAGGACGTGATGACCGAGCATGCGGGGTAGCCATTCGTCCAGTTCCTGGGCCGATACGAGTGGTTCTGCTTTTCCGGCGCCGGTTAGCGTTTGTCCCGCAAAGGGTGCCCATGCGTAGGGATCGTGCTGATATTGCCCGGTGGGTTTCTTCGGGGCGGGCAAGGTAGGGCCTTGCAGGTCCGCCTTGTCTGTGAGGGCCATGAGACGGTCGGCGTGGGCGAGAGTCATGTGCCACCCGGTTTCATTTAGCCATTGAGCCAATTGGGGCCTCCAATTGGCCAGGGATGTGGCGCCTGTCGGCTGGTCGGGAAGTTGATGGATTCCTTCCAGGCCCTTGGTCGCCGCGATGCATCCGGCCCGAATGACAAACAGTCCGCATTCGTACGACCCAGTCATCTGCCGCCACGGGGTGCGGAATTCGATGCGCTTCACGCCGATGCGAGGCAACTCCCTGCGGACGACCTGCGCAACGCACGCCGAAGGTGCGCTGTCGAGGACGACCGCTTTCATATCCCCGGAGGGATGGCGGTCGACGACTGCCACCAGCCAGTGCTGGCGGGCGTGTAGCACCAGCAGGAGCCACCCGTGGGCGGAAACCGTCCGCCACAGTTTCAGGGCCATGGCGGTGGCTGAGCTTCGTCCGGTCCGCATGTCGAAGAAGTCGCGTGCGTCGAGGTACTTGGGTCCCAAGATCGGTTTGAGGACGCGATCGATATCGTGCGAAGACACGAGGCCCAGTACGTCGCCGCCTTCAATGTGCCCGTAGCGTGGGATGGTCTCGCGCGGCGCGCCGGCGTCGCCTCCTTTGACGCCGCGCGTGGTGGCCGTGCTGGCCGTGGTGACCCTGTCGGTCGTTTCGGTGACCCCGTAGGTCGTTGTGGTGGCCGTGGGCCGGTAATGGGCCTTGTGAGCCCGGTCGGTGGCCTCGTCGGCCCTGCCGGTGACCTTGTTGGTCTTGTCGGTGGCCCTGTCGGCCTGGTCGGTGGACCCCTGTCCGGAATTTATTTTTGCGTCCCCCCCGGTTACTGGGGGACACGCTAAAAACGCGCCCCCGTCACCGGGTCGAAACGCCACCCGTTCGGCCGTGGCTGTGGGTTGGCGTTGTTGGTCGGGGGTGCCGGTGGTTGCGTGGTGGGTGCCTCCATGTGGGCTTGCGGTTCGTCCGCTCCACCATGCACGCCTCCGCGGCCTCGCGGACCTCGTCCTGTCTGCCAGCCGCCTCTTCCGCCTCGTCCGGACTGCCAATTGCCTCGGTTCCCGCCCTGCGCCGCCTGCTGAGGATGCGGTGGGGGCGGCTTGGTCGACTTCCGCTCTACCTTGTCGACGCGCTCCTCCAGACGCCGGAGCGCGGCCGCGACTTCCGCGGCATCGACCGCATATCGACCGGCCTGGTCAGGTCCCGACACGAGAAGCCATGGTTCGCCCGCCACCGGAGATTCCTCACGGTACACCGGTGGCCATCCGGCGTCCTTGCCCGCCAGCCAGGCGAAGAGTTTTGCGTTGAGGGCCTGAAGGCCCGGGACGTGCGGGAAAAGTGGCCATGACAAGACGGAAACGGTCTCGCCATACTGACGCAGGAAGGCCGTGCCGGCAGCGCTGGCCACGCGCCAATTGTGTGCGGTTACCCGGTCCTGGAGTCGTGGGTTGCGTGAGCAGTAGTCCGCGA
>CAYHIZ010000050.1:0-6589 GCA_964356695.1 uncultured Candidatus Saccharibacteria bacterium | reverse complement strand
GGTATTCCGACTATCTCTTTACGCTCTCTGCCGGAGCCGTAGAATCTTTGTTCGGGCTCGTATTCATTCTTGGTGTGGTAACGCGATTGAATGCGTTGGTAGTTGCAATAGTTTTCACGATCCCTCTGTTTATTTTAGGACCTATAGAACTCGCAGGACACTTGCCGCACTTTGCCGCCGTCGTTCTGTTGCTTCTCTTCGGAGGGGGAAACATGCTGAAGATGAGCCGGTGATTAAGTAAGTAAGTAACCTTCACCCATTCCCGGTGCGCCGTCCTTGCACCACAAGGGTATTTCCATTTTTCTAACATGGACTACCATGTTGAAAAATTGGTCACGTTCGGAGCGAAGCAATCTAGAATATGTGCATAAACTCTGGATCGCTTCCCTGCCTGCGCAGGCAGGGCAAGGCTCGCGAAGACGGATACTGGAAATAGCTGAATCCTTACGTAAGTAAGTATTTTCGTGCCTAGAAACCATGTTAAAATGAACTGGTTATGAATCCAATTTTGAGTTGCATTTTTACTCGCTCTCTCGCTCTCTCTCGAATAGAGCCGTGGTTTCCTGCGAAAATCTATGACAGACTTTTTGCAAATGATTGTGGGAAAGATAGCGGTAGCAATTACGGGCATTGTGTTGCTGTTCTCGGGCGGAGCACCTTATACCGCTAACACGCTTCCTCCGACACAATCTGCAAGCGCGATTCTTGCAGTAGCGGAGATAGATTCGCCCCCGCCGTTAGAATTAAGTGTGGCGAGCAGTACCTCCACGAAATCACAGGCCGCGATCATAAACAACTACATCACCCAGCCAATCACAGAGCGCATAGTTCAAACAGTACTCTCACAAAATGACAGCGGATATGTCACACAATCCGAACTCGCATCTCAGCTTGCAATCTTAAGAAACGGACTCGGCACGATGTTCTACGGTTCTTCATATACTGCTCCGGCATCGACCCCAGATGCCGGCATCTGGGGCGCTATCGCCATGATGGGGAGAATAGAAAAATTAAAAGACACCAGCCTCACCACGCCGACGATTAGCAGTCCGAACATTTCAGGCGGCTCAATTTCAGGCGCCACCGTAGCCGGCTACTTCCCGCTCACCGGTGGCACGCTCACGGGAGTACTCACCGGCACCAATCTCACCCTCACCGGCGATCTCACCGTCTCCGGTGCCCAGACGCTCTCGGGTGCGATCACGATTCCATACCTGAACGCCACTTCAACGACCGCGACCTCCACCTTTGCGGGAGGGCTTTCCGTCCTCAACTTCGCGCAGACAGGCACCGCGACCTCCACTTTCGCAAATGGTCTTTCGCTCGCGGGTGGCTGTTTCGCTAAATCCGGCTCATGCCTGCAATTCACCGACATCGTCGGCACGCTCGGCATCGCACAAGGTGGCACTGCCACCTCCACCCAAGTCACCAACGGTGTGAATTATTTTGACGGGACGCGGATCACATCGGGGACCGCGCTCACCTTCGACGGCACGACGCTCACCGCGCCGCACGGCGCGTTCAGCAGTACATCGGGAACCACCACCATCGCCTCCGGCCAAGGCTTCACCATCGGCGGCTCGCAGTTTGTCTTGCAACAAGGGAGCGGGAATGTGGGGATCGGGACGGTGAGCGCTGCGGCTAAATTGCATTCTCTCGCTACAACTGAACAATTGCGGCTGGGATACGATGCCAGCAATTACACTAGCTTTACGGTGAATAGTGCCGGAAGCTTAACTATTTCTCCATCGTCGAATGTAATGACGATTGATTCAACGAATCTCAACACTAAATCAATTATTACTGCTTCCGGCTACACATACGGCAGCCTTGGTATCGCATACTTGGACAGTGCTGCTGGCCAACCAATTGTCTTTCGACCAGGTTTTACTGAATTGATGAGGATTTCTCCAACAACAGGAAATGTCGGAATTTCAAACACCTCCCCCTCATACAAGCTCGACGTAAACGGCTTCATCAACACCGACGGCACGACGGGCGGGTACAAGCTGGCGGGGAATACGATTTTGTATGCTTCGAGTACAACGTTCTCGCTTGGTGTGGGTGAAGGTGCGGGTGGAACGTGGATTAGTGCGACATCAACCGCCGGACTTCGAAGCGTTGCGATTGGGTATCAAGCACTCAATACAACGCCAACAAATGAAAATGCATATGACAATAGCATATGGCGGCACCGCGGTCGGCTCGCAAGCACTTCGCGCTAACACCACCGGCACCTACAATACAGCGGTCGGTAACGATGCTCTTCTTGCCAACACAACCGGCACGCTCAACGTCGTATTAGGAGCACAAGCATTTGTCACGGCAACGACGTCGTCACGACAGACTGCAATTGGTTACGGTGCTTTGAATGCAATGATCACGAATTCTTTCAACGACACCGAAGGCAACGTCGCCCTTGGTTACAACGCAGGCACTGCGCTTACCTACGGCGGGGCAAACATCCTCCTCGGCTACCAAGCAGGCGACGCACTCACAACCGGCAGCAACAACCTCATCCTCGGCTACGACATCGACGCGCCAAGTGCAACCGGTAACAACCAACTCAACTTCGGCAACATCATTTTCGGCTCGAATGTAAACTCTACCGGCACGACAGTGGATACGGATGCGCTCATCGGAATCGGTACTTCTACCCCCTGGGGCAAGCTCTCCGTCACCAACACCGGAAGCGGCCCATCGTTCGTCGTCGAAGACGACACCTCGCCGGATTCGACACCGTTCATTATTGATGCGAGCGGGAATGTGGGGATTGGGACGGCTGCTCCAGTGACGCCGATTGATCTTCGCAACAACGGAACAAACGTGTTTGGGAATTTTAATTCGACTGCCCTGTTTAGAAAGGCGGACGCGACGACGGGAATTAACATCGGCTACAACACTTCCGATTCGAGTGGCGTTCTTTCGACTTCTGGTGGCGGTGACTTGGCATTTTGGACAAATCCGAGTAGCTGGTCAGAAGCAATGCGACTTACATCTGCTGGCAAGCTTGGCATCGGCACCACCTCTCCTGCGACCACCCTCTCCGTCGCAGGATCCGGCTACTTGACTGGCGGGCTCGGGGTGGGACTTCTCAACACGACCGCGGGTACTCTGCAAACGAGCGGCCTCATCACCGGCGGCACCACGCTGGCGCTTTCGGGTACGACAGGAACGACAACGCTTGCCTCCGGCCAAGGCTTCACCATCGGCGGCTCGCAGTTTGTCTTGCAACAAGGGAGCGGGAATGTGGGGATCGGGACGGCAGTGCCTTTGGGTAAAGGTCACGTGGTCGTCAGTAGTTCGGATGGCACAGGTTCAACTTGGGGATCGGGCCAGTTTGTTGTGGGTCAAGCTGCCAATGCTGGAGCTTTGGGACTTAGCTATGATTCTTCAAATAATGTTGGTTACATTTCTTCACTCTCGCCAGCAGTATCGTGGAACGATATGGGCTTCAGAGGAAAAGATTTCATATTCATTAACGGCAATGCGGAGAGAATGCGCTTAACGGCAGGAGGAAGTCTCGGCATTGGCACCACCTCTCCCAACCACATCCTCACCGTCTCCAACGCCACCGGCCCCCAGCTTGCCCTCACCGACGGCAGTTTGACGAGCAATCAGTGGACGATGCGCAACGCCGGAGGCATTCTCTACATTGCTACTTCCACTTACTCGGCGACATCATCCATCTCCGCGATGTCACTCAATGCAAATGGCTCGCTTTCTATAAACAATCTAGTGAGTTGTGCCGGTGTGCAGACCAATGCAAACGGCCTAATGACCTGCACCTCCGATACAAACCTTAAGGACATTCATAAGCCGTTCACTACCGGTCTTTTCGCAATCCAGCAGATCAATCCGCAGACGTGGTCATACAAACAAGGAACGGAAAGTTACGATGGCGTGAACTATAGCTCCTTCATCGCGCAAGATGTGCAAGTGGCTATTCCCGAAGCGGTGAGTCCCGGATACGGCGGATGGTTACAGATCAACATGAACACAGTCATGGCAAGCGCGGTGAATGCGATCAAGGAGATCGCCTCCATCTCCGGAGTGTTCAAGGCGAATCTCATCGCGTGGCTGGGGGATGCGGGGAATGGGATAGGGGATTTGTTTGCTCGCAGAGGTCATTTCTCCGAACAGCTATGCGTCGGCGCAACATGTGTGAACGAACAACAACTCGCCGCACTTCTTGCCACAGCAGGACAAGCCGCAAGCATCGGCCTGCCTGCCATGCCTGCGCATGCAGGGCGGGCAGGCGGTTCCGGCTCTGAACCGGCACCTTCTCAAAGCTCCACCGACCAAGCTACAAGCTCTCCTCCAGTCACCTCCATCATTTCTCCCGCAACGCAAGAGTTGGCGACAACGACACCAAAGATTGGTACGACATCTGAAACGCCAACTACGAGTGATCCAACATTACCTTCAACCACGGAGTCATCGACAAACACGGATATGGTTGAGGTACCGGCAACTATCATGGAAGTGGATTCGACTAACGGGATAGAGTGATTAAAAAGTCGGCAATATGAGGTGTCAGTTGTGTCTATAATATGTAAGCATTCAGCAATTCCCAGTATTCGTCTTTGCGAGGCTTTTGGCCGAAGCAATCCAGAGTTCGTGCACATATTCTGGATTGCTTCGCTCCGAACGTGACCAATTTTTCAACATGGTAACTGCCGAGATTTTCTTGACGGTACTCCGTCTTAGAAAATCCAAATGCACTCGCTAAGCGAGGTGCCATGTTAGAAAAATGGAAATGCCCTTGTGGTGCAAGGACAGCGGGCTGGGAACGGGTGAACAACAGTTACTATAATATCGCTCATGATGAGCGATATAATGTGCTAATATGAGCGGTATGTTGAATAAGCGCCAGGATGTTTGATAGACTGCCTCAATGATTCCCAAAAAGTTCGTACTCTTTGATTTTGATGGCGTTATCGCGGATTCATACGATGTTGCATGGGATACGGCGCATACACTCTGTAAGCGTGTTACTGAAAAAGAGTATCTCGTGGCTTTTGAGGGCAATATTCATGAGGCATATGATTCGCTCATGGTTGGGGATCACGGAACAGAATGTCGCCATGACCTCGATTGGTTCAGCGTATTTACACCCGCATTCGAAGAGCGCGCAGAGATTTTTTCCGGCATACGCGAGGTGATTGAATCGCTTTCACATTCATATATTCTCATCATCGTTTCCTCTACGATAACAAGTCCTATACAAGGATTTCTCGAGAAGCGCCGCATCGGACGCTACTTTTCCGAGGTAATGGGAGCAGATGTGCATACGAGCAAAAGTAAAAAGATAGAAATGGTCTTCAAAAAATACGGCATCACTGCGCGGGAGTGCGTCTTTATTACCGACACTTTGGGCGATATGCGAGAAGCTAAATCGGTCGACGTCGGCGCAATCGGCGTATCGTGGGGTTTTCATTCGCGCGAGACGCTTTTGAAAGGAGAGTCATTCCGCATTGTCGATCAACCCGCAGAAATTTCTCCTGCAATTTCCGCCTATTTTTCCTCAGAGCAACATTCTTGAGCCAGCTATTGTACTGGTGTTTCGAAAGAGCCGGTTTATACAAGAAACTTTCCATTTACATCTCGACCATCCAAATCCATATGATATCGGGACAAAACAACTTGTATACCAAGTTCTTTCGCGCACCGAATAACTGGCGCGACACATCCATCTATATGTTTTCCGTCATTATCCAAATACATGCCTCCGATAATTATTCTCTTCACGCTAAGACCCGTGAACAATAGCTTACGCGTTACGTCCTTGAGCGCATCGGCCATCTTATAATCGATATACTCGTCACTGCTGACAAATGCCTTGCGCTCATTTACACCCGGATAAATCATAGTATCGAGCAACTTAAGCACCTCGTCTCTCTCTTTCGTTATCTGCTCAACATATCTAGGATAAAAACTAAAATTATGCATTATTGATTTGGAGAGCACCGCGTCAAGCGAAGGATTATCTTTTTGGGTTGGTATAGCAAGTAATTTTTTCTGTCTCAACGCATCTGTTTTTGGTGTTTCTTCTAACACAATGAGAGGTATCCTGCTTTTGGAATTAATGTGTCTTTCAAATCCTTTTTCTACAATTTTGGCAGAATCTTTTCTTCTTTTCGTTACATTTTCTCCATGCAAGTACAGGGGATGTACAAAAATTCGCAACATTCCATTCTGCTTCTGGATATCGGTTTTAAGTGTCGTTACTTTGTCCTCATTTATATTCAATATTTCTTGTAGAAATTTAGGAATGAGATCTTTGTCCTGATCCGATAACTTTTCAAAAAAATCTGTATCGTTCGGCTTGATCGCATTCTGTGGTTCAAAGGATTTTCTTGACACAAGTCTAGGTTCCAATCCGCTCATATTGAGATTGTATCAGTTTCAATAGCCGTTCGTCGGCTAAGGTAGCGCTATTTTAGACGCAGGTGCTCCAACTTCACCGGACGCCCATGGAAAGAATTGGTACAATGGTGCATCATAGATGTATGAAATTAGCACACTCTTTTTTTGTTGTAGCGTTTTTGCTTCTGCCGCTTTCCGCGCAGGCGGCGGGGATGTACAA
>CAYHIZ010000049.1:0-6729 GCA_964356695.1 uncultured Candidatus Saccharibacteria bacterium | reverse complement strand
GCGCGCCCGCCGCTATTCGCTGGTTACCACCGATATTGCGTATGATCCAAAATCAAGGTGGAGGTGTGGGTAGGGGAATCTGGAGGCATCGTCGCGTGTCAACCGATATAATAAAGACATCGAAATGAGCGATACAAAAAGTATGGATATTTCATCACGAGAGAAAAAATTGCCTTGACCTCCATACAAAGCCACATATACTGCAAGGACTACACTTGAACGGCATCCTATATGGGTGTCGTTCGTTATTTACCTCATTTCCAACCCAAATTTTTTCCCCTCCGTAAAATAGATTGGACGCATCAATAAAGGCGAAGTTTCGTTTCTCTTTCAACTTGTATCTTTTCCCTATGCATCCCAAACTCATCTTCGACACCTCCTACCGCCAATTCGCGGGGGTTATATTGGACTATCACGACGCAAGACGCGCTCGACGCTGAAGTCTACTCGGGTTTTCACTTTTCGTCTCCCGTGATTCCCAACAACAAACCGAACACATCCCGATGCCCGTGCATCACACGCATAATGTAGATGTATTCTTCGTGTATGAGGTAGAAAATAAGATAAGGGAAGTCGCGAAGTGGATACATACGCAGTCCATGTATGTCGAGCGCTTGCGCGAAACGTAGAGATCCGATGCCGGGCGTGCGCGCTATCTTGTGCGTGACGATTCTGATCTCGTCAATAAATCGATCTGCCACCTCGATACTTTGACGTGCATAATACACGACTGCGGGCTCTTCGTCCTTTTGCGCTTCCGGACTCTTTCGTATTTGCTTCATGTCCGCGGAGCATGTCGTCGCGCTAGTGCGCGCAGTTTGTCCCAGTATGCGTTATTTACAACCATACCCGGACCGCTCACGAACCCTTTGAGGATTTCCGAGCGCAATTGCGTACGCGCTTTCTCAACTGCGGAATTTATTTTGACCATACTCTTGAGATTTTTTATTTCCGCTTCAAGTTTAGTCATTTTTTCCTGCATTGCCCCTATTGTCATGCGGAAAATATAGCACGTCGATGGTTCTTATCAAAACTTGCTCTGGAATCTGCGCTGGCGTTGACAGGCGGGGGATAAAATGGCAATCTGCTGGCGAAGAGAGAAAAGTGAAAAGTCCAACGTGCAAAGAAGATGCGATGCAAAATCGCTTGTAACTTCTTTCTTTTCTCTTTCAACTCTTTCTTCCTTTCTTCTTTAAACTTTCATCTTGTATCTTTTCCCTATGTCTAATCCGCTTGTATCAGTGATTGTGCCGACTAAGAACTCAAGCGAGTTTCTTGATGCGTGTTTGGAGTCTATAAAGGATCAAACGTACAAGAATATTGAACTAATCGTTGTTGATAACAACAGCACGGACAATACGAAGGAGATTGCACGGAAATATACCGACAAAGTATTTAATCACGGGCCAGAGCGAAGCGTGCAACGCAATTTTGGTGCGAAAGAATCGACTGGCGTATATGTTCTCTTTATTGACAGCGACATGGAACTTGCAAAGGAAGTTGTAGAGGAATGCGTAAAAAAAGAGCAGGCAACTGGCACGATGGGCGTTGTCATTCCAGAAGAATCTTTCGGTATCGGATTCTGGGCGCAATGTAAAAAACTGGAACGGAGTTTTTATGTAGGCGTGGAATGGATGGAAGCGGCACGTTTTTTTAGCAGGAAATCATTTGAGCAGGTGAGCGGGTATAACGAGCAGATGATAAGCGGCGAGGATTGGGACTTGTCGCAACGGGTTGAGGAGATAGGGAAAATAGATCGCATAGGTGCATTTATTTATCACAACGAAGGGCAACTACGACTCTCGGAACTTTTAAAGAAGAAATATTACTACGCACAGAAGTTTGCAACTTACACGATTCAAAACAAGAGTAATTCGAAACTCAAAAAACAAGTGGGGGGGGTCCGGCGATTCGGACTTTTCTTCAGCAAGCCTTTTAGGCTTTTCAAGAATCCTTTTGTTGGGATAGGAATGTTGTTTATGAAAACTTGTGAGTTTGCTGCGGGTGTCGTGGGATATGTAAAACTTCGATAAGACCATGAAAATATCTTTTTTAAGAGATCAAATTCTGCCGGGGGAGCAGGACTTGTGATTAGAAAAAGTATGTCAAAGATAGATATGAAAATCTTTCACGTCGAATTTACAGCGATAATGGTAGACAAACGACTGCTGACGTTCTTTTTGGGAACAGCCATCTGTTAAATAAATAGCAGCGGTTATGCAACTTTCAAGTCATTTAAATTCTCTGACACAAGTCATCAAACAAAGAAATGTATTTTTATTATTGATTCTTGTTTCCATTACTGTTACTCCGCTGTTATTTTGGGGTCCTCTCTACTATGTCGGGGAGGATGATACGAAGTTATATTACCTTTTTCCTTCCGAGTATATTAACAATTACGCAATAAATATTGTCTCCGACAATCATCTTGGAGGACTTGCTTCGTATTATCCTCAAGCATTTTCGACGATTCCGTTCATTTTTCTCATATTCATTCTCAAAAACATCTTTTTCTTTCTTAATATTCAATTACTAATGTTTGGTTTGAACTTGTCATTAGGATTCTATTTTTTTTATCTTTTATCAGCATTCTGGGTAAAATTATCATCGTTTAGTTTTTGGTTACGGATAATCGCGGCTTTTTCGTATGTCTTTTCAATCTTTATATATTTTACTATTGGAGCACTATGGCTAAATATATATTTGATATCAGTAGTGCCAGCAACGCTGTACTTTTTTCTAACCGGCATCAAACAACAAAACGTTAAAAGAGTAATTTTATCTGCAATTGTTTTTTCATTATTTGGTAATTTCCTGTCAAATATTCCTTGGCTAGCAGGATGGATTCTAGCTTTAGTCCCGTTTCTTCTGGCATTCGGCTTCAGCTTTAATATGAAAATATTTACCAAATATTCTGCGATATTTTTGGTCTGCGTACTTCTTTTGAATACATTTGTAATAGTTCATTTATTTAATGTTTTTACAGCTGCGCCGGAAAATAGCCTCGATATGGCATCTCGTGTTTTATCTAATACTGATAAGGAGGCAAATGCCACGCTAATAAATGCGGTTGCAAAAAGTAATCGAATTCTAGATCCGGTGTTTAATTTATTTCATTATGGATTGCAACGAGATTTTCAATGGACGTCCTTACCGCTGTATTTGTCTTGGTACGCTAAGTTGATTCTCGTCAACATTTTCCTGTTAAGTTTAATTATTTCGGCATTCTTCTTTCTTAAAAGAGAGAGCACTTGGGATCGTATCGCGTTCTACACAATTTTCTCCGGTTGGCTTATCGCACTGTTTATGTTTACAGCAAATGTAGGGGACTGGGGATTGGATGCCTTTTTGTTCCTTAATGAAAAATTGCCCGGTTTTTCAATGTTTAGAAATATGTATGATAAATTTGCATTCCCACTCGCGTTTACTTTCGCGGCTTTACTTGGGGCGTCGGCCGGAATACTAATTCAACGGATTAGCGTTAAGTTCAAAAGCATAATAATTACATTATTCTTCCTCGCCGTTTTTTTAAATTCTCTACCTTTTGTATTCGCAACGAACTTTAAACAACCATTTCGAGGTACAACAAACACATATAACTCTATTAAGCAGCTAGATTCTGATTACGTTAGTCTCGCCAGGTATTTGCAAGAAACTACCTCCAATGGATCTCACATAGTGTGGCTACCTATTGTGGCAAATAATTACATTGCCATACCCGATGACGCGATCCCTAATCACGCATATGTAGGACCTTCACCTCTGCAAATTTTTTCCGGAGAAGTAGATTTTACTGGACAACTTAGTTTTTTCAGTTTCGGGAACCAACTTATGGATAGCATTGTTGATCAAAATTTTGCTGAAACCGGGCGTTTTTTGCAGAGAATGAATGTCGAATACTTAGTACTTAATGATAGTGTCAGCACTGATCTTATAAAAAGTTCCCTGTATTCATACGAAAGAGCTGGAGATTTAATTGCAGTTCAGAGTAATAAAGATTTTTTTGATGAAATTCTCGGTGAGAAAATTATTAATTTCGGTAAATATTCATTTTTCCATATCAATCCAAAATACGCCAGTAAGAAATTGTATTTGACTGATAACGTAAATATTATTCCAAATAACTTTTCGAACTTAAGCTACGAGAAAGTATCAGCTTCGGAATATAAAATCACTATTGATAACCTTACAAATACTCGGTACTTAGTATTCCTAGACCCCTATCATCCCCTTTGGCAGCTTAGAGTTGCTGAATCTTCAAACGTGATAGCAAAAGAAACGCATCACCGCGTATTAACCTATGCGAATGGATGGTTGCTGTCGTCGTCTACAATTCAACAGAATTTATCTTCAAGCAATTACTCCGTCAATGAAGATGGTTCGATTCGTGTGGAGCTTATTCTCAATTTTAAATCCGATTCAGTAACCGTACCGGGAATAATTGTCTCGATGCTAAGTTTGATCGCTATGTGTATTTACTTAGTGTGGCCGAGATCAAGTATCGCTCAGGTTCGAAATCCTAATTTCGTTTAGCATTCCTCCGAAATAGTTTCTAATAGTAGGCAGATAATTGTAACGTCCAATATTTGTGTTACCGGTATTTGGCACTTCTTCGAAACTAAATTCTATATCGGCACGAGAGATTAGCTCGTTATCAGTGTACATCTGATTTTTACCACTCGTAAAATAAATGCGGATACTATGATACTTGCCATCATTTACATTTTTTGAAGAAAGCGATAGGATTGGTTTGTAAGATTTTACGAACAGGTCTGCAACAATCGTTCCGTCTGCACGTTTATGGATCACATATCCATCGTGTCCCTTTTCTTCAGAAATAAATTTCAATGATGAAATTATGACTTCATCTCTTTCATCTTCCGTTATGATTCCAAAAGATATACCAGTGCTTTTATAAAGTGTTCCGACCGGTATATCGATATAATCGTTAATGCCATCAAACTTCAATCCATATATTTTTTCAGTTGAGACCCATGCAGGCGTATTAACAATTTTAGCCTCAATGTTATTTCCGCTTAGATCGCGAGCCACATATGCATCTGTCTCACGTAGTGGTAAATAAACAATTAATCCCGACGACCTTATCCATAATTGCAAATCTGATCCCATTTCGTAGCGGATGGGGTCGGTGCCTCCGTCTGTTTGGGCTTTTTCGGTGAGATATTTTTTGGAATCAAGAACCGCAGTGAGTACGTATTGCGTGGAAGTGGCTTCTTGCCCCGAGGAATTCGAGGGGGCGGTGCTTGTTGCTTGCCCTTCGTAGCCTTGGCGGAGTAGGGTGCTGGTCGCCTGTCCTGTCGTAGCCTTTGGCGAAGCAGGAGTGCTCGTCGCTACTGTTGTGCTTGCTTGGCTCCAGCCTGCTGGAGAGGTTACAAAAGAGTAGTAGTTGAGGGTCTCCGCACTATTTATCGGGTTGATGGGAAGGGAAGCGAGGTCGAGGTTGGCGGGAAGCCAGCCAGTGCCATCGGACTTCTCGTATCTTTCAGCAGTGGCGCAGTGGTACATCCATCCATCTGGTAGAGATGGGAGGTCGAGGTCGCTGCAATCGGAGTGAGTGGACGGGATCGAGATGTATACGGTATCAGCGTTCCCCAGGGTAGTCGTTGCATTCGAGGCGAGTATTGTTTCAAAGACCGCATCGAGAGTTCCGAGATCGGTAATACGGATCTCATCTTGCTTTTGTAGCTCAATCTCCCTCATATACGGCTTTCCATATTGCAGATAGACCGACGCGCCAATAGCGCACAGACCAAGGAATATCAGTATCAAAAGTATTGATTTTCGCAGAGTCATAGAAGTGTCAAGATGACACGAAAACCCTCTTCTGTCGAATCTTTTGATACGAAAAGTTAGATCCCAGTTTGGACATCGTCTGGCGCAAGGCGAGCTGTGTGGCGTATATGTAGGATTACGAGGTTGTCGCCTCGGATGGTGTAATAGATTCGATATGGATAGCGGACTGGTGGAACAATACGAATATCCGGATTGTCGGTCATCATGCCTATGCGCGGGGTGGTGAGCATGCGCTGTAAGCGTGTACGCAAGTACCGTCGCACTTGTTCGGCTGCGGTTGCAGAACCATGTACCGCAATGTACCCATGAATGTCGCGCAAATCCTCAAGTGCTCGCGCGTCAATGCGCAACTTCATGACCAAGACTTGTACAAAACCTCGCTCACGTCTTTTTCGGAAGCAAACTCGTTGCGCTGTGCACGCTCTAGGGCAGGTTCGAGGACTGCACGTTCGTCGTTAGAAAGTATATATAGGCTTGGATCAGCAATCTCCAGAAGAGCTTCAACGGCAAGTTCCTGTCGCATCGTGGTAAGAGTGCGGACCTTGGCAAACAAACTTTCGAGCTTCTCATCAGTTCTTAACATGGAGGTACTATAGCGTTATATTTTTGCTGACGCAAGATTTTTCTGGAAAGTGTGGGAGCAAAGTAATTATTGCATCTCCCTTTCATTTCACTCGAAAATATCGGCATGCGTACCGGTGCGGTACAGGACGACTTCCGTCTCGGCGGCTATATACACGAGCAGCCAGTCGTTGCCGACATGACATTCTCGGAATCCTGCCCACTCGCCATGCAGCTTGTGCGACCGGAAGCTTGCGGGGAGCGTCCCGCGAGCACACAACGTCTCGATTACGGTATCTAGGGATCATACGCAATATCGGTGGTAGATAGTGGCGGACGGCGATTTCATCCATA
>CAYHIZ010000048.1:0-7477 GCA_964356695.1 uncultured Candidatus Saccharibacteria bacterium | reverse complement strand
GATGGCGCGTAATATGCCGAGCGCGTACAATCTCCTTCCATCATCTCAATACTTCACTTACACGGACGATTCGGTAGTTACATTTGACGATTCCGCTCTTCTAGCACCGTGGCGCGCGAAGTACGGGAACGAGATCCATTCAAGCGAACGATTGCGAACCTTCCTCGCCGATGCATCGCGCCCCGCGATACCGACCACCGAAGAGATCAAAAATCCGATTGTCGGCAATGATACTTTGATCCAACGAGCCGAAACACTTCACGACACAAGTCTCGATGCATGGACTCCGTCCTCGGGAATCAGGATCATCGAGATCGCCGGATGGGGCGAAGACACGATGAAGACACTCCGCTACTACCAAGGCACTGCGGGCACTTGCGCCGAGCGCCGTACCGATTCCACCTGCGCCGTCATCACGCAAACACCCGTGCTCGATTACACTGTGGACATGACCATAGACGGCGACGGCACGGTCGTCGTGCCGAGCGCTCTTTGGACGACGGGGAGTGAGGGGTATTGGGTGAACTTCAAAAAATATAACGACGGACTATTTGGTACGCGTATTGATCATGCACATGCAGACATTTTAGAAATTCAACAACTACGCACATTTCTCGACATGATCATGACCAACACCAGTACCAGCACGCTACCTGAATTTATTTCCACCATCCAACCTGTCGCGAGCCCAAGTGATACACGCCTACGCTTTACCATCCACTCTCCCCTCACCCTCGATCTATACGACAATCTCGGCAATCACACCGGCATCTCCACCTCGACAGGCTTCCTCGAAGAAAACATTCTCGGAAGCCGTTACGAACGATTCGGCGGAATCACATACGCCACTGCCCCCGCCTCTACGACGATCCGCGTCGTCATGCGTGGCACTGCTGAAGGATCGTTCACGCTTGATGTGAATGAGATTCGGGGAGGAGTGATCACTGCGAGTACCACCTTCGCCGGTATTCCATCTGGCACAATGACAGTCGCGACGCTCGCCATTCCCGCAGGCGGTATCGCAAACTCCTCGCCGCTTCTCGTAGACGAAAACGGCGACGGCCGCACCGATCTCATGCTCGTGCCGAGAGGGGGCGGCGCGAGCATTCCCGACATCACTCCGCCCGAAGCAGTTTTCTCATTTTCAACAACAAGCGATGACATCCTCATATCGGGCCGTGATGAACAGACTGTATCGGTGAGTCCCTTGTCCGCGCTCTCGACAACCACGCTCGTATACACGCTCGCCGACAAATCCGGCAACGCTACCGTACTTTCATTCAAGCGGATCAAGGAACACGAGAGCAAAAACGGGCGAAAAGGAAAGATCAAAGCGATGATCCTCTCTATTGAATACGGCACGCTCTCCACAAGCACCGCGCACGCCATCGAGAAGAATGAGATACAGTATGAGTGGGAACGAAACAAAGACGGTTCGCTCAAAGAGCTGGAACAGAAAGTTAAAGTGAAGAAAGATTTCGCGCTCCGCGCGAAGTACGATGCGAAAAAAGATGAGACGAAGATATATTTTGTGGACAAGGAGAACAAAGAGAAATTGAAGGAAACAAGAGCGGGGCTGGGGCTGGTGCGGATAGTGACGGAAGAGGGGAAATTGATAGCGGAGTATTAGATTAAATATAATTGGTATGATTACAAAAAAGAAAATTCTCTTCCTCTCGTTTATATTAACTGGACCATATCTAACGCTAGTGTTTCTTCATGACACACTATATGATTTTTGCATTGAACAAGGGCATTGTTGGCGTTTTTGGGATTCTCTCGACATTATTGGTCCGATTCTATTTCTGTGGCCTATCGCCCTACTTTTCTCCCTCCTCACCTACAAAATGCACGAAAAGGTTTTTCGCGCATGGATTCACTTTGCTTATTGGTGGGTGCCACTCTCGATCATCCTGACGTTTTTGGCGGGTGGCGGAAGTGGTGGCGGTTTCGGGATACCCAATGTATTCGATCGAGAATTTGTCGCCTTTATCTTTTCTGCGCTGTTCTTCATCATCTCCCTCATCATCATTGTTTGGAAATACGTCGCCACGCGGCGTAGTACGGCGGAGTAAACATTAGAACACCGATACTTGCCATGCTAAATGGCAGTTTTCCGAAATGATAAATAATACGATTTCGTGTGTGGATAGATATGTTGATTTATATACACTTTCTATGTATATTTGTTAAATAATCCGTATGAACAATGAAAATAAGACCTCACCACAAGACACACCACTGACCATCGTGGAGCCTGCGTGGGGTTCACAAGTGGCTAGTATTATTCTTGAGCTTGAACAATTGCGAGTGCGCAAACTCGGCGGCCCACTTCCTGCCCATGTCTTTTTTCAGATAAAGAGCATCTTTCACATGCTCGAAAGTCTCGGCTCCGCACGAATCGAGGGCAACCGCACTACGCTTGCGGCATTCGTTGAATACGTGATCGAACAACGCCAAGCGCCCCGTACAAAAGATGAAAAAATCCGAGAGATTGCGAATATCGAGGACGCACTCGATTTCATCGAGAAGAACGTTCAAGCGAAAACGGATATTACAAGGGCACTATGTTCGGAAATTCATCGAATCGTCGTTAAGGAATTGCAGGCAGGATCGGATGGGGAAGGATCGCGCACGCCAGGCGCGTATCGCACGGTACCTGTCGTCATCAACCATGCCACACATACGCCACCTGAGCCCGTGCGCGTACCCGAGCTCATGGAGGAATTGTTTGCGTTTGTGAACAAGCCAGTGGAATCAAAATATGATTTGCTCGTAACGGCATTGTCGCACCATCGTTTCGCATGGGTACACCCCTTTGATAACGGCAACGGTCGTGTGGTGCGGATGTTTACCTATGCCATGCTCATCAAGCAGGGATTTCATGTAGGTGATGGTCGCCTCATAAACCCGACGGCAATTTTCTGTGCAGATCGCAACAAATACTACGACATGCTCGCACTCGCCGACACGGAAACCCCCGAAGCCAAGCTGGCGTGGTGCGAATATGTGCTAGGCGGTCTGCGCGACGAAATACACAAGGTCGATCGCCTTCTCGATTATCGATTTATGGTCGAGAAGATTTTGCTTCCGGGTCTTTCCGATGCGCGTGCACACACATACATCACCGAGCGAGAGTACCTTATTTTGGAGCGCACCATTCGCAATAACGACATGACGATCAAATCGGCGGACATCGAGGCAGTCGTCGGTAAATCGTCACCTGTCACACGCTCGCGCATCATCGCCGAACTCAAGCAAAAAGGCATGCTCGTCCCCATGACGAAAAACGGTCGCATCTACCGCATCGAATTTTACAACAACTACCTCCTACGCAGTGTCATTCGCGTACTTGAGCGCGAAGGTTTTATTCCGGCATCTCTCAATGCTCATTAAGTATACCCCGCGACGCAACGGCACTCACTTCGTCCCGCATGCTCGGCCATTCAGCCCTACCCTCCGAGCGGGGAGCTCTGGCCAAGGTTCTTAAATTTTTCTGTCATTGTGGGATTGCCGTGCGTTAACTTTTTAATCGTCAGATCCTCTGTTTTGTTATTTGCAATACGAAGATTGTTCTCGGACGACACGAGCGCCTCTTTCGTTTTTTGGAGATGATCTATTGTTTTATCTATTTCTTCAATAGCAGTTTTAAATTTACGACTGGCAAGATCGTAATTTTTTGCAAATCCTTCTTTGAATTTATTTATGTTTTCTTCAAAGTTGGTTATATCAATATTCTGATTTCTTACCAGAGCAAGTTCTGCCTTATATTTAAGAGAATTCATCGCCGCGTTGCGCAATAACGTTATTATAGGAATGAAAAATTGCGGACGGACTACATACATTTTTGGATATTTGTGAGACATATCAACAATTCCAGTATTGTAAAGCTCATTTTCAATCTCCAAAAGCGATACAAGAACTGCATACTCACATTTTTTCTCAGAACGATCTTTATCGAGCTCTTTAAGAAAGTCTTCATTCTTTTTCTTGGTAGCAGTAGTATCTGACTCATTTTTCATCTCAAACATAATTGAAATGATTTCATTGCCAGCCTCATCGTTTTCACGATAAATATAATCGCCCTTACTGCCGTCTTTAGAATCATTGTCCTTTTCAAAATATGCATTTTGAAAACCCGTTGCGCGAAGCTTGTTAAATTCGGTTTCGCAATGCTGTTCTAAAGTCTCACCAACCATTTTAGTACTCAATCTTAATTTCATATCCTTGTAGCGCTCGATCATCTCATCTTTTAACTTCAGCTCACTTTCATATTTATCTTTCAAAGAAACTTCTCGAAGCTGTATTTCGCTGTCTTTGTTTTGTAATTTATTTTTTAGATCATCACGCTCTTTCTCGACTTTTGTAACAGCTTCAGTAACGGCAAGCTTTTTCTCAGTTTCCGTTGATTCTATTCGAGCCTTTAGGGTGCTGGCATCTGCATCTTTTTCAGCTTTTAACTTCACTATCTCATTGTCTTTTTTCGCCATATCGTTTTGTAGAGCACTCCTTGCATTAGCCTCGGCTAGTTTTACGGCACTTTCTTTATTTTTTTCCAGCAATTCAAGACGCTCATGCAATTCTTTTTCAAATTCATGATTACGCACTTGTTTCAAAATATCCGCAAATCCAGCCTCATCAACCTTGAAAGCCTTCTTGCAATGCGGACATACGATCTCATTCATAATTTTTGTTTTTTATTGTTAATAATTTCGACCAGCCATACATTTGTGGATAACCTCGCTTCGTCTTTCGGCTTCCGTTCGGTTATAATAAAAGTGTAGCGCGAATAGATTTTGAATGCAATATGTCAAACGTCACAAAAAAACAAAAACAGGTTTTTGATTTCATAAATGCCTATATTTCTGAAAATGGCATATCTCCAACCATTGAAGAAATACGAAAGAAGCTAAAACTCAAGGCAGTTTCCACTATTCACGAGCATATCAATTCCCTCAAAACAAAGGGGTATCTTTCCAAATCAGAAAATTCTGCCAGAAGCATATCGTTAAGTAAAGAAATAAAATCTATTTTAGAAATTCCTATTTTAGGAAGAATTGCCGCGGGATACCCCATTGAGGCCATTGAAAATACAGGAGAGACAATCTCTATAGTTAATCCGACAATCAAAACACCCGAAGGATACTACGCCCTACGTGTTGTAGGAGAAAGTATGATTAATGAAGGAATTTTTGACGGAGATATTGTAGTGATCAAAAAACAATCTGTTGCAGAAAATGGGCAAACTGTAGTCGCTATTATTGATGACAATCAGGCAACACTAAAAAAACTTTATCGTGAAAAAAATCGAATAAGACTTGAGGCGAGAAATCCGAATATGTCGTCATTGTTTAGAACAGATGTTGAAGTTCGGGGCATTGTTGTTCAAGTTATAAGCAACATAATCGACAAGCCAGAAAAAATTATTACAAAAAAGACCAGACATGGATTTAAAACGATTGACCTTTTTGCCGGTGTTGGTGGAATTCGCCTCGGATTTGAAAAAGCTGGATTCAAGACAGTTTTTGCAAATGATCTTGAGCCACAATGTAAAAATACTTATGATTTGAACTTTAGAGATTCGAAATTAGTGGTTGAAGATATTAGAAAAATTGGGATTGATGATTTACCAAAGTTTGATTTTCTTTTAGGTGGTTTTCCGTGCCAAGCTTTTTCAATCGCGGGATATAGACAGGGATTTGACGACGAGAAAGGTAGAGGAAATTTATTTTTTGATATCGCAAGAATTCTTGACGCACGAAAGCCCGAGGGCTTTCTGCTTGAAAATGTAAAAAATCTTAAAAGCCATGATGGAGGTAAAACTTTTAGAATTATTCAAGAGACACTAGAAGATCTTGGTTATCATTTGAAAACAAAAGTGTTAAATAGTATGGAATATGGAAATATCCCGCAAAATAGAGAGCGTGTTTACATGGTTGGTTTTAGGAATAAAGACTACTCTGAAAAATTTGAATTTCCTAATCCGGTAAAATTAACTGTCAAGATTACTGACTTATTGGAGAAAACGGTATCAGAAAAATACTATTACAATGGTAAGCCATTGTTTGAAAAACTAAAAGGTGCTGTGAAAGAAGCAGGAAAAGTATACCAATGGCGTAGGCAATATGTCCGAGAAAATAAAAGTGGTGTTTGTCCAACGTTAACTGCAAACATGGGAACTGGTGGACATAATGTGCCAATTATTAAAGATAAAAAAGGTATCCGAAAATTAACCCCGCTTGAGTGCGCCAGGATTCAAGGATTTCCTACTGATTATAAAATACCAAAATTAGCCGACTCTGCCTTATATAAGCAATTTGGAAACTCTGTGAGTGTACCCGTTATTGAGGCTGTGGCAAAACAAATGATGAAAGCGATGGAATAATTATCTTATATATTGCCTTATACTATCAAGCATAATGTTCTCTTTGCTTGGAATTTTATCTATAATAGATTTATGCATGAAATATTCACCGTTTTTTGAACTAGCTCTATCCAATAATTGAAACTTGATGATGTATGTTTTATTTGCCCCTAATTCTGTGTCATTTATTTTTACCGTGCCTATTGTATAAATAGTAATTGAGCTTTTACTGTTTTTCAAAACTTGAATTTTGTCTGCATTTTCTATGTATATATCAATTAATTTATGCTTTTTATTATTATCTAACTTATTTTCGTTCCAACTATAGAGGTTATCTATTTTTTTATTAACCCAATCTAAAAAAGATATAGTTTGCGGTAGTATTCTTGGTGTTCGAGTTTCGTTCATTCCTTTTATGTAAAATGGGCTTTCTCCTCCGTTACATAAGGTGGAATACCCCATAAAGTCACTAGCTAAACAAACCGTAATAAGTCTTAGGGATCCTAAATTCGTGTTCTCACGTTTAATCTTTGTAACAGATGATAGATCATTGTTTACATTTGTTTTTATGAAAACACTGTCGTCCATTTTTAATTTATTATAAACATCTTCACTTATAACTGTTGTCTCAAAAAAGGGTAGCAAATAATCACTATCGAGATCTGTTTCAACCATTACAAGATATTGCTTGTCATAACCTTGATTTCTCAAGCTAACCATATACTGTCCCTTTTTGAATGATTTAATCTCAATTTGCGGAGCGTTATCTAGTGCGCACCATTTATTTACATACTCGACAAATGGGATTGCCTTTGTTCCAACTTTTACACCCAAAACATCTGGGGCAATTCCAGATTTTTTAGGGTCATATTCATAATAATCAGAAATAACTTCCAGATTATCTGCTATTTTAGGGAGAAAATATTTATTAAAAATCACACTTTCAGGAATGATATTAATCCAACGATCAAACACTCCTCCAATATAATCACTTTTTCCACTAAGACCCCCATACATCCTGCCTCGCTGAGCCATTGAGCATACAAAATAGATGTATGGAACCACTAGCGTCTCGTTAATAATCAAACAACCGCGCCATATTTTGGAAACTAT
>CAYHIZ010000047.1:0-7554 GCA_964356695.1 uncultured Candidatus Saccharibacteria bacterium | reverse complement strand
AAGCGCGCCCGCCGCTATTCGCTGGTTACCACCGATATTGCGTATGATCCGAAAAATGTGATGATGCGTCCTGTCAACTCCATTTGCCACACATCGACGATGAGCAAGCGACCGACGACAAAACAGAGGAGTACGCCGCCGTATGCGCGGAGCCCTTCGCGCATATGATTTGTTCCCTCTAGATAAGTGCCAATACCTACAATGGTGTATACGATAAGCGCGATCATGACAGCAATGTCGGGACTATATGGCATTGCCGCATGCAACGAGAGCCACAAGAGTATATATGCGTACGCTGAGCCGATGATGAGGAGTGTTGCATTTGCATTGCGCACGTCTTCCGAGAGGTTTGCTTGTGCAGATTTGAAGAAGACGATGCCGAGGCCGCCAAGTGTCATCCCGAGTATCGCCAGGACAAAGAAATGTTCATTGAAAACACGAGTACTCCAATCGTTCGACGTGATGCTGGCCAGGGAAAGTATCGCCGGACCGAGGAGTAGAAGCGTCGAGCGCTGTGCCGACACCGCATCTTTGGTAATGCCGTAGAGCGCAAGCGCGACAGCCGCCGACTCGAGTGTGTAGGCAATCGTCAATGCGGCACCGCTCAACTCTATGGCGGTTGCGGTGGCAATATATCCGATACCGATCGCCGCATAGAGGAACAATGGAACCTTTTGTTGGCTAAAATGAAACACCATAAACGCCCCCGCGGTAAACACGACTGCCCATGCAGCGATAATCAGACTCTGTAATTCTTCCGCGGCAGCGATATAAACCCATACCAGCAAAAGAAAAGCATTTCCAGCCGCCGTGATGATGTCTGACGTCGCGCCATCACCCTTGAGACGCAAGAGACCTGCAGTGTTGGTGATATAAAAGATAGTGGCGAATCCATACGCAAACAGGAGCAGTGCCGGCATGTCGGCACTACCAAATCCGACAAGTAACGGGAAAGAATGGAGCGCTACGACAATGAGAGCCATGGTCACCACTTCACGAAAATCTTTCCATACGACGATCCACACCGCACCGAGCACAACAATCAAGAGATACCAGAAAAGCCCGATATAGTCGTGTGTCGGTGAATGTGCGAGGATCGGTGCGATACCCGCAAGCGCGACCGATGCGATCGCAAGCTGTTTGCGGTTATAGGTACCGCTCACGAATGCGACAAATGCCGATGTCGCGAACATGAGCGCGAGTGCGCTCGTGGGAGTGAAGAAGTCGTATATACTCCGTGCGGCGTATGCTGTGAGCAGGATGACAGTCGCCCCCAATACCACGAAAACGCTCCCCTGTGTTACGTATGCACGCATGCGCCACGTGCCTAGGGCAATGATAAACGCACCCGCGACCATACCGAGTGTGATACGGCCAATAGGCCCGATCCAATTGTTGAGAAACGCATATGACACGAGCCAGCCAAATCCGATGAGAAGCAGGAGCGCACCAAGTTTTAAGAGCCAGTTGTCTTTAATCCATGCGATAAGAAACTCATCTACTGTCGCTCCTGCTGGTTGCACAACGGGAGCGACGACGGAGGTAACCGCCCCCTGTGATGCTAATTGCATGGCAGGAGTGGCGGTTGCGGTTATTGTCTGTAGAGTCGGGGACGACGCGGTCTGTTTAGGAGATTGTTTTAATATGTTCTCAATATTACTTACTCGAGTAGACAAATTCACTACAAATATTATCAATGCAACTAGAATAATAAATATAATGTATTCCATATATGGATACATAATAACAAATTGTACGCAAAAGCGGGGAATAAAAGCTGGCGTGCTCTTCCTGCCCGAGATAGCCGACACACTGACGAATTATTAAAAGTTATACACACGCGTTTATACAAATACTATTGCACTCCCTGAGTTTGGGAATTTCGTAGATAAACAAGTTGCTTATTAGCTTCAGTTGCGTGCAATGATCTTTTTAATGAAGAAAATTTCCTTTTTTATTTTTGTCATTGTTATGACAGTCATGACAATTGCATGGGGTTTTGTTGCTTTTATTTTATTGGTAATATATGTCCACAATCCATCCCCAAGTAGCGCGTTACTTGTTCTATTACCAATTATAGCAACTATTGGATTCCCATGGTGGTCTTACATCGTGTACAAGAAAAATGCTGGCAAAGCATGGTTTGTCATTGCATTATCGGAGATACTATGGATTATGCATTTTGGTTTCATTTTTTGGTTCTTATCTCATGTATTTATTGAATGAGTTTTTATTTACGCGAGAAGCAACAGTCCATACTCGCAATAATCTCCTCCTGCACGTTGCGTGGAACTATTGCGTAGTGACTGAATTCGAGATTGGGAACGCCACGACCCTAAGAATACTTCCTGTATACCCGATCATGATGATCGAAGTCGATAAGGCGTACTTCTTGCCCGCGTATTTCGTAGATCAATACGAATGATCCGGCGACGTGGATGCGACGATGATTACGGAGTACGTTGCCAAGTGGCTTGCCAAGATACGGTTCTCGGAGAATCTTTACGATACTACGGTCAAGTTCCCGCAAAAGAACCATATCGCGGCCTTTCAGCTTCTTGAGGATACGACCAAACGTCACTCCGTACGCAAGCGTGTACCCCGCGTGATCCGCCATACACTAGAGACTTTCGATGTGTGCGCGGAAATCTTCCATGGTATTGAAACGCGCGCCCTTGCCCTGATCTATGAGTCGTGATTCACGCTCCCATAGTCGTAATTTCTCGGGGCGGATTTCTTCGACAAGCCCAATCGAAAACGTCCCGTCGGCGAATGCCTTGGTCGCCATTTTCAAGACGGATGCAAATGGCATTCCCTCTCGCTTCGCGCGCCTCATTGCCTTGGTTTTGACCGCCGTGTTGATATTGAATACGATTTGCGTAGTCTGCGTTGCCATATATATAGTTTATATATAGTCCGTATATTGTCAACCGAAAATTCGAAAAGTCTGACTTTCGATTTTTTGGATCGTTTCGCGAAAAAAGATGTGGCTCCCGCGCGATGCGGGAGCCGATTGAGTATAAGAGTTTCACGAGTTATCTCGAAGCCTAAAAGGAATATGTGGGCTTCTGAAGACGTATGACCGCCTGATCAAACATGCCAGATCTCATTTGCACCATTTTCCCGTCGGTGAATGAGTAGTACAAGTTACTACTCTCCTGCCTGACGCAAATGCGAGCTGGCCCGTGTTCGGACTGCTCGAGAAACACGAACCATGTTCCCGGCTTTATTTTGGCAAAAGTTGATTCTGCCCGTTTCTTTTCGGGATACGGTTCTTCGAGTGGTACTATCGCCATGTTCAGACTCCGTAGTTTGTGGCCCCGAGAGATTTATATAGTATCTTTATGTGGTGTGCAAATTCACTTTCGAGAAGCAACGATTTCATCCGCTACGTTTATCGTGTAGTGAGAAAATTCCAAGTTGGGAACGCCACGACCCTCGGTGAGGGAGAGCATTTTATAAATCAAGCAGTTTCTTCAGGGCTATGTCGACTTTCTGGAGTATATCAAGATCGGCGACACCCAGCTCGCCGATTATTATTTTCTTCTGGAGCGTCGCCAGTTTGTCTATCTTGATCACGGAGTCGACCTTGAGCCCGTTGGCGGATGACATTCTGATCGGCACATCATACAGACTCTTATTTTTGTGCGCGCGAGAGGATATGAACGCGACGATGCAATCCTCGCCACGAGCCGACGCGAAGAGTACAATCGCTGGTCGAATCTTCTGTCCCGAGAGATCGGTAAATGGAAACGGCACGAGGACGATACTTCCCTTACGCATAACGCTTTTTCACATCTGCCGTCGAATACATGTCGGGCTCATCGGCCAAAAAATCGAAACTCTTGGAATAGGCGTTTACATTAGTAATGTCGTCCGCTTCATTGCTATAGGCGCGAGGAAATCCGATGAGAATAGCGTCGATCGAATCGCGCCGACCGATACCGAACACTTCCCCACGATATTTCGCACGATCCACGATGGTTTTGATCTCCTTGCGTGCGACAGTTGTTGTAAGCACTTTCATGCCCAAATTGTACAAAATGCACAAAATAACGCAAATTGTGGTTGTAGCGACAACGCAACACTTCAAAACAAAATTCGAAAGGTCAGACTCACGAAATCTACTTCCTACTCGCGATAATATCTTCCTGCACATTGCGAGGCACGACAGCGTAGTGACTGAATTCGAGGTTGGGCACGCCGCGGCCTTCGGTGAGAGAGCGTAGCTGTGTCGTGAAGCCAAACATTTCCGACAACGGGACTTTTGCCGTAATGACCCGAGCCTGACCGCGCTCGCCCATGGCCTCTATGGAGCCACGTTTGCTATTTATCATACCAGTCACATCGCCCATGAATTTCTCCGGCGTTACGACTTCCAGCTTCATGATTGGTTCGAGCAATGCCGGTTTTGCCTTTGCGGCCGCTTCCTGAAACGCGTTTATCGCAGCGAGCTTGAATGCGATTTCCGAAGAGTCCACATCGTGATACGAGCCGTCGTAGAGATCCACCGACACGTCGACGACGGGAAAGCCCGCAAGAACACCACGACCCATTGCTTCTTTGATGCCTTTTTTAATAGGAGTGATGTATTCCTGCGGAATGACACCGCCCTTAATGTTGTTGATGAATTCGAAATGATCTTCACGTTCTACGTTATTCTTTATCTTTTTGCCTTCTTCTACGGGTTCAAGTGGCTTAACGCGAATCTTTACATGGCCATACTGCCCCCTGCCTCCTGTTTGCTTGATGTGTTTGTACTCCACATCGGCAGTCCCTTGAATTGTCTCGCGATAGGCCACTTGCGGTTTCCCAGTAGAGGCCTCGACACCAAACTCGCGCTTCATACGATCTACGATAATTTCCAAGTGCAATTCGCCCATTCCCGAAATTATGGTCTCCATAGTTTCAGGGTCGGAGGTAACGCGGAACGTCGGATCTTCGTCAGAAAGACGCGAGAGGGCGATGCCCATTTTTTCTTGATCAACTTTGGTCTTTGGCTCGATACGCATTGAAACGACGGGCTCAGGAAATACTATGCTTTCAAGAGCTATCGGATGTTCAGGATCGCAAAGTGTGTGCCCGATTTTCACTTCTTTCAAGCCTACCGCGGCCGCGATCTCGCCGGCGTAAACGATCTTCACGTCTTCGCGCTTGTCGGCCTGCAATCGAACGATGCGACCGAGACGTTCTTTCTTGTTGTTGGCGGAATCGTAGATAAATGTTCCGGCCTCCAGCGATCCCGAATACACGCGAAAGAACGAAAGTGCCCCGACAAATGGATCAACTTGGAGTTTGAAAATTAGTGCGGCGAACGGCGCCGAATCTGATGCCGGACGTGTCTCCCCTACATTGGTGTCGGGATTGATACCTTTGGCCTCCGGAACTTCTAACGGCGACGGCAAATAATCAACAACGGCATCGAGAACAAGTTGCACCCCTTTGTTTTTGAGCGAGCTTCCGGTCAAAACGGGGAAGATTTTGTTGGCCATAACACCCTTGCGCAAAGTCTTTTTTAACACTTCGATAGAGATTTCTTTGCCTTCCAAGAAATCGCCCATAACTACATCATCGTTCTCGACGATACGCTCAACGAGCTCCGCGCGATATTTTGCGGCATCTGCCATTAGATTCTCCGGTATATCGTAGGCAACAACATCTTTTCCCATTTCACCTTCAAATTTATACGCTTTCATCGATAGAAGATCTACAACGCCTTCAAAGCCACCTTCGGCTCCAATAGGTATCTGCATGCGCACTGCTTTTGTTGAGAGACGATCCAAAATACTTGCGTACGACTTCTCGAATGATGCGCCCGTGCGATCAAGTTTATTGATATAGCAGATACGCGGCACTTCCGCCTCTTCGGCGTAGCGCCAGTTGGTTTCTGATTGAGGCTCGACACCGGCAACGCCGTCGAATACGACGACAGCGCCATCCAAGACACGCATGCTTCTTTTCACTTCTGATGTGAAGTCGATGTGTCCGGGAGTATCTATGATGTTGAAACGGACTTTTTGCGACAGGTCGGCACCCATATACGAGGGATTCCAGAAACACGTTATGGCGGCCGCAGTAATCGTGATACCGCGCTCGCGCTCTTGTTCCATCCAATCAGTAACCGTATCGCCCTCATGTACCTCACCGATTTTGTGCGACATTCCAGTGTAATAAAGAATACGCTCCGACGTAGTGGTCTTCCCCGCGTCGATGTGCGCGATTATTCCAAAGTTGCGTACTTTTTCTAGAGGATAGTCGCGTGCCATAAAAAATTAAACAAAAACGCCCGAAAGCGTCGCCACAATGTAGCGTAAATCAGCGGAATTGCAAATATTAGAGCAGGTTAGTTGTTGAGATTCAGCTTACTTATACATCCGTTCCTTTATCATCTCGCCGTTTTCATCTGTATATTCATTAGGTTGCACTATCACATCGATAAGCTTTTCGACAAATTGTTTTTTCAAAATGTGGAACAATTCAATGATTTCTTTTGCGTCGGATTCTGACAATTCTTCCAAAATTTTCTGACCGTCCATATAAAACGATTCTTGGTCTGTATCCTTGGTGGCGTATGTATCGATAAGTCCTTTTTTCTGTAAATATCGGGCAAGCGTTATGTCTCTGCAAACATAATGGCCATTCCCCGCTTCAGACATTACCAACGTGAGCTTCTCTCTTGTTTCCTCCGTAATCTTTTCGTTGATGAAATATTCGATTCTCCCGCCTTCTAATCCAGAGTCAAGTCGAGATATGTTTTCAGTGATATTTTTACTTAACACGTCTTGCGCAAGAAGAAACCCAATCATAGAATCAACTTCTTTGGGCGATTTGATTTTCCTTTCGAACACCTCTCTGCCAGATACTGAATTGTCGTCATGAATCAAAAAGCGCGCTACTCGATCTTTATTCAATGGGGTTTTTGTTTCTCCACTTTCCAAAAGAAAATACAAAAGTCGTCCCGTTCTCCCGTTGCCATCCGCAAACGGATGTATCGCCTGTAATGATAAATACAAAAGTAATCCAACATCTTTCTTCGAGAGTTTTTTTGAGCTTTCGAATAAATGCCGCATTAATTCATCCTTATATTCTGATCGTGGGGGCAAATATCTTATTTCCATAAGTGCATTGGAAATTGCAACGCCTTCTCCGTCAATTCGCCTGTTTTTAATTTTTATCTGTCGTATGAGTCCGTTCAGACGCACTAAATAATTTTGGAAATCTTCAGCAGAGAGCTGACTCAGCCAATCATTGAGACGTGAGTCATCGACAAGGGTGTTCAGAAAACCGGAGCGAGACAAGAACTGATATACTTTTCAGGACCCGTGTCTTTTCCGTTCAGTGCTCCTTCTGCTCCATTCGCCATGCACGAAGTATAGCAAGACCATTTCAATTGATACTCACCGAGTTTCCTCCACATATTCGTCTGGTGCAACGAGAAGATGCAAGAAGATGATACGATGGTAAGAGTTATCAATTAACTTTGTTTTTTATGTATAAACGCACTAGCGTCTCGTTAATAATCAAACAACCGCGCCATATTTTGGAAACTATTGA
>CAYHIZ010000046.1:0-7589 GCA_964356695.1 uncultured Candidatus Saccharibacteria bacterium | reverse complement strand
TGAAAGAGCTCGCCAAGAATGGTTTGCCGTACAAAATTGTAAATTACAAACCGCTCCCCGCAGAACTGGATTTGCCCAGAAAAAAATGAAATCTACATTAGATCCCTCGAAGATAGATACGCCGGCATTCGTCATCGAGGAGGATTTGCTCCGACACAACCTCGATGTGCTCCGACACGTTGCCAATAAAACGGGTGCAGTGGTTTTGCACGCATTGAAAGCGTGGGCGACATGGCAATTGTTCCCTATAGTGAAGGAGTATTTAAACGGCGCAGAGGTAAGTTCCCTCAACGAAGCAAGGCTGGGACGCGAGGGGTTCGGGCCGAATGTACATATGTATGCGCCTGCGTATAAACAGGAAGAATTCGACGATGTGATGAAAAACTGCAGTCACATCATTTTCAATTCTTTCAGTCAGCTGCGACAATTTAAGAATCAAGTTGGAAAATACAAGGAACACATTTCTGTCGGACTTCGCATAAATCCGGAGATCAGTACAAAAGAAAAACACGATGCGTGGAATCCATGCGCGCCGGACTCCCGGCTCGGCATTCGTATGGATGAATTCAATCAAGAGCTTGCTGAAAACCCAAACGCACTCGATGGCGTGGAGGGTCTTCATTTCCATATCTTCTTTGAACGCGATCTCGGCGATTTGAGAGCGGCGCTCATAAAGATAGAAAAAAAATTCGGATCATATTTCCAGCAAATGAAGTGGATCAATTTCGGCGGAGGACAAAAAATCACTGACGATGCCTACGATGTGAAAGGGCTTATAACACTCATCAACAATTTCCAAAAAAAGTATGGCGTGCAAGTACATTGTGAGCCGGGGGCGGCAATTGTGTGGCACGCAGGCACACTTGTTGCCAGTATCTTGGATATTATCACTCGTGCGGACGTGCCTTACAAAGTTGCGATTCTTGATATCTCATTCGAAGCGCATTTAACCGACTTTATTTTGAGTCCGGATCTTGAACTAACAATTCGCGGTGCGGGAAAAGAGGGAGAATATCAGTACGCATATACTTTCGGCGGCGGCACCTGTCTCGCCGGCGACAAGATTGATCGTATCTATACATTTAAGAGGCCGCTAAAAATCGGAGACAAAGTCGCTTTCGAGGACGCTATTCAATACACGCTCGTAAAAACCACGATGTTTAATGGTATTCAGCATCCCTCAATCGTTCTATGGAAAAATGGGAAACCTCAAGTCCTGCGAACGTTCACTTATGAAGATTTCAAAAATCGAATGGGGTAGCGCATAACGACCGAGCTTATGTGGAAATCCAGTAACGGTATTTTCGCGGTCCGTCATCACGCTCGCCCGGGCCTTCGCCTTCATATTTGCCTCCTGCGTGGATGATAATATTTTTCGAAGCGATATTTGTAACATCGCAAGTGAGGAAAACTTTGTCCATGCCAAACTCTTTCGCCTTTATAAGAGCCAGTTTTAATAATTGAGTACCGTAACCCAGTCTTCTCTTGCTTGGACGCACCTCGTATCCAATCTGCCCGCCTGTTTGTCGCAAATGTTCGGTCAGCGTGTGCCTGATAGCGACTCGGCCTATATATTCATTCTTATCGACAAACCAAAAGATCGTTTCCGGCACAAAACCTATGGAGAGATGTTTGCCGTCGGATTTTTCGATCTCTTCCAGAATAAAATCATCAAACCGCACCGCAAGAATATCTGCATCAACATCCCTATAGCGTGCAGGGAAATCCAGATCATTTTGAAATTCGCGCATTGCAATTATATAACTGTCTTTATATTCGGCCGACGGTCTGATGAGTTCCATTCCGGCAATTATACTCCATTCGACCGCCTGATTGGACAAACGCGCGATTCCGAATAGAATACCGCGTATGTTGAATTACAATGATATCAAGCCTGGGGTGGCTGTATTGGTTGAAGGCGAGCCATATGTCTGCACATGGAACAACATAATGCAAAAGCAGATGCGCCGTCCGGTTAATCAAACCAAACTGCGCCACCTCATAAAAGGAAACGTAATCGAGTACTCCTTCCAACAGTCGGATAAAATGAAAGAGGCGGAAATAGAAAGAAGGTCTGCCGTGTTTATTTATGAACGCAAAGACGAGTGGTTCTTTCACGAGACAACCGACAAATCAAAACGCTTTATTGTTACAAATGAGATGGTGGGAGACGCGGGACATTTTCTTAAAGAAAATACCGTTGTAGACACACTGTGGTTTGAAGGTCGACTATTTCGAGTAAAGCCGCCAATTAAAGTCGAGCTCAAAGTGACGGAGGCTCCGCCAAATACGCGTGGCAATACCGCACAGGGCGGTTCTAAAATCGTAACGCTCGAAACGGGAGCTACCGTAGATGTGCCGATGTTCGTCAACGAAGGCGATGTAGTTCGTATCAACACCGAGACGGGAGAATACGTAGAGCGAGTTTAGGGCTCGTACGAAAATAACATGGTCAGATTTCGTTCAATGCGCTTCAGATGCGCTGTGCGCGATTGAGGGAAATTCCGAGGCGTAGCAGAGCTACGGTAAGGAATTTCCCGATTGAGTGCGCAGTGCAGATGAAGATGCAGTGGGCGAAAGATGGATATGTTATTTTCGGACTAGCCCTTAACCAAAATTCTGTGCGGCAGTCGCTATCATATAAATGCCAGCGGCGTTTGCGATAAACGCCAGCGGGACGAACTGAATGAGACGAATGTGTGAAAGCCCCATCATGAGAAGCCCTATCTCGTCGGGCAAGGGCGAGGCAATGACGAGCACACCCAGAAGTGGTCCAAACCACCACAGCGGTCCCGAGGCAATACGAGTTCCCAATCGCATCAACTTCGGGTGGAACACTGCCCGCAGCATGTGTTCAGTAAAGCTACTCTGAACGAAACGAAACACGAGCAAGTCTCCGCATACGGCACCAAATCCTCCGATGAGCGCGAGCTCCCAAGCAGGCACGTACGTGGCACTCTCTATAATGGCGACGATCGCCGGAATCGTCGTCAAAACAGAGGTAAAGAAAAAACCCTCGATGAAGCTACCTGCAATGCCAAATTGCGTGGTATGAGCAACGATCACCGAGATCAAGTCGCTCCGGATGAGATACACCGCAAGCACAACACTTGCGATCAATGTCCACGCCTCCACCGTCTCGGAGAGTGGTATTGAACTGCGGGGAAAGTGCCGATGACGAATCGCCATCACACTAGTATATCGCGATTACTTCTGAGTGTAAGGAAGCAAACCCATGAAGCGGGCGCGTTTTATTGCCGCCTCTATGGCACGCTGTTGTTTTGCAGTGAGACCTGTCTTCTTTCTACCCATAACGCGACCGTGCGGATTTACGAATTGTTTTAGAAGATCAACGTCTTTATAGTCTACGTGCCTAATGTCATTTTGAGTCAGAATATTGTTCATAATTTAAAATTATTTTCACCGACTACTCCGCTAAAAAGGAATGTCGTCGGGGTTAATGTCATCTTTTGGATACTCAATGCCCGAAGCAGATTCGACAATCTCACCCTCATCGCTTCCGATATGACCACCCCCCTGTCCCGAGCCTACCTTCGGTGCGCCCATCGAACCCGTCGAATGAACGCCAGTCTTCGGACCAAACTGTATGCGATCAGCGACAACTTCAGTGCGATATTTCTTCTCTCCGTTTGTTTTATCGTCCCAACTTCTAGTCTGAATGCGACCCTCTACAAACACCGAGCTTCCCTTTTTCATATATTGTGCCACGATATCGGCCTGGCGACCAAACACGACAACATTGTGAAAATCCGTCTGCTCCTGTTTTTTTCCATCTCTGTCTTTGTACGTACGATTAGTCGCAATACTAAAATTACACACATTCATTCCAGATGGCAATGAGCGAATCTCAGGGTCGCGCGTGAGATTTCCGAAAAGTATGGCCTTGTTGATATACATAGCAAAATTGTAAAATTACTCTACGGTAATATCTTGGAGCGCTTTCTCAAGATCCTCTTCAGAAACCGGAGCCGATACCTCAGCGGTGCGACGTCGAGTCGTTTTTATTGTGTCGGTTCGCTTTACCTCACGCAATGTCGGCGCCTTCATTTTAGCGCGAGTATCCTCACGCACCGTTCGGAAAACAATAGAGCGAAGTATTTGCTCATCGCGCTTTAGCGCCTCTTGAAGAGAATGGGCAGTAGCGACGTTCGCCTCAAACTTGATCCATCCAAAGTAACCCTTGTCATATGGAATGCGTTTATCTCCATCTCGTGCCGATATGACGTAAGAAAGTCGCACCATGGACGGCGCGCCCTCTGCTATAAAAGAGCCTCCGGTCTTCTCAATCTCGGTCCTAATAACGCCGACGACCTTTTCTATATGCTCCTCTTTAACTGTGGGTACTATAGTGTACCCCGCCTCGTAAATGCGCAAAATATCCCCATCCGTATCGACCTCTTTTTCTTCTGTAACATCTGCATTCATATCTGTCGGGGTACTGTATCATAGTCAATAGGTATCAAGCAATAGTTGAAATTTGAAATACTCGCCGGGCGTTCTCCATAATTTGGAACGCAACCTTGTCGAAATCTTGCCCGCGGATCTCTGAAATACGGCGAACAACGAGAGGTATGTGCGCAGACTCGTTGCGCTTTCCACGAAACGGGATCGGAGTGATGTATGGCGCGTCAGTTTCCGAAAGCAACATGTCTAACGGCGCATTCCTCACCACTTCGTCATAATCTTGCGTAAAAGTCAGAACACCCGTAAAAGAAAGAGTGAATCCGAAATCCAAGAATTTTTTTGCAGTAGCCCAATCGCCCGCGAAAAAATGTACATCTCCTTTTACTTTCGCGTGCTCTTTTAATATCTCCAGCGCATCATTGTATGCATTCCCTCCGACGCCAAGGCTTTGGAGGGCAGGTCTAATATGCAACATGAGCGGTTTCTGCAACTTGTTCGCAAGTTCTATCTGCTCTATAAAGGCGTTTTTTTGGACATCTTTCGTATTTTCTTCGAGTCGAAAATAATCGAGCCCGCACTCGCCTATCGCGATCACCTTCTGATCGCGACCGAGCGCTTCGTAGACAGCGGAATTAAAGACCTCGCCCCGAGACATAAACCCTTCGTCACCTTCCTTGCCCTCCGTAGCTTTATGCGAAGAAGGAGCGAAGGAGGGGCCAAGTTCTTTCGTATCGTGATACGACTTACTGGTATGTATCGGGTGCAGGCCGATCGTCGCCCACACGTCATCATGCGCACGAGCCACCTCTACCGCCGCGAGCGAGGTGTCGATCTGCGTACCGACTACATTCATCCCCACACCCGCCTCACGGGCACGCACGATTGTTTCCTCGCGATCCACCTCGTATGCGGCGAAATTCACGTGCGTATGTGCGTCGAAATAGCGCATAACAAAACATCTCAAAGCGGAAAAGTATTCTTACCTGTTGCAATATCGAGACGACCTTTCCGTATCACTCCCTTACGAATGAAATCAGCATTGTCCTGAATGTCCCCGCCGACACTGTACAGGTAATCGACAGACCGACCATCCTGTGAGATATTCACGTCCGCATAATATCCTCTCTGGGATATATCGAAACTCCGAACAAGCGGTAACGCACGTACCTTATCTGTCGTCAGATAATCCCAATCGTCGACAGGAAGTCTGCGTACCTCCAGTACGACGCGCGATCCGCTTTTTCTGCCTTCAGCGATGAGGCGGGCTCCCATATGTACATCCAAAACACGATTATACTGAATCCTTCCATCAGATGCACCGAAATGTGTGTCCCAGAAAACTATATCGTCGGGTACACTCGCAAGGCGCGTGTCCGTCCCATTTTTCCTATCGATTACATGCCATCCGCACTTCGGACATGGTGGCAAATCACCATCCCCATAAGGACCTTTCATCACTAAAGTATAGAGATAGTAAAATCTTGAACCGTCGCGTGAAAAATGATCATCTGCGGGATATCCAATACTCCATATCGAACTACTCGCAGTTTTCGTATCTAGAATGCACACGGTATACTCTCCCCTCCAACCGATCACGGATCCATCTGCTGAGAAAAGTGACGGGATCGATGTGTCAACGCCATAATACATTTCCTCCGGCTCGCACCCCGATGGTGTTGCGTATCGATATGCCGTCGCAAGAACAGATGTCGGCCCTAACCGAGCTATGCCATTTAAGCCATACTTGTTTCCATATACCCACTCTTTATCGTGAGGATACCCGCCACTGAGCGTGAATGTCGTCGAATCAGCACCAAGCAACTGATGAGCATCTATCAGATTATATAGGTCTGCATAAACATTATTCTTATCTTTGGAATAAACTGGCTTATCCTCGAACATCGTGGCCGCGTCGGTCAGCACTTCAAAGGTATCAGGATCCGCACCCGGAATCGGCTTATCGCGGTTATAGACATGATTCCCATCTTTCGGGTAACCGAATACGGGCACAGTGAAAGTTTGCGGATCGGATCCTTCCACGATCGAACTATGGTCGCAACTATACAGATATACGCGGAACGCATCTTTAGCATATTTTGCATTGAGCACCTCAAATGTCTGCGCGTCTGCGCCCTCCAAAATTGAATGGCCCTGCCAGCAGTGGTGGTACACATGCGTCGCATCTTTCACGTATTGGTCAGAGAGCACGGAGAACGTACGGGGATCGGCACCATCCAGTGTCCCTGCATTGTAAGATTGAGAAGCGCTTCCTATGCCCACCCCGTAGTACACATGATCAGCATCTTTCGCATAATCTTCGGAAAGCACAGAAAACGTATTCGGGCTATCGTTTATTATTTCACTCCCTCTGTAGGTATGACGCGCATCTTTCGCATACCCAGAAGTGAGAAGTGTGAACGTACGCGGATCCGCATCCGCTAATATTGTCATGCCTGGTGGACCCAAGTAATCGAGCCCCGTGTGGCAGTAGTAGACATAATCCTTGTCTTTGCCGTACCTTCCACTTTCCGCCGCGACAAACGTCGCGATGTCCGGCCTGCCGGGATATTGACGGTTCTCATCGCGTACGTGTTCGTCGCCATCGCAAAAAATTGCCTCTTGCCCCGGCGAATCTAAAGAATCGTCCCTGTAATACTGCGCTCCCGTGTCTGGTCGCACGCCATCTCGTCTCATCACATCGCTCACATCGAGAAGTTCGGCGAAAGGTATCCACACTTTCGAGACATCCTCATGGCTAATAGTGGGCGTGCCTCGCATGTATGCAAACGCGATGGCACTGCCGATGACCACCAATAGAACAACGTCTCTAAAAATGAGTCTGCGACTCCCGAGAGTCTTGTGTAAAAACGACGTCCGAGGATCGGACTGCATGGGGGACGGTATCATAATTAGTTTTCAATATACCACGATGCCGACATTCGTCTCTTACAAACCTTGCATGTGTGCGAGCACTCCCCACCGATCCACCTCGTATGCGGCGAAATTCACGTGCGTATGTGCGTCGAAGTATTTCATAACCTTTTCTGCCACCAATTTTTGATAACGAGGTCTTCGTCCATATCATTTCAAGAACTCTCGTATCGTATCCTTGGATCATACGCAATATCGGTGGTAGATAGTGGCGGACGGCGATTTCATCCATA
>CAYHIZ010000045.1:0-7615 GCA_964356695.1 uncultured Candidatus Saccharibacteria bacterium | reverse complement strand
GGAGGGGTGCAATAATTACTTTGCAGGGGGTGCAATAATCACTTTGGTATGACACTGTTCAAATCGAACTTTTTTAGAAAATTATTTGTGATATACTGACCTCATCATGAACGAAGACTCCGATCTAAAATTCGAAGCAGACGAAGAACTTGGAGATATTGGAGCCGCGCAAGTAAAATTGAAGAAGCTTCGCAGTGATTTGGATGAAATTAAGAAAGAACGGCAAGAGTATTTGGACGGATGGCAACGATGCAAGGCGGATTCCGTAAACGCTCGCAAGGATTCGGAGGCACGCGCCGTTAGAAGTGCGGAAATACTGCGCGAAGCGCTTGTTCACGACATAATCCCCGCGCTCGACAGTTTTGATATGGCTGCAGGAAGCGAGGCGTGGGCAGAAGTAAATGATGGATGGAGAAACGGCATGGAGCATGTACGCAGTCAGCTCGTAGACGCCCTTCAGGGACACGGGATAGAAAGATACGGAAAAGTTGGAGAAGCTTTCGATGCCGGGCTTTATGAGGCTCTTCAGGAAGTTGATGACGTGGCGGGAGAGCCGGGCTCCATAGTGCGAATCTTACGATATGGATACCGTTCAAAAGACAACATCTTGCGTCCTGCGCAGGTTGTATTAAAATCTTCTGGCAATAACAGTTAAACTTTATAATATTTATGTCCAAGATACTCGGCATAGACCTCGGAACTACCAACTCGGCCATGGCGGTCGTTAAGGGTGGTGAACCCATCATTCTTGAGAACGCAGAAGGTGCTCGCACGACACCCTCTATAGTCGCCGTATCCAAAACCGGAGAACGCTTAGTGGGACTCCTCGCACGGCGTCAGGCGGTCACGAACCCGAAGAATACCGTCTACCAGATCAAGCGTTTTATCGGTCACACCTTTGACGAACCGCTCGTCGTGAAAGACCGCACTGCCGTCTCGTTTGAAACTCAAAAAGGCGCGAACGGGGGAATAGAAGCAAAGATGGGCGATAAGTGGCATCGTCCCGAAGAAATGTCTGCAATGATTCTGCAAAAGTTAAAGCGAGACGCGGAAGCGCGACTCGGGGAGACTATTACGGAGGCGGTAATTACGGTACCTGCATATTTCAACGATTCCCAGCGTCAGGCGACAAAAGACGCCGGAAAGATTGCAGGGCTTGATGTAAAGCGCATTATCAACGAGCCGACTGCCGCCGCACTCGCTTACGGATTCAACAAAAAAAAGAACGAGAAAATAGTAGTATTCGATTTCGGCGGTGGCACGTTTGATATTTCGGTACTCGAAGTGGGAGACGACGTGATCGAAGTGCGTGCGACCGACGGCGATTCGCACTTGGGCGGAAAAGATTTGGATCAAAAGATCATGAACTGGATTGCCGATGAATTTAAAAAAGAATCAGGTATCGATGTGCGAAATGATCCTCTATCGCGCCAGCGCTTAGACGAAGCTGCTGAAAAAGCGAAGATTGAGCTTTCTACCGCGCTTGAAACGGAAATCAACATTCCTTTCATCACTTCCGATTCCAGCGGTCCGCGGCATCTTCTGATTAAAACAACACGCGCAAAACTCGAAGAACTTGCAAGTGAATTCGTGGAGAGGGCAATGGAAATTACTAAGCGTGCGATGGAAGCCTCGCCTTTCAAAGTGGGAGATATTCAAGAAATCATCCTAGTAGGAGGGCAAACGAGAATGCCTGCCATTCAACAATCTGTCGAAAAATTTTTCGGGAAGAAACCAAATATGAGCGTGAACCCGGATGAGGTCGTCGCAATAGGCGCGGCAATCCAAGGTGGTATCCTACAGGGCGACGTAAAGGACGTATTATTACTCGATGTTATTCCTCTAAGCTTAGGGATTGAAACTTTGGGTGGCGTAGCAACTAAACTCATTGATCGCAACACAACCATCCCCACCTCGCGCTCGCAAACATTTTCTACCGCATCCGACAATCAATCATCAGTGGAAATACATGTCGTGCAAGGCGAGAGGGGAATGGCGAACGACAATAAATCGCTTGGACGTTTCAATCTTGACGGCATTCCGCCCTCTCAGCGAGGAATGCCCCAAGTAGAAGTAACTTTTGACATCGATGTGAACGGCATTCTAACAGTGAAGGCGAAAGACAAAACGACGAGCAAGGAGCAATCGATAAGAATCGAGGGTAGTTCCGGTCTCTCCGAGGCCGATATTCAGAAGATGCGTGCGGATGCCGATACGAACGCCGAGGTCGACAAACAAAAAAAAGAATTGGTGGAAACACAAAATGTCGCAGATCAAATCGTTTATGCCGCGGAAAAAGCCCTGAAGGAACATGGAGACAAGGTGAGCGAAGACATCAGAAAGAACGTGCAAGAAAAAATCGATGGCCTCAAGTCTGCAAGAAACGGCACGGACACCACCGCAATCAAATCTGCCTCCGAAACTCTTTCAACGGCAATGAGCGCGATAGGACAGGCGATGTCGCAAAATCAGCAGCAAACCCCGCCTACTGAACCGCCGAAAGACGATCAAAAACCGCCCGAGGAACCGCCTCACCTATAATGTCATACATGAAAGATTATTACGATGTTTTGGGAATTTCAAAAGGGGCGACGGAAGATGATGTAAAGACTGCATTTAGAAAATTAGCCCACAAACATCATCCGGATAAAAAGGGTGGCGATGAAAAAAAATTCAAAGAAGCAAGCGAGGCATATTCCGTACTTTCCGACAAAAAAAAGCGCGCCGAGTATGATGCGTATGGCAAAACATTCGCCGGAGCTTCGGGTTCCGGTCAAACTGGCTTTGGCGATTTTGATTTTTCCAACTTTCAGGGATTTCAAGGATTCGGGGGGCAAGGCGGGAATGTGGAATTCGATCTCGGTGATGTGTTCGGAGAGTTTTTTTCTGGCGGAGGCAAGCAGGCGCGACGAGGAAGGGATATATCAATCGACATCGAGCTTTCTTTTCGTGAAGGAATATTTGGTGTCGAGCGTCGGGTGCTCATAGCCAAAATAGCCGCATGCGATGTCTGTAGCGGCTCAGGGGCAAAGAAGGGATCTAAAACAATCGTATGTTCAGATTGCGGGGGCAAAGGAACAATACGAGAAACTAGAAGTTCTTTTTTTGGCTCTTTTACTTCCGCGCGTAATTGTTCTCGATGTAATGGAAAAGGCAAAATGCCGGAAACTCCATGCGAAATATGTCGTGGCGAAGGCGTGGCCAAGCGTCAAGAGGAAATTCATATTAGCGTCCCTGCGGGTCTCTCCGATGGAGAAATGATTCGAATGCCGAGCAGGGGTGAGGCGATACAGGGGGGAGTGCCCGGAGATTTATATATAAAACTTCACATCAAAGAAGATCACAATTTTTCACGCGAAGGCAACGATCTAATAACCTCAATTTCAATAAAACTAACAGACGCTTTGCTCGGCAGAGAATACAAAATACGCAGTATCGACGGAGAGGAGATTTTGAATGTCCCCGCAGGCATAGCGCACGGGGAAACATTGCGTATCCGCGGAAAAGGCGTTCCCTACGGAAGGGGAGTGCGCGGAGATTTACTGATTCGCATAGACATAGAATTTCCCAAGAAACTTTCCAAGTTGGCGCGAGAAATGATTGAAAAACTGCGAAGCGAAGGATTGTGAATAACTGTGGGTGATGAGTTTTGAGCTGTTAGGATGTGAGAATGAATATAGACGCTATTACTGGAGTATTTTCCAGCATTCCGAAAGATTGGTTGATTTTAGGAATCTTCGCATTATTCGCCTCGTTCGATGCTGTGCATTCCGGTGCTAGGCGCATCTGTATTCTTGCTCTCTCACTTCCGGCGACAGTGTTTCTTATCAATAGTTTGCCGGATTCGGCGGTTTTGGGAAGTATTGCCGGTCAATTTTCCACGCCGGTTCTTGGAGCAATTTTATTTTTCATAGTGCTTGTGATTATGTACGTAATCGTTGGAAGAATCGGTATTGCGTTTGGAAGTGGTGGGGGACAAGCTTTGCAAGCCGCATTATCCGGCGTTGCACTCTCCGCGCTCGTCGTTACATTTTGGATTCAAATACCCGCGCTCGATTCCATCTGGCACTTTGGTACGCAAGTTCAAGATATTTTCGGAGACGGTTATCGATTATTTTGGCTTCTCGGCTCTTACGCCACACTAGCTTTCGTCCGTAACAGCTAGATAATTTTTTGCACAGTAGCGGAGATGGTATTGCAATAAGTTGCGTACACCTCGACCACATCCTATGCACGAAGACTTGAGAGAAGAAGCTTCTTGCCGAGTGGTCGGTATCAATACTGCGCAGATATGATACGCTTCTCCATGAACCGCAGTCGGAGGATGGGGTCGAAGCAATGTGGCGAAGTACCATTCGAGGAAATCCCTTTGGGTTCAAGATGTGGTCAGAAAAGACGATCAAGAAGTTCGAACTCGAGACCACTGTGCGACCGCGAGGAAGACCGATAAAAGGTTCCTGACATCTTTATCTCCATAGGGTTTTTTGCGCAGTAGCTGAGTTGAATTTCCCGTATACATGAGGTATAGTACACGTATATGGAAGCTATCCAGTTGGGTATGCTCGCAGCCCTATTGCAGGTCGCCGGATATGCGTTCTACGGTAGCAAGATTCTTACTCGCGACATACGCCCCAACGCCATCTCATGGCTCATGTTCGCCTACGGGACGACGCTCCTCCTTGCCGTCGAGTGGGACAGGGATGCGGGCTTTGCGCTTCTCGCGCTTCCGGTGGCGTGCGCATTTTCAAGTGTAGTCGTCGCACTCTATGCGCTTCGCAAGGCACGCGATTGGTGGCCAGAGAATCTTCTTGAGCGTTTTTCATTCGGTTTCGATGTCATGTTGACGTTTGTTTATATATCTACATGGATGTTGCTCGCGGGCGGTTTCATTGCGCAGGGCGATAAGGATTTAGCAGAAATATTCGTCCTAATCTGTGTAAACATAACGACGTTCACGGCTTTCTATCCGCTCCTGCACCAAGTCTACAAGCATCCGTACACCGAACACGCGCTTCCTTGGGCAGTATGGTCGTTTGCATATGCGATCCTTGCAATTGCCACGTTCATAGAACGCGGATGGGTCACAGAGCTTATGCTGTATCCGATATCGAACATCCTTATGCACGGATACATTGCCGTACACACATCATTATGGCGCTACCTGCATAATAGATCTGTCATATGAAAAAAATTGTTATACGGCGCAGTGCCATTCACGGTCAAGGCATGTTTGCGGGCGAGGACATACGAAACGGTGAGCATATACAGATAATTAGGGGAACTATTGCTCATAAAGTTACACACTCTGCACGTGATTCACATATAATTGGTAATTGGATTGGCATCGGAAAAGATCTTTGGATAAAACCTCTTGAACCTTTTCTTCACTTGAATCATTCATGTGAACCGAACGCGGCAATCTTCGGAAAACGTATCCTCGTCGCCCTAAAGAACATACGTCTAGGACAGGAAATAACGATGGACTATTCGATTACTGACGCGGACATGCATTGGAAGATACCCTGTCATTGTGGAGCAAAGTATTGTCGAAAAAATATCCTTCCAATACAAAAACTTTCTCCTAAAATATTTAAGAAATACTTGCCAAACATTCCTACATACTTCCAGAAAATGTACATGCGTGCCAATCCCCAAGTTCGCTAGTGTCAGGACACCCCAATTGTTATGGTGCGGTATGATAGAGAGGTGAAGCATGTTAGTTCTCGTTTGCAATTTGAATTATTTTGTCTTGCGTTCTTGACGTGCTTGATGGCGATATGGTTCACTATGATCGCAAAAAAAGATTATGTAGTATTTACCGATCTGGAAACAGTTCCTGAAACTTCCGATTTTCTTGCCAAATTGCCGGATTACTTCCAAAAAATATGGACGCGTTGAGCTGTGGATGGGACACGGCTCGATTTCTGATATTTTCGGAGAATGTTTTTGCGTCGTTCATATATTATTCGCATCTCGGTCCTTTAATCGCATCAGCTATCATAGGAATTGCAGTCATCGCAAACAATTCCAAAGCGCTCGTCAACAGAGCTTTATTCGTTATGATGACCGCGTTTGTTGTGTGGGTTTACTTCGATCTGATTTTATGGGCTAGTGAAAAATCGGAGTACATTATGTTTTTTTGGGCGGCAATGGCACCCGTCGAACTTTTAATATACGCTACCGGTTGGTATCTTGTTACGGTTCTTGCGAATCGCGGAGCTGAACCCTCGCTTCGTGAAAAACTCATAGCCGCGGCGACCTTCATCCCTATTTTCTTACTGGCGCATACGTCATACAATCTCCTCGGCTTCGATCTGACCAACTGCGATCGCGAACCAATAGAGGGTCCTTTGTGGCAATATGTGTATATTGTCGAACTGTTTTACATTATCTGGGCAGTTACTGTCGGTATAATCGGTTATTGTCGAACGTCAGATCGGAGCGAGAGCAAACAGCTAGTGCTTGTAACAAGCGGGATCGTTTTGTTTCTTCTCGCGTTTTCAATCGGCAACATCCTCGTCTTTTCTATTCTCGATACCGACTGGTCGTACGAACAATACAAACTGATAGGAATGCCCATACTCGCCGCTTTTGTCGCCTACAGTGCGATACGGTTCAAGACGTTTGATCTCAAGCTCATAACTTCGCAGGCACTCGTTATAAGTGTGTCAATTTTAGTTTTCTCGCTCCTATTCATTCGCAAAATAGAAAATGTCCGTATTGTAACCATTTTGACTTTCATTCTTGTATGCGTTCTTGGGCACATTCTCGTACGCAACATTCGGCGCGAGATTGAACAGCGCGTCCTCATTGAAAAACAGGAAAAGGAACTCGAGGTCATAAACAAACAGCAAGAGAATCTTCTTCACTTCATCAGTCATGAGGTCAAGGGGTATTTGACGGATGGTGAGGCGGGATTTGCTTCAATTGCCGAAGGAGATTATACGAATACTCCTCCCAAGCTCGTTGAAATGGCGAAGAGCGGATTGGTTAGAATAAGAAGTGGCGTGCGTACTGTAATGGAAATTCTAGATTCATCGAGCTTCAAACAGGGAACAATAATCTACAAAAAAGAAACATTCGATCTGAAAGAAGTGGTGCTTAGAATCGTTAGTCGTCTAAAACGCAATGCTGATGAAAAACATATTACTGTAACAGTTTCTGTGAATGATGGCATTTATACCATGGAAGGCGATAAGGAAAAATTGTGTCAGCATGTAGTTCGAAATCTTATTGACAATGCTATACAGTACACTCCTACTGGTACTGTGATTGTAGAGCTTACTCACGTAGATCCATCGACGAAGCTCGGTACAGACAAACTTCGTCTTAGCGTCAAAGATAGCGGTATAGGTATAACACCAGAGGACATGCAAAATTTATTTACAGAGGGCGGTCACGGCAAAGATTCACTCAAAATAAATGTCCATTCCACCGGCTACGGACTCTTCATAGCGAAGCAGGTTGTGGAAACTCATGGAGGCAAAATCTGGGCCGAATCGGAAGGAAACGGCAAAGGTTCTAAATTTATTGCAGAGTTCCCAATTACATAAAATTTCTGTAAGGATTCAGCGATTCCCAGTATTCGTCTTCGTGACCTTCTAGAACCCTTCGC
>CAYHIZ010000044.1:0-7687 GCA_964356695.1 uncultured Candidatus Saccharibacteria bacterium | reverse complement strand
ATGAGCTGATATGCTCACCATCGTGCCGTATGGGAGGGGTGCAATAATTACTTTGGTATGACATGACCTTGCTAGTAACTATTCACCCGTTCCCAGCCCGCTGTCATTGCACCACAAGGGCATTTCCATTTTTCTAACATGGATTACCATGTTGAAAATTGGTCACGTTCGGAGCGAAGCAATCCAGAATTCTATCACATACATCTGGATCGCTTCGCAAAGCTCGCGAAGACGAATACTGGGAATCGCTGAATACTTACCCTTGCTACACATGGTATACGGACACGCACGCTTCAATTTTTAAGAAATGAAAATGCATAAAAAGATTCAGCGGCGGGCACGAAGTGCCCGCCGCTGTTGTTTATTGTGTACCAACAGTTCCATGGTTCACTTGTTGTTCTTTTTTGGACACCGACCCCCAAGTGACCGAACCAAATGCCGTGTTTGCGACTCGTCCAGACGAGCTACGTCGCGGTCCGCGAGGCCTGATGTCTCGAACATTTCGAGCAGACGCTTAACAGACTCATCGCTGAGGCTGGTTACTCTGCCCCAGGAATGCCATCTGCAAGCCGAGTCATTTAGAGATCCAAGAACATCCCACATCGTCTTTCTCCTCCGCGTCTCTGTGACGCACACAAGAGCATTCCGGGTTTGGAATACTCTTGTAAAAATCTTTCGAAATCGTCAGCTCGTTTTTGTAATGCCAATAATCGAAAGATACTCGCAGGAGTATTCCAAAATGTGCTGTGAAAGAACAATCTCAAAGAGCTTGAGACCTTCGCCACAAGAATTGTGTTTTGTATTTTTCCATATTTTTATTTCCAGATTTTGCGATCTGGAATCTGCATCGTTCGCGATTCAGATTCCAAGTAACAAAAGAGATTTGTGGGCGGCGGGCACTTCGTACCCGCCGCTTTTGTTTTCATGCTCGCAACATCACCATCTTCCCGGATAGTCACGCGGATCAGGATCGTAAGTTTGAATCAATGTGTCTACGTGACATCTGTATTTTTCGAGAGTATTGAACAATGTCCACAACACTCGTGCCTCCTCTATGCGAAGATTAGGAGTATGAGGACAGATACGCCCCATAATGGTTGATATTTGGAGCGTCGCCCTCTTTAGATCTTGACGATTTTGATCATCCAATTTTTTGTTCCTGCCTGCCACGTCATCAGACGGTGACTCCGACGGTGGACATGGATAACCCCACCCAACATCGTGGGAGATGGCGTCGGCTTTTGAGCCCCACCCGATCGTTTTCCGTTCTCGGCTCATCACATTGTTTCCTTTTTCAAAGAACAGAAAGAGCTTGCGGGATGGCCTTCTGTTCTTGGTTGTTCCAAAACAAAAACCCGCCCTTACAACACAAATAAAATTTGCGTTATAAGGGCGAGTTTCGAAAAACCGCGGTGCCACCTTAATTCCCCTTGATATTATCTCGGGACTTTCACCGACTCCGCTATGCGACATCGGTTATCTCTGTTACGGGAGATCCCGGGTTTCCACTTGCGCAGAAACCTCCTCACCCTTCGACATAACTCAGGGTAAACCGGCCCCAACCCTGCGCGAAAGCGCAGGAACCAGATCAATGGATTTAACTAACGATCAAGATATAGGAAATACAAAAGTTGTCAATGCCCAGGCAAAATTCAATTGAATAATTGCTACATGATTTCCCCTGGAGTCATAGGCATCAAATTGGGGAAAGATCTGAAATCTTGATCATAGGTGGCAAGAGCAACCCCTATGGGGATTTGCGATGCAATGAGGCAATCCCCATATTGTTTACTTGCATGGCCCCACCACATAAGTGCAAAAGATGTGTTCGTCTTTTCAATCAGTGTGACATTTCTAAGCTGTAGTATCTTCTCAATAGCGTTCATGACTTCGATTCGTGGAAATTTATACAAGCGCGTCAGCACAAAAATAATCTCCAGAATCACAATACTCGAAACATACGGTCTGATAACGCCCTCTTCGACCTTTGCGAAAAATCGATCACAATCGACTGCTTTTTTTGCATCATCATGCGTGAAAAAGCGAATGAAGACGCTTGTTTCGATGAAAACCTTGCGTGTTGCTTTACTTCTTTTTTTCGACATACGACAAGGATTTTCTTATTTTTTCCGCCGATATTGGTTTTTTGACGCGAAAGGTTCCCGATAGAGAAAGGATGCTGTCATTCGACGGCTCGATAATGATGCGCGAACCTTCTGTGTACATAGTGGCTCGACCATGCTTTACGAGCCCAATCTGACGCCTTACCGCAGAAGGTATATGTACTTGAAATCTAGGCGTAATAGTCGTTACATGATTCATTGTAAGAAAGATGGTATTGCAATACTACCCGAATGTCAATACTCCATGCTGACATAGCCAGTATTCTCTGAATTCCCAATCAGACGATAGAGGACGCAAGACGCGCCATTTCTGTCATCTCATCGGTGGGGACGGTTAGACTATGCGCTCCCCGCAGGTCGAGACCGGCAAGGATCTTTGATTTGACCGGATCGGATCGTTCACCAATGGTCCCCGAGAAGATGAGCGCATCCAGACCACCGAGAATAGCAGCGTAGGCGCCGATGTACTTCTGTATCTGGTACACAAACATGTTGAGCGCAAGCGCCGCATGCTCGTCGATGCTCTCGCGTGCCAATAATTCGCGCATGTCGTTTGTGCCCGCCACTCCAAAGAAGCCGCATTGATTGGCCAGGTATTCCTCGAGCTTTTCCCCGCGCAGATCTTTCATCGCAGCGAGATACGCCAGCGCACCCGGATCAATGTCCCCTATGCGCGTAGCCATCGGCAACCCTGAAAGCGGCGTCATGCCCATAGTGGTGTCGATACTTTTGCCATCTTTGATCGCCGTGATGCTGGAACCGCCGCCAAGGTGGCACACGATGATCCTTGCCGGGATGGGTCCCTGCGTTTTGAGCACCTCCATTATTGATGAAAGCGAGATGCCGTGATAGCCGAAGCGTTCTATTTCAAGCGCCGTCGTATCGACAGCGGGCAAGGCGTAATAACGCGCATGATCGGGTATCGTCCGGTGGAAGGCAGAGTCTGAAATGCCAACGAGTCGCATACCGGGGAAACGCTCTTGGAAAGATACGATCTCGGCCATGGTGAGATTGATGTGCATCGGTGCCTTCATCCGGGCAGATTGCAGTTGTGCCATGTAGTCCGCGTCGATCACGCGATCTTTGCGAAAGAAGTCACCCGGCGCAACAATGCGAAACGCAATGACATCAAAGGCTCCGGCAAGCTTACTGTCTTCAAGTACATCCTGGCGATTCTCGATATGCACTGACCACAATTCATGTTCGCCCTCGTAGAGCGCGTATTTTTTGGATTCACTTCCGATGTTTACAACAAAGATGCGCATAAGTTTTAGCGGGACCATTTCCAGTTTTCAATTTCGGGCGGATCAACACCATAGCGCACGATGTATTCGCGATGGCTCGCGATGGCTCGTTGGTGTCCTTCGATCAGTTGTTCGGCTTGCCCGGTTGGCACCACCGAGCGCGCGGCGAGAATCTGGAGTGCTTCGATCACTAGATCATAGCGACTCGTGCGATTGCGCAAATGCAAATCGAATGGTGTCGTAGTGGAACCGTTTTCGATATACCCATGGACGTGAAAACGATTCTTGATATCTTGATGATCGAAGAGCACTTGCTTGAGCGTCTCGGGATAGCCGTGGAAGTTGAAGATCACCGGCTTGTCCTTTGTGAAGTAATCGATGAAATCATGGAGCGGAACACGACAGAGCTCATTGCCGATACCGATCGCGGAGATCTCGAGGATGCTGACAAAGCGCAGGCGTACCTCGGGCAAGTGACTGCGGATAATTTGTATAGCGGCGAGCGCCTCTTTGGTGAGGTATTCGCCGGCGGCGGAGAACACAAGATGCGGATCCTGATCACTCGCAAAATCCCATGTCATGAGGCCGGTTTGCAATTCTTGTTTGGCCAACGCGGGCGTAAGCCAGCGAGGTTCGAGGGTCTTGCCTGCGACGATGACGTTGATGCCGTTTTGGGACGCAAGACATTGCTCGAGCACGGCGAGCGCGGTATTGCCGTCGGGCGGGAAGAAAACTTTTACGAAACATCCCTGTTTTTGGAGCATGGTCTCGATGAAGCCCGGGTTCTGGTGGGAGAAGCCGTTGTGCTCTTGCCGCCAACCGGAAGACGTCAGGATGTAATTGAACGACGGAACATTTCCGCGCCAAGAAATATCGCGGGCAACGCGAATGAATTTGGCGTATTGGTCGGCCATACTGGAAACGATTTGGATGAAAGCCTCATATGAGGCGAACACCGCGTGACGACCCGTAAGGATATACCCCTCTGCGAGCGCCTGCAGAGAGTGTTCCGACAGCATCTCAACGACACGTCCGTCCGCGCGCAAATCTTTGTCCCACGATTCGATGGGGCCCGCAAAAGCCCGAGCGGTCTCGGTAAACACCGATTGGAGTTTATTGGAATACGTCTCGTCGGGAGAAAATAGCCTGAAATTCTTGCTCTCTTTATTCTTTGCAAAAACCTCTTTGAGATAGAGTGCCATTCTACCCATACTGCTCGAACCAATCGTGCCCGGGACAGTTGCATCTTCCATGAGGCTTTCGGCAGTCGGCAGATCGAGCGCCTTGCCTGTATGTTTGAGGCCAAAGGTGTGTTTGTTGCGACCCATTGCAAGCTCCGGCGGCGGGATGAGGGCGGTGATGTCTGGGCTAAAGCCGCTGTCTTTGCTGAATAATTCTTCAAAATGATACGAGCGCAGCCACTCTTCAATGGCGTGACGTTCTTCGTCGTTGGTCTTGGCTTCGGTGCCGACAACCTGGTGCGACAAACAATTGCCTTCAATCTTCTCACCATGCAATTCTTTGATTCCGGTCCAGCCCTTCGGCGTGCGCAAGATGATCATGGGCCAACGAGGGAATGAATCCGCCGTAGCACGACCACTGACCTTGAGCGCGGTGATCTTTGAGAGACAGGTCTCGAGAGTCTCACTCATCAGTGCGTACACGGCATCGTCATCGCCTTCGACCACAAACGGCTCATACCCATATCCGTGGAATAATTCTTTGAGTTCTTCGTTTGTCATTCTGCCGAGAAGTGTCGGACCTGATATCTTGTAGCCGTTGAGGTGCAGAATCGGCAATACCGCGCCGTCGGTTTGTGGGTTAATGAATTTGCTGATATGCCAAGCGGTCGCCGTCGGCCCGGTCTCGGCCTCGCCATCACCGACGAGGACTGCCGTGATCAAATCCGGATTATCAAACACGGTGCCATACGCGGTCGAAAGCGAATAGCCAAGCTCTCCTCCTTCCAATATGACCCCCGGCGCACCCGGACTGCTGTGACTCGGAAAACCGTATGGCCAACTGAAGTTCTTGGCTATGTATGCAATCCCGTTCTCATCTGGGGTCGCTTCGGGATAATACTGGCCGAGTGTTTTCTCGAGATAGAGGTTTGCCTGCAATGCGGGGAAGCCATGCCCCGGTCCCAGTATGAACATCATGTTGAGCTTGTGCCGAATGATGAGATCATTCAAATGCGCGTAGACGAAGTTGATCCCCGGACAAGTCCCCCAGTGCCCCAAGAGTCGCGGCTTGATGTCATCTGCCGATAACGGTCGCTCAAGCAGGAAATTATCCTGTAAATAAATTTGAATAGCGCTCAAATAATTTGCCGCGCGAACGTATTTTTGGATCATTGTTGCACATTATCCCACAAAAACCCCTCAAGCAGAACATTTCAATGCTGGTGTGGGGTTGTGGAGATTTAATTCTTGCCGCGTACGCGCGACTCAAGCAATTCGGTGTATGGTGCAGAATCAAGTTTCTTGCCGAGCCACAAACGTTCTTGCTCAAGCCCTTGCTCCAAGAACATGGTTAGTCCGGAGATTGCGCGAGCGCCTTTTCCGCGGGCAATTTTAAGAAGCTTCGTTTCAAATGGAGAATACACAAGATCAAACACGGCCGTATCCGATTTGATTAAAGTATCTGGAATAGGAATGGCGTCCGGATTCGGATTCATGCCGATTGGTGTGGCGTTAACAATAAGACGATACGAGGAAGGTCCGTCTACCAGATCTCTTAAATGGACCGCGCCAAATGCACGCGACAAATGCTCGGCTTGCACGGAATCTCTATTGTGGCAATAAATATGCGCGCTCTCGTTTCGCAAATAATGCGCGACCGTGCGAGCCGCGCCTCCGGCGCCCACAAGAAGCACGTCGGCGTTTTTTAGCGTCACGCCTTCGAGGGCTTTTGCAATACCGACGATATCTGTATTGTATCCTGTGAGCTTCCCCTCTCTGGAGACAACCGTGTTGACCGCGCCAATGGCCTGCGCGGCCTTATCGATTTCGTCCAAAAACGGCATGATTGTCTGCTTGTGTGGCATTGTAACGGCCACAAGATGTATCGGAAGCACTCGCATGGCCTCAATCAACTTTTCGATCGACGGATTTCCAAATGCAAGCATAACGGCATCGATCTTCTCGTTCTCATAAATCTTATTATGAAGCAACGGAGAAAGACTATGAATAACCGGATCCCCGATCACGGCCGTCAATTTCGTTGCGGGAGAATATGAACTCATAGTGAATTTTGATCGCCAGCGAGCCGGCCAAAACTCGTCGCGAGAGCCAAAGACGGCCACGACGACGTGCCAGAGGCACGACGAGCGGTCGTCTGCAGGCTCGTAGCAGAGTTTTGGCCGGCGTAGCGGCGAAACGAGACTATATTCTTGTATTTTTCCATAATCGAGTGGTCAAAATTCACTATGAGTTCTGTTGCATAACTTCTATGTTTTTAGTTTAGAGATGAGTAATTCGAGAGCATCAAGGTACCCTTTTTCTTTTTTTCCTGATATAACTGCGATACATGCTGGTCCTGTGACAGACTTACCGCGCCACTCTTCACGAGCTCTGATGTCCGACAGATGAACTTCGACAGCCGGAAGTCCACTGTCAAGAAGAGCATCGTAGAGAGCATAGCTATAATGCGTTAGCGCGCCGGGATTGATGATTATTCCGCCGGAATATTTTGATTCTTTTTGCAAAAAATCTATTAAGACGCCCTCATGATTAGATTGGAACGTCCTCACATCGAAATCAAACTTCTTCGCTTCTCCTGCGACAAGTGTTTCAATATCAGAAAGCGTAAGCGAACCATATTGCTCTTTGTCGCGAGCGCCGAGTAGATTTAGATTTGGTCCATGTATTAGAAGAATGGTGATCATAAAAATAAAGATACTAAATCCTCGCGGATTCGGCTAGTGCCGCCAGTTCTGCGTATGCGGCCTCCGGAGAGGGAGAGAGCGATATCGCAGATCCTACGGAAAAACGCGATGCTCCCGCCTCTGCAAGCGCTTTAATATTCTTCGCGGAAACGCCGCCATCTATCGCTATGATGAGATCGGGATGTCTGGCATGCAATTCACGCACGCGCTCGTAGATCCGCTCGTCGAACGCCGCTCCTTGCTTGCCGAGAGTCGCTATCGCCATAAGAAGTACGAAATCGTACGCGCCGGCAAGCGGCTCAAGTGTGATGAGCGGCGTATCGATAAGCAGAGCGAGACCGGACTCCGCATTCTGCTCTTTCCAAAAATTGAGCGCGCCACGCGCTTCATCTGCGTTTAAAAAAGTCTCCATGTGTCCGATGATGCGCCGACAA
>CAYHIZ010000043.1:1824-7696 GCA_964356695.1 uncultured Candidatus Saccharibacteria bacterium | reverse complement strand
ACCAAAGAAAAATGTCCTTTCCACTTTCAAGAAAAATTTCACCCCCGCCAAATCAGAAATGCAAGGAACATTTTTCTTTGGTGTTGCCGAGAGAAGCGAGGCAGTGGCGGGACGATACGAGCGTACGAGGCAGTTTAGAGCCACCACGCGCTCCGCGCGTGCGAAGTGGGTTCGCGCAAAGGTTAATACATCACCGCTAAGTCGTGCTAGGTCATACCGAACGAGAGGCGTCGCGTTTGGCGATTTCTTTATTAATTTCATCCAGTCGAATATTCTTTTCAACTAATAGCACAAACGGGTGATAGGTAAGATCAACCATTTTCTCCACCAACCATTTCTTTGTTCCATTATTAATGTGTCAGGAACCTTTTCATCGTCGAGTGTGTTTGTTTTTATGGGTGTGGAGACGGTTCACTAACGTCACAGTTGCTACACTCATCTTACCCTTCTTGCGCAGGGAGCTAAATGGTGTATTCTTTTCTCAAGTTATGCTCAATTATTAATTAGTACAATATAAGATATGAATGCAATACAGATTATTATTATCATTTTTGTTCTCGTCGCGCTTATGGGTGGCGTGTTTCTAGTCATGGGTGGTCCGAGTAAAACTCTGCCGGATGCGAACGTTGTGCGAATGGAGAAAGGCGATGTAATGAATGAGAAAAAGAATGACGCTATGATGAAAAACGATGCGACGAGGGGTGCGGGTGACGCAATGAAAAAAGACACCGGCGCACCCGCGGCTTCTGTTCCCACTGCGGCGCTCGATGATTTTGCAAAGGCGCTCGATGCAGACATTACGGCGCAAATGTCTGCGGTCGACGCACTCGACACCGACGTTAACAACTCGGCTTCTTCGGTAAAATCGGGGACCGGAGGATCTATCGACACTAACTTCTAGTATGAAAAAAACTATTTCAACAATCCTTTCCGCGGCGCTCCTTGTGCCGGCGCTTGTGTTCGCGCAAGACGGACGAGCGCATCCGATTCGTGAGGCAACGCAAGATTCAAAAGTTCGTGGGCAGAATTCAGAGGGAAACTTCTGTTCGCGAATAGACAAATTATCGGAAAAAATTATGGAAGGTATCGCAAATCGAAACGAAAAGCGAGATGGACGTCTAAATGCCAAGAAGAGTAAGCTAATAGAACGTCACGGTATTCGGGACGGCAAGCTCGATGATAAGCGTGGACAATGGGATGAAAACCGTGATGCACGTTATGACAAAATTACTGAACGTGCAACGACTGATGCGCAGAAAGCTGGAGTAAAAGCCTTTAAAGCATCGGTGGATGCGGCCGTTTCCATCAGACGTGCAGGAGTGGATGTTGCAATTCAAACCTTTCGTACAAGCGTTGATCAGCATCTCGTCGACCGACAAACAAAGGTGGATACCGCACAAGCTGTACGAAAAGCTTCTGTTGACGCCGTGATCGCAAAAGCAAAAACTGATTGTACGGCAGGTGTTGATCCGAAGACTGGTCGTGAAGCGTTTCGGGTGGCACTTAAGACCACGCAAGACGTTTTCACGGCGACAGTTAAGCCCTCGGGAGATGTCGACTCAAAGCTCAAGGGGTTGCGTGCTACACGCGATTCGGCTATTAAGGTAGCAATTGAGACATTCAAGGCAACCGTGCAGATAGAGCTTACGAAACTCAAGGGCTTATTTGGAAGCACTACATAGGTTAAAAGTTTTTTATGCAAAACGCGCCCCGAATGAAGTGATGGGCGCGTTTTCTTTTGTGCTTTTTCATACGTGCATTATGCTTCCATCATGGTGGAAAAAGTTTTACTCAAAGATCTGTTATTCAACAAGGCGAAAGTTGAGCAGATTGCGGGAGACATACAATGTGTACATCTTGCGTTTAAAAAGAATGAGTTTGTTCGTGCTGTTCTCGATCAATTTCCCGCACTTGAGCTAAAGGCACGTATTTCGTGGATAGCGGAGTGTCTGAAAAAGTATCTGCCGAGTGACTACGTATGCGCGGTCGATATTCTTATCAGGGCGCTACCTGCTCCGAACAACCCGGAATTGTCCGATGATGATTTTGGCGATTTTATTTACGCTCCGTACGCGGAATATGTAGCAAAAAATGGATGCAATAAAGAGCATCTTGAATTTTCGTTGCAAGCATTTCGAGAAATGACAACACGTTTTTCGTCTGAGGATGCGATTCGATATTTCATAAATGCGTTTCCAAAGGAAGTGCTCAAAGAATTGCTGAAATGGAGCAAGGATTCTCATTACCACGTCCGAAGACTTTGTAGCGAAGGAACGCGTCCGAAACTTCCGTGGTCGCAGAAAATAAACATTCCCATTACTGCTCCGATCCAGATACTCGACAATCTTTTTTTGGATAAAACGCGTTTCGTTACACGCTCCGTAGCGAATCATATCAACGACATTTCGAAAACAGACCCCGAGTTTGCGACAGGCACGCTTGCGAGATGGCAGAAATCCGGTAAACAAAAACCGGAGGAAATGGATTACATCGTACGTCACGCACTTCGTACGCTTGTAAAACAAGGCAATAAAGAGGCGATGCGATTGCTGGGTGTTTCTAATTTGCCGTGCGTTAGCGTGGTAAACCTCGATGTTCTAAAAGAGGTGAAAATGAATACTGCCTTTGAATTTTCCTTCGAAGTTGAAGCCATGGAAAATGTAGAGATAATCGTCGATTACATCATCTACTTTCAAAATAAAGTGGGAAAGTTGAGTAGTAAAAAAGTCTTCAAACTTAAGCGATTTTCGCTTTTGAAAAACAAAAGAATCACACTCACAAAACTTCATGTAATGCGTGAAAATATGACTACACGGAAACTGTTTCGTGGAGAGCACGAGTTAGAAATACAAATAAACGGAAAATCATTTGGCAAGCAGTCATTTTGGATTGTGTAAAGAGCCAACCCCCGCCATTCTATAATTTTTCTTCAAACTACGAGGGTTGTTGTGCGAGTAGAGTGGATGAGGCAAACACATGTTGATATTGTGCCTAGCCGTTTCTTAAAGAATTTTGTATGGCGAGACTCCTAAAGTTATTTTTTCTTTAGGCTTGCCCCATTGATACAAAAACGTAATCCTGTGAGTTCCAGGCCATCAGGAAAAACGTGTCCCAGATGCGCGTCACATACACTGCAAACAGCCTCGATTCTACTCATGCCATAACTGCCATCATCACGGTACGAAATAACATTATCTGTCAGCGGTTCAGTAAATGAAGGCCAGCCGGATCGACTGTCATATTTTGTTTTGCTATCGAACAAATCAGTATTACAGCAAACGCAAATATATACACCTGGTTCATGTAGGGTACAGAGGCTCGAGGACGTTCTCGTCTCTGTGCCTTTTTGTCTGGTGACGCGAAACTGTTCATCGGTGAGAATTTTCTTCCATTCCTCGTAAGTCTTTTCTACTCTGCGTGTCGGAGCGTTGTTGCCTTTTCTTGTAAAATTTAATACCTCGCTATAAGTAAGCATATGGTCTTATGTTTAAGGATAGATCCAAGATCAAATATTTTTTCGGAGGAGAGGGGGAGATTCGAACTCCCGATGCCTTTCGGCATGGCGGTTTTCGAAACCGCTCGTTTCAACCACTCACGCACCTCTCCGTTTGAATAAGTAAATCCTGCTTGTGGTCTTTTTATTTAAAAAGCCACAACGGCACATCGGTCTCTGAACAAAATAACACACTTTCTAGGATGTCGAAAATAGGCTATATTTTCATTGTAGTGCTAATATGAAAGTTGCCAAAGTAGGCCCTATCGTCTAATGGTTAGGACGCCGGCTTTTCAAGCCGTTAATCCGGGTTCGATTCCCGGTAGGGTCATTAAGACAAAAAACTCTGCATTGTTGCAGAGTTTTTTGCACTTGGTGACAGCCGGACGCATGTTTTTGCAGTAGCAAAAACAGCGGAGGCAGGGTCGAGGAAATTTGATCGCGACGGCGATCAAATTATCCGTGACCACAAGTCATTTTTATGACGGCGAGGAAATTATTGTGGCTCACACGAATCACGTGCGCAAAGCGCTCCATATATTTTTTGTGGCGGGGGATTTAAACTCTAATCATGACACCGAGAACAATAATCATAGATATTTTGCTTTTGAAAATGAAATCTCTTTTGACTTATGGCCTCGTGTGATAAGTATCTCTCGTGGCAGGAGGCGCATGTTATACGTTGATGCCATGTTCATTCCATACGCGCCAGTATTTCGAATCACCAAAATATCTCCAAGTTTCGGCATAAGCATGGTGCGATTCTTTGCGAAAATGTCGCCAGATTCACAAATGTTACCAGCGATTGTTACTTTAGTGTACGTGCCGCAAGAACGAGAAATATTTTCAATGCAGTGATATGCTCCGTACATCATGGGACGCGCTAAGTGGTTGAGCCTAGTGTTCACGCCGACAAAAATATGTTTGCCCGTTCGTTTCGTATCGACAACTTGAGCTAGCAGTATTACAGCTTCTGCAACCAAAAATCTTCCAGGTTCAAAAGAATAGCTAGTCTCCGATTCGCGTTGACCCTCAAAGGCATTGATGAGCGCATTGAGTTTTCGGGCGAATTTTTTCAAGTCAAAAAAAGAATCAGTTATTTGATATGGAACGCTGAATCCGCCGCCAAAATCAAGATGTCCAACATCAGAAAACTGTTCAGCAGTTTTCAGCAAAACCCGTACCGCCTTGAACATAATGGATTCGTCTAGGATGTTCCAGCCGATACGTTGGTGAAGCGACGAGATAACCAAACCGTACCTTTTTGCGACTGCTTTCGTGCGAGGAATGTCCGGCAACGTAATGTTTAATTGATTGTCATATCGTGCGGGTGCGGTGACGACCCGAGATTTGGCTAGAATTCAAGGCAAAAAGTGCCGAGATGAGCCTTAATACCGTATCTCGGCATGACGAGATGATATCTCATGAGTAATGGAAATACTCTGTACTGCCATCTCCAATTAACCTATCCCCGCTTGTCTTTGCACCACAAGGGCATTTCCATTTTTCTAACATGGATTACCATGTTAGAAAAATTGGTCACGTTCGAAGCGAAGCAATCCAGAGTTTGTACACATATTCTGGATTGCTTCGGCCAAAGACCTCGCAAAGACGGATATTTATTCTTGAATGGTTACTTGGTGATGGTATTAAGCATGTTTTTAATATCAAAAAAGCTGCAAATTATGTCTCTCTAGACGAGGGATTCAGTATTCCGCTCAACGTTGCATTTCCTTATATCCGATTAAGACAAGTAATTATAATTTTCGTAATTATGCTGATCAATTTGTCGTATTGATTCTTTAGAAAGTCTTATCCCCAAATCTATTGGGATATGGACATCGGATATACGGTATATCTAGTATTATATAGATAATCTGTCTGTTCTAATCTCATTATGAGTGATCCAATAATTTTCGATGGGGTTAAGTATCTCTCGACGAGCGATGCCGCTTTGGACGCTTCTCTGACTCGTGATTATATTGTGCGTCTTTGCAAAGAAGGAAGACTTCTAGGAAAACTAATAGGCCGACAATGGTACATAAGTAAGTCATCTCTGCAATCTTTCATTCTTGAGCAGAGTGCTGATCGAGAAAAAAGACGAAGCATTCTCGCAGAATCTCGAAAGCGCGCGTACAGATCAGAAGCGCAAATTCCTTGGGTTAAGTATCTCTCGGCGAGCGATGCCGCCTCAAAGGCTTCTTTAACCCGCGATTATCTTACGCGTCTTTATAAAGAAGGAAGACTTATCGGAAAACGAATAGGTCGACAATTGTACGTAAGCAAGTCATCTCTGCAATCTTTCATCCTTGAACAGAGTTTCTATCGAGAAAAAAGACGAAGCATTCTCGCAGAATCTCGAAAGCGCGCGTACAGATC
>CAYHIZ010000043.1:0-1724 GCA_964356695.1 uncultured Candidatus Saccharibacteria bacterium | reverse complement strand
AGAAGTGCAGATTTCTTCTGTAGCGGTCTCAGACTCGTTTTTAAAAAGTAAGCACGTGCATGATTCGCTTCGTGCCTCTATGGCACGTGTGCCAATGGGTTCTGTGCCCAACACTGCGAGGATAATTACCAGTGTTCCAATTCACCCTATCTCATTTTTTAAACACGGATCAATATCATCGGTTTCTCTTTTTGCAGATGCGGTACATAAAATTTTTGCAGGTCTTATTGCACTTCTTTTCATGGTGGGTACGTATACATTCGTCGATGCGGAATACGCACGCATTGCAAAACGTCCGGCAATTTTCGGAGAAGTATTGCGCGGCGAGATGACACATCAACTTGCCGTCGTATCTGAGAATCCAACCGTCGCTTTTTCAAATATTTTCACCACACTCGCTCGAACTTTGAATCACCGTGTCGATTCTTTTGTATACGAAACAATGTTTCCTTTTCGTATTGCGGAAACTTCGCGGGCAAGTAGCGTTGCCGTACGCGTGATTTCTGGGAATACTCGTTTATCAAAAACGAAAGTACGAGATACTCTTTCAAACGGTAGAGCATCTTCGTCTGCACAATCCGCAGGCACTGGTTCGACATCGCTAACCACGGGTCGCACAATTATCGAGCGTGTTTACATTGAACCCGCTAAACGTGTTTACACTGAGCCCATCGAACGTGTCACAGAGGTGCATCGTATCGTCTCTGCCGCAGGTGGCATCACGGAAGAATATCTGACAGCTCGCCTCAACCAACTCGACTCCAAACTCTCTTCGCAAATCTACTCCGCCTCCGCGCAGAGCTCCGCCAACACGACGCAGATCGTGAACAACTACAGTGGCGTCGCGGGAGCCCTTCGTATCGACGAGTTGCATGATAAAGATTTCAATAATTCCCGCTGGTCGGGCGGGACCATAAAAAACACTGTGATCTCCGGTAGTGCCGTCTCGGCAACAACTCTTTCCTCGAGCGGTGCAACTTCTCTAGCGACCACGACAGTGAACGGAGATCTCACGGTCACTGGTTCCCTTATCGGTGGCAACGTTAGCTTCGGCGCAACTACACTCACAGGTCTTACCGTCACCAATTCGACAACGACCAATTCGACTTCGACGAATATGTATTCGTCTTCGCTCATTGCAGGAAACGCGACAACAACGAATTTGTACGTATCAGACAACGCGAGCTTTGCCGGATTTGCATCGTTCGCCAGGGCATCAACAACTCTTTTTTCTATTTTCGATACCCTGTACGTCGGCGGTTCTGCAACTACAACGATTCAAGGAGAAGCAACCGGCACATCGACGTTTCGAGGTTTTCTTAATGTCGCAGGTACAAATTCGACGTCTACTTTCTTTGGGGGTCTTGCCACGACGTATTTGAATATAACGGGAACAAATGCGACCTCGACCGCCGCGAATGGTTTCAACATCGCCGCAGGTTGTTTCGCCAAAGCTGGTTCATGCCTCCAATTCACCGACATCGTCGGCAGCCTCGGCATCGCGCAGGGCGGCACCGCCACATCCACCCAAGTCACCAACGGCGTGAATTATTTTGATGGCACGAGGATTACATCAGGCACCGCACTCACATTTGATGGTACTACTTTCGGCATGCCACTTTTCAACGCGACACAAACGAGTGGCACATCCACTATCGCCACGGGTCAAGGCTTCACCATCGGCGGCTCGCAGTTCGTGCTCCAGCAAGGGAGCGGGAATGTGG
>CAYHIZ010000042.1:0-7710 GCA_964356695.1 uncultured Candidatus Saccharibacteria bacterium | reverse complement strand
TAATGCTGGATTGGCTTTTCTTACCATATAGATTATTAGTATTAGCTAGTATGTCGCCAGTGTAACTGATTTAGATACATAAGGGAAGCGATCTCTGTAGCCCTGTGGATAGTATAGAGCCTGATGCTTAAACATGCCGTTACCCGCCTTCGCGAGGCCAGAGCTCGCTTCGGCGAGGCGGAGGCCCGATTTTAAAAGTTGCTCCATAAAAGCTGGTTGGTTATCTCGTGGTGGTAGATCACCTCCGAGTCTTTGATAATAGTGCCGAGTGCCTTGGGCGATCTGTCCGCAGAAATCTGCTTGAATTTGATAAATTTTTCCTTGCTCTCTTCGCCGAGTATGTCGGTCATGAATTTGCTCGCCTTAGTGAGAGCGATTGCGTCGTAAATGTTGTCGGGCAAAAAGCGAGAACGATCCCTCTTCCCTTCATCCTTCTGCGTTTCTTTGCCTTCCATACCCGTCTTCAACATCGTATACACAACGAGGTACGGATTCGCGTCTGGTGCTACGGAGCGCAATTCTATGCGCGCCGTTCGTTCGTTTCCAACCGGAATCCTAATCATAGAACCGCGGTCTATTGCCGAGACCTTGATCTGATTCGGAGCCTCAAAGTGGGGATCGAGTCTCCGATAGCTGTTGACTGAAGAATTGAGAATGAGGCATATCTCCGAAGCATGATTGAGAAGTCGTGAGATAAAGTCCCATGCTATTTTTGAAAGTCCGTCTTCGCCTTTAGGATCATGGAAGATGTTTCGACCACCCTTCCCCAGCGAGAAATTGGTATGCATTCCACTGCCATTGATACCGATAAAAGGCTTGGGGAGAAAACTTGCCGTGAGCCCCATATTTCGCGCCACCTGTCGGCAGATGAGCTTGTAGAGCTGAACATTGTCGGTCATTCGCACGACCTCGGCATACGAAAAATTCATCTCGAACTGCGATGGGGCGACTTCGGGATGATCTTTTTCGTTTTTAAAGCCCATCGCCCTCTGCGCCTCGGCAGATCGATCGATAAAAACTCGCAATGGATCCATTGGCAAAGAATGGAAATATCCGCCCGAGGAAATCAGTTTCATACCGCCCCTCTCCCCATAGTTCTGCTCAGCATTCACACCATCAACGACAAATCCTTCAATTTCGGGCGCCGCGTATGCAATCAGACCATCTTTCTTTTTCAATTCCGCCGCATATAACTTCAACCGGCTTCTAAAATCTGAAATGTACGGAGTGCGATCACGATTCATCACGTCGGCAAAAAACATTACCTTACCCGGGCCGAATACGTCGGAAGGCATGTATCGAATACTGGACCAATCCACCTCAAGTCGAAGATCCGATTCGTGCTGTGGTGTGAATCCGCGAATGGAAGAACCGTCAAATGTGAGATTGGAGAGCGAATCTAGCAAAAACTTCTTATCGTAATCGAGCATGTGCAGACGCCCTTCGATGTCGCTGAACAGCAGGGTAACGGCTTTGATGCGTTTTTCTTTTTTAAGATAGGACGTATATTCTTTTTCGAGTTCCGTATTGCTCGCGCTTTCCGCACGCGCCCCTGCTTTTAAATTCATCTCCTCCAGCTTGTCGTAAGGGATTTCTAAAAAATCTCTTAAATTATCCTTAATCATACTGTAATTATAATAATAACTATGCTAATTAGCACAATAATACACAGATTTATAATAAAACACCACCAGTCTGTGGGTAAGTATTCAGCGATTCCCAGCCCGCTGTCTTTGCACCACAAGGGCATTTCCATTTTTCTAACATGGATTACCATGTTGAAAAATTGGTCACGTGCGGAGCGAAGCAATCCAGAATCCTGCCACATGCCTCTGGATCGCTTCCCTGCCTGCGCAGGCAGGGCAAAGCTCGCGAAGACGAATACTGGGAATTGCTGACTTACCTTCACGCTATTGCGATACGGCAATCTGAGCCGAGCATGTGTTATATCGTCCGAATGAATCTCGCACCGTGAGGATATACGCCGTATTCGTCTGTGTTTCAACAAACATACCCCCGACCAAAGCCACAGCGCCCACGTCGGAAAGAGTTGCGGATTGCGCGTTTTTAGAAACCCATGCAATGCTTGTCTTGCCATCGCCAGCACTCGTCGAGTGCGCGGATATAATGCAAGACGGCATCACGGAATTCCCGCGATCTACCGATACGCGAGTGTAGCAACTCCCATTGCCACCCTGCCCCAAGACTTTAACAGTGAATGTACGATCGCTTGTAATCGGTGAAATCGTGCGCGAGCCCTGTGCCTGCACTGAACCCGTGTCGTCGAACGACACGCGCGAAGCATTAAAAGAACCCCACTGCAAATACGATGTACCACCGTACGGCACAAGCGTTGGCTCCGCCGAAACCCAACATCCTGGCTGTGGGTATATCGTACGCATTGGCTGTGATGGAAGTGTGGGCGGTGGAGAAGCGGGAACATACTGTACGGAACTATTCCACTGCTGTGCCCCGGGAATAATTTGTTGTGCCATTCGCCCCAAACCGGGAAACGTTCCTACGTACCACGGCTCGTCGGCAACATACCGCCCACTGCGCCCAAAATCATCATATGCGTATTCGTAATCATAGCCGTAATCATATTCATGATAATTGTCATAGTATGGATCGTAATGCGATTTTTCGTCAGTCCGTCCATTGCCCCCAAAATTGCCATAACCGTAATCATAATCAGGGTCATAATAATCAGAATCATAGTATGATTCATATTCCCCAAAATGCCCGTCTTCATCATAACTAGAATGATATGCGAACGCGCCGGAGGCTGTTAGTTGGCGATTATCTGTAGTAAAAAGATCTAGAGAAATAAAACCCATCGATACACCCGCCGTCATGACAAACAAAATTGCCAAAAAGAAAGTGACTGCGTATCTCATGCGCTTATAGTACGACAAGATTTCCATAATATAAGAGAGGGATGTGGATTAACACTATTCACGCGAAACTTTTTCCACCTCGTAAATGCGACGTCGGAGTTCCGTGGTGGAAAATTCATGATCGCGTGAATTGAAATACATTTCTATCGGGAGATCATGTCCCGTATACGGCCTTCCTTTCCAATCCGGTCCTATTATGCGTATATCTGGCTTAAGCAGTACCAATAGATCGTAAAGCTCTTTCTCGCTGTTGTAGACAACTATTTCGTCAACATATTTGATTCCTTCCAATATGATACGCCTCTCCTCAATCGACATGATGGGTTGATTCTTTTTTTTGCCGCGATAGCTCGGATCGGTGAGCGATGGATCGCCCTGTAAACAAACTATAAGATAATCGCAAACGGTTTTCGCTTCTTTGAGCATCAGTATATGACCCGCGTGGCAAAGATCGAACGCGCTCGCCGTAATTCCCACCTTTTTTCCATCTTTCATAGTGAGCACAGAATACCACATCTTGGCAACCTAGACGTCGCGTATACGTTGTGCAATAGTGAGTGAATAAAAAAATGATGATTGCAATAAACACTCATGGCACTTGAAACACAAAGAGAAATTGAAGAAACTCCACCCAACCCAGAGCCAGCTCCGCCAGAATTTACGGATGAACTGCTGGAAGCCCGCTCTTCATTAGAAAAATTGGCCATGAGTCTTACGAACCAAAATCATGCCATGGCTGATGATTTAGTGCAGGAAACTTCCTTCCGCGCACTAAAACATTGGGATCAATATGAGATTGGTACTAATATGAAAGCTTGGCTCGCGAGAATACTACACAATCTGCATAAGAGTAATTGGCGCAAAACAAAATGGGAGGTAGAAGATTCGGAATCTATGCATGCCGAAGCAGTGAGGGTGGAACCCATGCAAGAATCCGCACTTTTCGCCGCACAAATGCTTGCAGAATTAGAGAAATTGAGTCCGCAAGACCGCAAACTCTTAACTCTTGTGGCTGAAGGAACACATAAGTCGGCCGCCACCGAACTTGGAATACCTGTGGGCACAGCAAAAAGCCAAGTGTCTAGGATCCGCGAACTGCTCCGCGAAAAGCTCCGTAAGATGGAGTCTCGTAAGATGATGAAGTCTGAATAAATATATTAGTTTCGGCGAGAACTATCTCTCTGTTATAATTAAATTATGAAAACCGTTGATGGTGAGCATCGGCAAATCGCACTTCTCGCATCTTATGAAAAAGACGAGAAACTTATTCGCATTGGAAAATTGTTGCACGAGGCGAAATGGAAATTGCTTGGCTCTGCGGGAACGGCAAAATTTCTGAACGAAAACTCTATCCCCTGCCGCGACGTGGCGGAGATTGTCGGCAAACCAATTTTGGGACACCGTGTCGTTACGCTTTCACGCGAATTGCACGCCGCACTTCTTTCGACTACTGCGGATTTCAAAGAACTTGTGGAACTCGGCATAGAGCCGATAGATCTTGTCTACGTTACGCTTTATCCGCTGGAAGAAGCTATTGCTCGCGGGGCTCTCCCCGCCGAAGTGACAGAAAAAACCGACATCGGTGGTCCCACTATTTTGCGCTCAGCAGCAAAGGGTGGCCGTCTCGCACTCTCCAATTCATCACAAATAGTTGAAGTCGAGAATTGGATTGCAAAAGGATCGAACGAGAATGAGCGCATTGCACTCGCAGAAAAATTTGCGGCGGCGGCGGAGCGGCGTGTCGCCGATTATGTGGATGCTTCCGCGCAATATTGGGAAAGCAAAATCAAGTAACATGCCAAAGCATTTTTTCTTCGATCTCGACAACACCCTCACGCGAAGCAAGTCGCACATTACATTCGAACACGCCACCATATTGAAACGTCTTACGGAGCGTGCCGATGTCGTAATCGTTTCAGGCCACCCGCAAAAAGATATACAAGACCACTTGGAAGCAAGTCTTGACAGGCACTACTATATTCTTGCACAAAACGGCAACTTCGCTCAAAAGCCCGATGGTACTGTTTTGTGGGAACGAAAACTCTCCGAGCCCCAAGTCGAGGCGATTCATGTCTTTATTGAAAAAGCACGCAAACACCTTGCGTACACCGTACGCGACGAAAACGATATAGTGGAAGATCGCGGATGTCAGGTCGCCTTCAGCTTAATCGGCCACCACGAAAGTCAAGACATTAAAGACGTATTCGACCCCGACCACAAGAAACGCGAAAAATTGATCGCGGACATGCGCGAAGATGTCTCTAAATTGCGCGACGAACACAACGTCGACATCTCCATCGGCGGCACCACCAATCTCGATATTATCGAACGTGGCAAGAACAAGGGCTACAATATTGCGCAGTTTATCGATCTTGTAGCATGGAAAAAAGAAGATTGTATCTACATCGGCGACGCGATCTTCCCTGGTGGCAACGATGAGACCGTAATCGGAGTCATTAGGACGCGAGCAGTGAAAGATTATAACGAGACGTATGAGTATCTCTCCGATATATTAAACGCGCAAAAAATCTAAATTGAAATGCATCAATAACTAGAGATCATAGGATATTTCACTGGTATTCCGTCTTTGCGAGCGTTACCAGTGAAATATCCTATGATCCATAACTAGCACATTGTCACATGCGTCTTACGCAGTCGATTGCGAAGTTCCATACAATTCGGCATGGTCTGTTTGACCAAATTCCAAAATATTTTTGAGTGATTCATTTGTGCAAGATGGCAAACCTCATGCACTATTATGTAATCCGACATAATGGCTGGTAATACAACGATTTTATAGTTGAAATTCAAATTGCCTTTTACCGAACAACTGCCCCATCGCAATTTTTGCGCACGAATAGAAATTTTTCCATATGAAAATCCATACATCTTTGCAAAATGCGCACAGCGACTCTCGGCAAGCACGCGTGCTTTTTGTTTGAGTGTGGCGACATCCTTGCGCGATATTCGCACCACGGTGCGCAACCTCGCACGGGCGAGATGCTTCTTGATCCATTCGACATGTTTGGCGACAAATGCATCGACAAGAACATCGCTCGCAATTTGAGAGGCTGTAACGACGACGCGCCCGCCGACATCGATTGAAATTCGCATCCCCCTTGCCCGCGTGCTTGTTTTTCTAGTGTATTCAATCATGTACGAAATGAGTTCAAACTAAAACATAATCGACCGAGGCGTGTCCTCGATCTCATTGTTTTTAACAAAACCTATACTACTCCACCTGCCGAGAAGTGTCTCGTTACTTGATGTTCAGTAGGAGTGAGGCTAGTGTTGGTGAAGCCGTCCACTTTGTAATTTGATTTCCCGAAGCGTCGACTTGCACAAATGTGTGCTGATACGTAACGCCATATTTTTGTTTGAGAGCGGTAGCGGTATCATAGTCCACATCAAGAATGACTACCCCTGCAGGAATTTTACCCAGATTAGCACGAATATCCGTGTCTACACCGCGACAGTTGGGACACCATGAGGCTCGGAAAAATAGCACAACCTTACCGGACGATGCGTGGGAAAGTTTTTCCGGACCATACGCCTCATACGATCCTTTCTTCTCCATCATAACCTCTTTCTTTTCCATCATAGCGTCTTTTTTCTCCTTCATCACTTCTTTCTTTTCCATCATTGCGCCATCCTTTTTCATCATTGTGTCGCCTTTCATCATGGCATCACTTTTTTTCATCATCGCATCACCCTTCATGGCGCCCATGTGCCTCTTCCACGCTACACGTGAGAGCGGACCAAAGTAACCAGTCGCGTTTATACCGACAGATGTCTGATATTTCATTAACGCAACCTTTGTAGCTACGCCAAAATAACCCTTAGCTACGCCTGCGGGTATATTTAGGAAACCCCTTTCTTCTAAGAACATTTGGAGCTTGGATACTCCGTCTCCGCGTGAACCTTGATATAAATCAACTTCCTTCATCATTTGATCGCCCGCCATCACTGTATTTTTCTTTTCCATCATGGCGTCACCTTTCTTCATCGCCTTTTCCTTTTGCATCATCACCTGCGCATTTAGGGTCTCGATCTGCTTCATTAAAGTCTGAATCAGTGCCTCCTCCTGCATCTTCGCGTCATCTTTTTTCATCATGACACCGTCCGCCATCTCCACCGCATGAGCAGTCCCTGTAAACGCACTCGAAGTAACAAGTACCAAACCGAGAACAAACATTTTCTTTGTCATATTACTTTTATTATTTATAAACTAACTATCAATAAGTAAAGCAAGCTTTACATCTCGATTACTATACCATATCTATCCAATATGCAAGTGTTGATAATTAGCACAAACACAAAATAGTCAAATCAATTTTGGTGGACCAGCGGGGGATCGAACCCCGGACCTCCTCATTGTCCCGATAATTAGAGTGGGCCAATTGTGGACCCGAGCGGACTCGAACCGCTTACCTCCTCATTGCAAATGAGGCGTTCTACCAGATGAACTACGGGCCCACCCTAATTATCGAGGATTCTCGATTCATAAAATTTTCAATGGCCGACCGTTTCTTCCAAGACTTCAGTTTGGCTTCAAGTTTTCTCGCCTCGCATACAGTAGCACATTCCTTCGTGAACCGTAATTTCCACGGGCAGCGTGCTTTTGTCGACCGTACACCACCGGCGTTGTGCTGTGCAAACCTTGCAAGAACGTCGCCAGCACTTCCTACGTAGTAAACAGAGTTATGCTGCGATTCTAGGATGTAGACAAATGCCATTGAAAATTTATGTATCGGAACAAAGGATCATACGCAATATCGGTGGTAACCAGCGAATAGCGGCGGGCGCGCTTTTG
>CAYHIZ010000041.1:0-7746 GCA_964356695.1 uncultured Candidatus Saccharibacteria bacterium | reverse complement strand
CTTTTGGATTTGCCGTTATTATATTTACCTCGAACTTCGTGCCGACTAATTTTTTCAGTTCGGCGAATATTTTATCTTTATCGCCGTCAGGTACGCGCGGATAATGCGCGGGTGCTAGCTGTGAAGCTGGAAGAAAACCCGAAAGTCCGTTCCACTGTATGATCAGACCGCCTTTATTGGCCTCGGTTATAGGCAGTTCAAATACAGTTTTCTTTTGCATGGCCATCTCGGCCTCGTTCCACATCAGTGCTTGGCGAGCCTCGCGCAAACTAAGTTCGATATAACCTTCATCGTTGTCGTCTCCGACAACTTTTGCCGTGATAGTATCGCCTATGTTGACATTTTTAAGCGTCTCGCGAGCCGAAAGATATTCGCGACCATAAATCATTCCCGTGCCAAACGGGTATAGATCAACGAAAACACGAGCGCGTCCAATTGCGATCACTGGGCCCTCTACGACATCGTCGATCACTGGTCTCGTTTGTACAGCGTTTAAAAGTTCCGTCATCGGACTCCCACCCGCCAAAATTCCCGACTCCGCCGAGGCTTCGTCGGGCAAGTCGGATTGTAAGCCTTGTTCTTTCAAATCCTTATTTTCAATCTCCTTATCATCAACTTCTGAAATCATTTTAAATGAACGCTTTGGCGCTTCTCTGCTTGCGCTACCGTAATCTGTCGGCAGAAAAGTATGAACCGCACGTACACTATTAATTAATGTCTATTCGGAGTGTATACGATGCAAAATCAAAAGTCAAAAAGAAATCGTTCTAATTCCTAATGCACGAGATTATGTTACAATCTTTGCATGTCTAAAGGTGCACTGGCGTTTTGGGGGTTCGTTGTCTTAATTATTGCTCTTGGCTTGAGTGCGTCGTTTTTCGTCAAGACAGGACCGAGTAATCTTGACAGCTTTGCGCAGTGCTTAAAAGATAAGGGCGCCGTTTTCTATGGGGCATTTTGGTGTCCGCATTGTCAGCGTACTAAGGCGATGTTTGGAAGTGCGGCTAAGCTTGTGCCTTATGAAGAGTGTTCCACTTCGGACGGAAAGTCACAGCTTCAGGCATGCAAGGACAAAGATGTCAAAAATTATCCTACTTGGATTTTTGCCGACGGAAGCCGTATTACAGGAGAGCGCACACTAGCTGAACTTGCAGAGAAAACGGGCTGTGTGCTCCCTAAAGATGACGCTTCAAACGATTAATTATTTGCTTGCGCTTGGTACGGTCGTCTTGCAAATCGCGACGATCTTGCTTTTCCTCGTGTCCATCTTGCGAAAAAGATTTCCACAATTTGAAGATATTGTTGCGTGGATAGGCTCTCGGTCATTGTGGTTCGCATTCATTTTTTCTTTTGTCGCGAGTGTGATGACATTGTATTACTCGGAAATTTTAGGCATTGAACCGTGTCCGCTGTGTTGGTGGCAACGCGTTTTTCTTTATCCGCAGGTTATCATATTTGCGATAGCGCTCCGCAAGCGCGACTTTTCCGTCGTATTTTATTCGATTGCACTTTCGCTCCTAGGGGCAGGATTTTCTTTGTACCATCATGCGCTTCAGGTCTTGCCTGAAGGCACACTCCCGTGTCCGGCTGTGGGGGTAAGTTGCGCACAGCGTTTTGTATTCGAATTCGGCTATGTCACATTTCCAATGATGGCATTTTCGCTTTTTGCATTTCTTATCGTTTTGATGTTTTTTGTTCGGAAGAGCGATGCGTGTCGGTGATCATACTTCGCTCAATGTCCGCTACGGTTCCGCCCACTTTTTTGCCCGGATTGAAAATGTTCAGCGGATCGAAAATATTTTTTACATCAGCAAAAATCTCGATCATGCGCGGGGAAAACATGAGTGATAAATACGGGGTGCGTATGATTCCGTCGTTATGTTCGCCCGATATGGACCCTTTATAACTCGCTACGAGTTCATACACTTTCGGGGTCAATTCGAGAATAATTTTATGATGCTCTGCGCGATTCAAATCCATGAGCGGTATAATATGGAAATTGCCGTCTCCGATGTGACCCGCAATCGTGTACATGATTTTGTATTGTGAAAGCAGTGCGTACAATTGAGGGAGAAAGTGCGGATAGTCGTCCGGGTGTACGACGATATCATCGATGAAGGGTGATGCGCAGAGGCCGTGTATATGTTTGCGCAAAAGCGCGAAACTTTCGCGGCGAATCTTCCAATATTTCTCTTCCATCATGCCAAAAGCCAGAAGTGTTTTGGCAGAAAGATCCTGCAGTGCCGCTTGTGCCTGCTTCATTTTATCGTGCGCCTCTGCGTCGGATTTTTCTGCGAATTCTGCCAGTAGCACAAGTCTTGGAACGCCGCTAGAAATGGTCATCCATATCTCTGGAAGGAAAGCAAAGCCGAGGCGGATCATGTCTGCGAATCCCATTTGCCATAAGAAGTCTCCGGCAAAGCGCGTGGCAAGTTTGAAAGTGTTGTCGTCGTAGCTTTCAAAAGACTCCGGTTTAAACGCGCGCACTCTGCGTACGATCTCCGGCAGTTCATCAAGATCGGATAAAAAGACGACGAGCATGCCGCGATGCGATTCTTGTTTTTCAAGTCCGAGCAGAGCGTCTGTAATTAACGCAAGTGTTCCTTGCGAGCCGGTTATTAACTGCGTTAGATCAAATGTATTGTGCTTACGGTCCCACACATTCCATAGAGCGTATCCTGATGAGTTTTTAGAGACGCTCGGACGAGCCGATTCGATCTCATTCGCATCTCTTTCGATTAGTGCGTGGATTTCTCGATAAATTTTACCTTCGAGATCTTGTTGGGCTTTTTTATCAGCCAATTCGTTCATTGAAACGGGGCGGAATATTGCCCGCGATCCGTCGGAAAGCACTGTTCCGAGCTCTCGAACAAATTGGTCGATCTTTCCGAAACGCAGTGTCAATTCTCCGCCGGAATTATTTGCAACCATGCCACCTATTGCCGCGAGTTCGCGCGAGGCAGGGTAGGGGGGGAGCAGTTTGCCTGTTTTCGCAAGTGTTGCTTTTTCGAAATCTCGATAGTAAGTCCCGGCTTCGGCTCTAGCCGTATCGCTTTCCACTTCCAGAACCTTGTTCATATATTTGTTAAAAACGAGTGCGATGGAATCGGTTAGCGGTCCTCCTGTCATGTCTGTTCCCGCGGTGCGCGCGGCGATTGAGACATTTTCTCCGCGAGCACGCGCTTCTGCGACGTATTTAACGATTACCGAGACATCGTTTGTGTTTTTTGGGAAAACTACTAGCGCGGGCTTTCTCTCAAAGATACTCGTGTCGCGACTGTACTTCGCAAGCGTTGCTTCATCGTTCACCGCGTCGCCCTCGATAAGATTGGAAATATCATCCAGTAAATTCATGAGTAGAGTATATCAGTGAAAAACTAACATCGTGCATTCTCTCAAAATCTCATGAGGCAACGACATCTTGCTCATGTCGATTGACGATGGATACCCAACAGCGTATTATTTTCGGGTGGAAACCAGCGTTACCGGATAAATTTTGGGAACGCTATGATTTTAAAGTATGTGTCGCGCATAGGATGTTTAGTTGTATTTTTGCTTTTTACGTTTCTACTTATTTCATTGGGCGGTAATCAGCGTTTGGTATACGCTGATCCTCTTGGTAGTGACATTGTGTGTCGTGTATTCACAGATTTGAATAAACGAGGAAGTCCTCTTCCAATTCTGGATGGCGGGATTTGCCCATCAAACGGCGGGGTGGCACCTGTACCGCCTGCGCCTGCGTGTTCCGACGGGATAGATAACGATGGCGATGGTCTTGTGGACGGCGCGGATCCGGGATGTTCCGGCGCATCCGATACGGATGAGGTAAATCTGCCACCCGCTCCTGCTCCAAATCTGCCACCCTCTCCTCCCATTCAGGCGAAATTGGTAGTCGTGAAAGTGGTCATAAATGATAATGGGGGAACGAGTGTCGTTTCAGATTTTTCTCTTAATATAGCTACTACTTCAATAGGAATGGCGGATACAATTGGAGTTTCTTCCGGGGCGACTACAACTGTTGCGCCAGGGACATGGCAGGTGGGCGAGATACAGAAGTCCGGTTACACGGCGACTTTTGGCGGTGCTTGCAATTCGAGCGGACAGGTTTCGATTGCTTCTGGAGAAACGAAAACGTGTATCATCATGAACAATGATACGGTTGGAGCTCCTCCAATAGGAACAGCAGCATGTGCCGACGGTATTGATAATGATCGTGATGGAAAGATAGACGCGGCTGATCCCGGATGTTCGAGCGCTGTTGATAATGACGAAACTGATCTTATAGCTCCACCCGCTTCTCCGGTAAACATTTCCGCGGGCTCGGGATCTTCAGTCGGTGGCGGGGGAGGGGGTGGTAGTGGCGGACGGAGTTTTGGCGGGGCAGGATTGCCGGCGGGGACACAGCTTTTTACTAGTACAAGTACGAGCGCGGTCAAAAGCACGAGCGGTATCGTTCTTGGTTTTTCTACAACAACAGAGTCGTGCGAACGATATCTTACTGCTTTTATTCGGGAAGGTCGGAATAATGATATCAATCAAGTTAGGCGGCTTCAGAGATTCTTGCGCGACTATGAGAAAGCTAAGGTTGTAGAGACGGGCATTTATGACGCCTCAACGCTTGCCGCCGTGCATGTATTTCAGACCAAGCATTCCGCGGAAATTCTCTCGCCATGGGGCATTTTAAAATCGACGGGCTACGTGTATCTCACGACACGCAAGACAATCAATCAAACATTTTGTAAGAATACCAGCACTTTTCTTTTGACCACCGATGAATTGCAAAAAATCGAAAAAGCTCGGGTGGCCAGCTTGCAGGCCTCATCTATTATTCATGTATCGCGGAACGTACCGCGGAAGACTCCCGCACATTCGAAAGCTCCAACTCCAAGTATAGAAACTATCGCGACAAGCACACAATCGACCAGCACTGCGGAAAACCGATCCGATATTCGGGGGGCACGGAAATTCTTTAGAGATATATTAAACCGATTCCGCTGAAGCGGGTTTGTATTGTGCGAAGCAGGGCTACTTTTTAGATTCTTTGTGCGGAGTGTGCGCTCGGCACCATTTGCAGTATTTTTTGAGTTCGATTTTCTTGGTAACAAGCTTCTTATTTTTGCGCGACCAATAGTTCGTGCGAGAGCACTTCTGACAAGCTATTTTTATGAGTTGATCCTGCGACATGAATCGACACTATATGATAAATGAATCTTTTCCGCAAGAAAAAATCATAACGCTAACAGATGGCGTTCCATGGTCCGATTGACCCTCCATCTTTGACCAAGGTTTTCATTATAAGATCGACAATGAGCCATGATGCGAGAATTAAAAGGAGTCCGACACCGACATTCCAAAAGATTTCTTTCGCTTTGCTGGCTTTGCCGGATTCGCCTCCGGCTGTCATATATTCCCATCCCGCATACGCAAATAGAATCGCCGAAAGAAATACTGCAATATAGATGCCGGTATTGAGTAGATTCTGAGCAAGTTGCGCGATGTCGCACAATTCACAGGGATTGTCGCCCAGCGCGCCCGTGCACGGAACGATCTGTTCGGGAATTTGGGCAAACGTGAGCGAAGGAGAAATAGCTATAAGAATGAGGAAGACTATCGTCCAGCGAATCGCGCGACTTCGAAACAACATCGTGAAATTGTAGCACAATATTTTCGCCACTTTTTTGAATCAAAAAAAGGCCCCCGACGAACCATGTCGTCGGGGGGGGGCGTCGGTGGGCGATCGGTAATTTGGGCAATCATTTCGACATGAGTCGACAGTTGGTATAATATTCCGCATTTGCAATTGTCGACGTGCGGAGATACGTCCATGTGGACACCTTGCATCCAAATATGTCCCCTATCTCTAGTTTTCCGTAGTATACGATTCCCATGGTACAGGGGTAGGGGGATGGTCGAGTGCACTCTCCATTGTATTGTAACAGACTGTTTTTACAGAGGAGTGTAAAAGAAGTAGTAGTAGTATTGAATCTACCCAATTCTACTTTGTATACATGACAAATCCCCACACCTTGGGTGGTGTAGTAGCCCAGCACGTTGTCAACGTGACTTAGTGCAACTTTTATCGTCGGAGACGGAGACTCCGACTTTGCCACTGCGAACGTGCCTATTCCCAGGCACGCAACAATGAGCATCGCCAACCATTTTTTCATGGTGTATCCTTTCTCTCGTTATCCCAGCCTGACGATACTGTACCACAAGGTTTAAGTGATTGCAATTGTACGTGGGGCTCGGTCAGGAATATTCTTTGCGTCGTCGCGCAAAGAATTTCACGACCATGGCTCACTGTCGCATCTGTTGATGCGAGATCGCTCCGGCGTTCTCGTCCCACACGCGATGCGCGCGACCAGATTTTCTTAGCGGTATTCCGCTTTAGAAAATCGAAGTGCCCTTGTGGTGCAGGCGCATCGCTCCCCGCCAATCTCGCTTCGCTCGTTTGCCGGGAGTGGGACTCGAACCCACAAACCCTTTCGGGTCAAAGATTTTAAGTCTTCTGCGTAAACCATTCCGCCATCCCGGCTTGTTCGTTAGTCGCTTTCAGTAAAAGAGAACGACTTGAGGCCTGGGCGGGACTCGAACCCGCGCATAAGAGTTTTGCAGACTCCCGTGTTACCCCTTCACCACCAGGCCAAAGCAAACCAGATACATTATCCATTAGACGGAGGCATAAAACAAATCAGGATGGCGATAGAATCTGATAGAATAGCCTCTATGCAAAAGAAAAAAGTAGTGAAGAGATCATCCGTAAGACTCGGAGATAATGTCGTGCCTGTTTATTATAAGCTTACGCTGACGCTGGACTTGGACGCAGGCGTGTTTAGTGGAGAAGAAGTGATAGATATAATAATCGCGAAAAACGTAAAAGAAATAACTCTTCACTCCAAGGACATCGAGATTGCAACAGTGAAGGTGCAATTTGGCACGACCGAATTCTTCTCGAAGAAAATGTCTTATGATACAAAGAAAGAAACAGTAACATTTTTATTTGAGAAAGATATTCCAAAAGGCGAAGCGAAACTCATGCTTGAATTTCGCGGACTGCTTTCCGATTCGCTTCGAGGATTTTACAAGTCGAAGTATATGCACGAAGGAATGGAGAAGGTTATTGCGACGACGCAATTTGAGGCAACGGATGCCAGGCGCGCGTTCCCGTGTTTTGATGAGCCTGCGCAAAAGGCGATCTTTCAAGTTTCGTTGATTATTCCATCAGACAAAACCGCAATATCCAACACGCTCCCGATAGCTACGCGAGAACACACTCATGGATATCAAATCATCGATTTCGCTCCCACGCCTAAAATGTCGACGTACTTGCTTGCCTTTATCGTCGGCGACTTCGAATTCCTCGAAGGAAAGACAAAAAGTGGCGTTCAGGTTAGAATTTTCACAACGCCCGGTAAAAAGCATCAGGCGGAGTTTGCGCTCGATACGACTGTTCGCTGTCTGGAACTTTACGAAGAATATTTCGGTATTCCTTATCCGCTCGATACGCTCGATGCGATTGCGCTTCCCGATTTTGAAGCATCGGCGATGGAAAATTGGGGAGCTGTCACATATCGCGAAAGCGTGCTTTTGGTTGATGAGACGCACACGTCGCTTTCTTCCAAGCAACGAACTGCGATTGTGATATGCCACGAACTCGCGCATCAATGGTTTGGAAATTTAGTCACAATGGAATGGTGGACCGATCTTTGGCTCAACGAAGGGTTTGCAACATATATAGAATATCTT
>CAYHIZ010000040.1:0-7762 GCA_964356695.1 uncultured Candidatus Saccharibacteria bacterium | reverse complement strand
CTTTTTGATGTTATCCACAAGAAGTGAGGGTGTTGCATTTCCGAAGTCAGGAAAGTTCTCGTTCCATGTAAGAGGTCTAGCATCAGCGTACCATTCTACGAGAACTCGCCTAAACGGACCAAATGGTGTAATTGGTCCGTTTGAAGACAAAAGAGTTGCCCTTTAGCGGCCGCTATTGCGGACTCTAGGAAACCGCATCTTCCGCCGAAAGAATGGGTTTTGAAGAAACTCGCCACAATCTGTTTCTAATGGAGAAAACGGTTTCTTGAAATTCTTTGCTTCGGAGGAGTGCGTAAACAAGTCCTATGGCGGCAAAACCCAAAAAGCCGGCGAAGAGTCCGCGCATGAATACCGAAAGCAATGTCGAAGAAAGCGCAAGCGGTCCGATAGCGTAAAGCATGCCATATGCGGTAAACGCTCCAACAAAAGAGGCTAGAATGCCATCGACAAAAGCGGTGCGTACGCGCGCAAAAAAGCCGCCGAATTTCTTCTCAAAGGAGAGTGCGAGTACCAAAGTCATAACAACAGACACAGAGGCCTGTGCGAAAGCAATGGCTAGAATCGCGATTCCCGGCACTCCATCTAGACGCATAAATTCCTGCACAACGCTCGATACCGATGGATATTCAATCCACTGCACAAACAAGACGGCAGAAAGAATAGTGAGCGCGGCAGAAACGACAGCAATGAAAAACGGAACGAGCGTGCGTCCGGCCGCATAGTATGCGCGCGTAAGAAGAAGCGTAAGAGCGTTCGCGGCTAGAGCAAGCGAGAGGAGCGCAAATACGGCCGCTGTCAGACGCGTGTCCGTCCAATCGAAGGAGCCGGTACCAAGAACGACACGCACTATGTGTGCGCGCAGTACGATGATAATTCCTATGATCGGTAGCGACCAAAATAGGATATAGCGCGCGGCGACAGCAACATGTTCTATAAATTCCGTATAACGGCCGTTTGCATGAGCCGAAGCGAGCGCAGGAAACGCGGCAACGGAATACGAAGCTCCTACTATAGAGAGCGGTACGCTCATAAGATTGTATGCGAAAGTAAAGACGGCAATCGACCCCGACGCAAGCGTGGAGGCAAGTATCGTTAGCCCGAGAAACATTATCTGATTCATGGAGAGCGCGAGGGCACGCGGGATCGAAATAGAGATTGTCTCAAAAAAGGCTCTTTGTTCACTAAACTTCGGCACCGAGCGAAAAAAACCGTCTCCAATTATAGACGGGACCTGCACTAGGGCGTGCAGAGTCGCCCCGAGTACAACTCCCCATGCTAAACCTATGATTCCGAAATATGGATACAAAATCAGAAGACCCGCTATGATACCGAGATTGTAGAGAATCGGCGACAGCGAATAGAGTGCGTATCGATTCTTGGCCTGCGTAATGGCGGCGAGAATATTTGAAAGACCCAAAAAGATTGGCTGAAGCAACATCACGCGTGTCAGCATGATTAGTGTCGGCAAGAGACCGGAGGCAGAGATCGTAGGAAACAAAAATCCCAATAAATACGGAGTGGCGAGCGCGATAATCAGAGAAAGGGCGATTGCGAACGCGGAAAACCCTATGACGACCGTATCAATATATGTTTTTTGTTGTTCCGGTCGGCGATGTGCGAGTTGTGGAATAAGAATATAGACCGAAACCAACGCACCCGTCGCAACAAAAATAAGGTCGGGTATCCGAAAAGCCGCGTAATAAAGATCTAGCTCCGCTCCGGCGCCAAACGTATGCGCAAGTAATCTATCGCGCATAAGCGCAAGAATCGAAGAAAACAGCGCGGATAGTGCAAGCACATAAGCCGCCGCTTGCAGACCACGCACCGGCGAGGCGAGAAATCTCAATGCCTCATGCATCATATTTTTCTATTGTAACGGAGTTTCCGAGCCTTTATCCGCTTCAAGTTTTGCGATCAGTTCAGCAAGACCCTTATCTCCGGGATTTGATTGGGCAACAAGCTTGAGAGACGCGAGTGCATCCTTATGTCGACCGAGTCTTTCGTATGAGAGCCCGAGAAGAAAAAGTGCATTCGCATAATCCTTGTTAAGTTTCGTGGCGCGCTCCAGAGCGAGTGCCGCATTTTGATTGTTGCCTATCGTATAAAAAATTGTACCAAGATTGTACCAGCCGAGAGAATCTTCCGGCGCAATCTGCACAACTGCCGCGGCATGCTGTTCCGCTTTGACTAAATCATTCGCGCGGGCATGTATTTGCGAAAGCAAGAAATGCGCGGCGGCAAAATCGGGCTTTATCGCTATCGCGGATTCGAGATTCTTACGAGCGTCAATCTCATGTTTCTTAACCAAATCAAGCTGTGCGAGCCCAAGATAAGGAAGAGGACTCGTGGGATTAGTTTGCAGGACCTTTGTGTATGCTGAGCGAGCTGAATCCTCAGCCCCCGCAACTCCGATGCCTGCAAGCTCGCCGTAAAGTCGTGCAAGCGTAAGCCAATTCTGATAATTTTGATCTTCAATGGAAACTGCCACAAGACCGTGCTGTATGGTTGAATTTAGAGTTTCTTGGAGCTTAGCGCGCATCTCGTCGCTGTCGCCACCCGCCGCAATCATTTTAGAAAGCTGCAGGAAGCCAAGCTCTACACCGGCGCGGTGAGCGCGATCGTTGCTTCCCAATACCATAACAGCAAGTGATATTGAACGCGAAGAGGCTTGGATGTTTTGCGTTCTGTTATATTCAACAATCGCTCGGTTCACAAAAATATCCGATATGCTTGCCCGCATCGATTGAATACCCATAAAGAGTACGAGGAGACCGAATATAGAAGCAAGAACTGCCCCCGCGCTCCCCGCCCAACTCTCAAAAGATAGCTCGGCAACCCACTCTTGAACTACCCCTCTATGCATCTCTTCTGCGACTAGAGCTCCAAAAATAAGAAAAGTAATCAGCGAGAGGAGCGGTCCAGGAACGTAAAGAACGTGAAAAACAGCAAGATAGATAGAGCTAACTATGAGAGTTGTATAAACAACCGCATCCGAAGAAGATTTTTTGAACCACTTCCACAGACTCCACAGAAGTCCTACACACACGGCGCCCCATGAAAGAAGACCGAGTATACCCATAGTAACGATCGATGTTGGGATCAGACCGACACCGTTATAAAAGTCTACGTTCCAAAATTGAGTTGTATTAACGGCTGATGGTTTGTAAAGTCCCCACTCTCTCGAAAACGTGCCCGGGCCGGAACCAAAAAAGATTCGGTTCGGTTCTGCAAAAACTTTTTGACCAATCTCAAACGTACCCTGCCACGATGGCCGCACCTCTGTTTGCGTAACTTGCAATTGGGCGGGCAGAGCCCTATGAATAGCAAAACCGCCGAAATAAAGACCTAGTGTAAGAGCGGCGAATACAAGCGACATAACGCCTTTAATTGGGAACATGCTCTCACCCTTAGCGCGAGTTTTGTATGCGAAAAATGCGTAGAAAATGCAGACAAAAAAGAGACCTACCCAAACATCGGAGTAGTTGATGAGTGTCAAAAAAAGAACTGCGACAAGTGCATGGAGAAAAGCCATATAACGCCAATACCCTACGGCAATTTGAGTACCGAGAAATGCAATAGAAACGAAAGCCGTGAGCCCCAGGAAAATAGCGAGATCGTGCCAGCTGCCGACTATCGATGCGGAATTTATCTGCAATACGCCCCCGAAAGTAAACGACGGAATGGCAAGATGTATGATCTGCACAAGAAGAACCATTGAACTCCCGAAGATGAGTGAGCGTAATGCGAACGATGTACGATCATTACCAGTACTCAATACCACTGCGGACAAAAGTAGAATTATGTACCAAACTACGGATACGACTACGGTATTTTGTATGGTTTCTTGACCAAAGAAAGCTCCCCAAGAAGCGCCGGTTGCAAATGCGGAAATCAGATGCGCAGCAGGAATAAGGATGGCGGCGACCAGAAGAGGACTCAATGGAATTCGAAATCGCGATTCACGAAGAGATGTGGATAACCACGCTAAAAAGGCAGCGACTGCAATAACGGTCGCAAAAATTATCTTCGCTTGTGCGACACTCACCCACTGTACCGGTACGAAGAAAAACGGCAAAAAAGCAAAGAGGATGAATACAAATCTACGAGCCAATGCTTCCGAGCGTATGTAATTTTCCATTGGCGTAAGTATATCATAATGTAAAAGAGCAAGGCGAAAGCGCGAGTTATTTGTTAAAAAACTATTTAAACCATTTTTTCGCACTCTCTCTGCGGTGCGGACATCCGGGCCAACAGCATGGTCTTTTCTTTCCCTTCAACAAATCTTCCTGCAAGCGCTCCAAGTGCTCTCTCCTTGTTTCTGCTTTTTTTACTGGCGACGTAGAGCGAGTGCAATGCGAAAGTACCCTTTTGCATTGCCGAGCCGAGGAGCCAGAAATCTCGCGGGATTTACGATAGTAATCCAACAAATCCATTCGTTCTGCGCTAGCGGTGTTAGTTTTTCCCATTTATCTAAAACACCCTTGTTGGATCGCAATAATTTATGCAGGTCTTTCGGTATTTTGTGTGGAATTTTCGCGACAGTGTTGGGTTGAATGTTTGCCATACATATTTTTTTGACGGCAAAATTTTCAATCAGAAATTTGTAACCCGCTTAATTGCAGCCTCAAGTTCTTTGGGAGCATCCGTTCCTATGCGGTAAATTTTTCCGTTTCTCATAATTATTTCAACTGCGTCAAGACCGGAAACATTGTAAATCCACATATACGGCCATAACCAGACCCTCACTCCCCATCCGTAGTACCAGTGATTTTTTACTGATTGAGCTGAGGCTATCTGATTAAGTGGAAACTTCTTGGCGAAAATTCCATAGCCAAATTTGATCCGAAGACAGTTCTCGCCAATGGACACTGTCAGCGTTGCAAACGATGCAGGAATAAGCAGCATCAATGCCATTATTATAGTAACGGCAAAATTTGTGCCAGAGTCGTACGAGGGAGGTTCGGCCCGAGCCGTAATCTGAGCCCATGCGAAAAACACAAGCACGGCCAGCGTCACAATCAACATCAGGTAACCAATTTGAGTGTGTTTGTAAGTGGTCATAACTTTTTGATTTCAAGTTTTTCTTCCACAATCATATCGATATAAATTTTAGCAGTTTTATTCATGAGATTATATTTTCTTTGGTGGAAATTGTTATTTTCGCAGTATCTTCTCCATCGTTTTTCCTTTTGCCAATTCGTCCACCAACTTGTCTAAATATCTGACTTGTCGTATTAATGGATTTTTAATTTCTTCTATCCGATAGCCACAAATGACTCCGATAATGAGCTTGGCGTTTGTGTTCACTTTCGCATTCTGAAAGAATTGTTCAAAAGTCACTTTTTGTTTTATGAGTTCTCGCATCTTTTTTACACTGTAACCAGTTAACCACTGAATAACTTGATGCAATTCTTTTTTCGTTCTTCCTTTCTTCTCCACTTTTGCAAGATAAAGCGGATATACTGAGGCAAATGTCATTTTTGCAATTCTCTCATTGTGTTCATCTGTTATTTTCATACTATGATAATCTCTCTAGTCGTCCTTTTCTTTTTACAATGTTTTTGTAATCCCATTGTATTACTCTCGCTTTTTTAAGCCATCTTTTTAGATGCGTGACTTTGATTTCCTTTACGTCTGTATAAGCTATTTCGGCAGCTTTAAATTTACCTTCTGATTTTAAATCTTTTTCTTCAAAACTTTGCCCACTAAAAAACATAAGTGATGTGCTGCCATTTTTTCTAACGGAATATGACACTATCGGGTTCCCGTCTATAAACCAAACAGGTGAACCATGCCAGATCTTTACCTCGCTTTTTAAGTGTTTATTTATATTTATTTCCAATAAATTACAAATTTCTTTTACGCTTTTTGTTTGCAGTTTGTTGTATTCTGAGATTGCTGTAGCAGTAGTTTTTTGCATAATTTTATTTTCTCTTCTGGTCGTATCTTTTCGCACCAGACGGCCAACAGCCCGGACATGGACCACTTCCTTCAAATTTGTGGTCCCTGCTGCAAACCTTCTGCTTTTTGGCTTGCTTTTTCATAAGTTTTTCTTCGGCGACAATTCACTTACTCCTAAGTTAATTACGCTTCAACTATCGGCTTGAATCCTCCCGTTGCGAACCTCTTCATATCAAACGGCACTGTAGACATGTCGAAATCTTGCATGCTTGGGTCGCTCATTATCTTTTTGTTCACTTGGTCACGGTGTGCGCGAGACTTGTATACAATCCAAGAGAAGATAACAGTCTCGTCAGGCTTAAGCCTTGCAAGCTTGCCAAATCCTTGCCCCATGCCCTTTTTCACTTTTAAGTCGTCTCCGACACATTCAAAATATTCCAAGGCACCATTCTTTTTCCACATTTTAGCTCCCCATTCTGCCATTCTTTGGTATGCTGCCACATCCTTCTTTTTTATAGGTATTACAAACCCATCGACATATTTTCCACTTTTTGTTTCCATAGAATTATGTAAGTTATTTTATTAATTAAATTTGGTTGATGTGGGGATTAATTGTTGCCATAATTTTATTTGATTGTTAAATAAGAGATAAGCGTATACGCTCCCGGATAAATTTGTGATGTGTTCATATTGTTTTTAATTAGTTTATTAATGACTTTGTCCGACTGTCGAAGTATCTCATTTTTTAGATAATAATTCAATTAAAACCTTTCAAAAATCGCTTGCGTTTTTTCTCCTCCATTCGTTCAATGGCATAGCGCAAAGTTGTGCGGGAAACTTGTTTATAATTTTTGATTAAAAAATCTTCAACCAGTTGATGGTCACGTTTCCACACTTCGCGAAGCATCCAGCCAACCGCTTTGCGAGTAAGGTCGTGGGAGTCGGAAAGAAGTGTTTTTGCATTTTTCATTGTCCATCCAAATTGATTGGAGCGTATGAACGCCAGTGTCGCCACAATAGAAAGTCGTCGTTCCCAAAGATTCTTTGATCTTGCGTATTTGCTGAGAATGTTCGCTTTTTTGGGATATTCCAGTAAGTAAGTCCCTGCAATTTTATACGCCGAACCGTCAACCAAATCCCAATTGTTTACATACTTAAAATTCTCGAGATAGAAATCATAAATCCGCTTCTGTTTTCTTTTATCGCCAGATTCAAATTCGTGTACGAGTATTTTAAGCGCCGTAGTGCGTTCTTCGTGAATTTTTGACTGTAGTAATTTCTTTACATCGTGAAGGGGCAAGTTATGAAATTGTCTAGCCACTTTGCGGCTGTCGGGATCGCTGACCCCTATAAACTTATCCCCGTAGCCATACTGCCCCTTTCCAGTCTTAAAAAACCATTCGTTTGTTTTTTTGCGCTCGCGCGATGCATATGATTGAAGTGTTTTTTTGAGTAAAATGAGTGACATGAAATTTGATTTAATGGAATTGGAATTTCACTATTCATTTTAAGCAAATCGGACATCTCGCTTGCCCCCTCGGAAATGGGAGTGCAAGCACTCCCATTTCACTCGAGTTCACTGCGTCATAAACCGGATTCTGTGCCGATTCTGTCCACCGCAGGTGGTTACAGAACCGAGCATCCTGAGCTTGTCGAAGGATTGTTTCTCCAGCCCCTCAACTTCGTTCGGGACGCTCGATTTTGCAACTGCCTGCGGCAGGCAAAATCGGCGACAGTCATTTATCTGGGATGATCGTTGCCGATCACCTCAAGCGGCACTTCCCGCCCTTTCCGAAGAAAGAGCTGGACACGGCCTTGCACGCGGGTAGGAATTTTGCCGTTGCACCTTATACGTTTCCGT
>CAYHIZ010000039.1:0-7902 GCA_964356695.1 uncultured Candidatus Saccharibacteria bacterium | reverse complement strand
CCCAAATCGACAAGTTCACCGGTAGTCAAATCGATACCATAACATTTTTGACATATTCCTCGCGCGATCTTGCACGTTATCGGAGATCGGACAATCGCACTTTCGATCGACAAATCTTTCTCGATCGCTCTCGCGGAATCGCGATCCAAGACATTCCCGTGCTTAAAGGAAGCGATGTCTGCCTGCGCCCCGCCTGCGCGGACAGGAGACAGGTCTTCAGCAAGCACGCGCCCTATTATCCTGTCTTCAAATGAATCTCCTATATTCTCTTTTCCGGGCCGTACTATAGTTACCCCCTCTTTCGTACCACAATCAGCTTCCAGAATAATGACATCGTGCGCAACATCAAAAAGACGACGCGTTAGATAACCGGCACGAGCGGTATTGAGAGCGGTGTCTGCCAGACCTTTGCGAGCACCATGAGTAGAGATGAAGTATTCGATAGGAGTGAGTCCCTCTTTCAAAGACGAGGTGATGGGAAACTCGATAATTTCACCGCGAGGATTAGTAATTAAACCTTTCATTCCGCCCATTTGATGGAGCTGCACAACGCTTCCACGAGCTCCAGAGGTTATCATGTCGTGCACAGATCCGTGCCTATCGAGCGCTTCGACAACATGCTTTCGCAGACTGCCGGAAACTTTTCCCCAAATTTCGATCGTCATGCGACGACGCTCCTCCTCCGTGAGAAGTCCTTCGCCGAAGTTTTCCTGTTCTTTCGCCGCTTGTTCGTGCCCCTCGCGAATCAACGCCTCTTTCTCTTTCGGAATGACTACGTCGGAAATCGACCATGTGATGCCGGCATATGTGGCGTAACGGAAACCGAATGCTTTTATTTTATCGAGAATACCGGGAATGCCGTCGAGGGAATAATGAGTTACTAGATTCTGCACCAATGCTTGCATTCTTTTATTTGTTATCTCATCATTCACGTATGGGAAATCGCTCGGGAGCACCGAGTTGAATAGAAGCCTGCCAACTGTCGTTTCAAACAATTTTCCGCCGAACTGTTCGTATTTGGAACTATCTCCCGGAAGGACTCTTATTTTCGCCCGCAAGTCTATTGCGCGAAAATCGTATGACGTAATCGCCGCGTTGGTAGAAGGAAATGCGTTTCCCTCGCCCTTTAGGCCGTCCACGGACTTCGTCATCCAATAACATCCAAGAACAATATCGAGAAGTTTTGAAGCAACCACAACATCGCCGGATCCCGGTTTCAAAATATTCTTATTCGCCGACATTATTTTCGCGGCCTCCAACTGTGCCGCCTCCGAAAGCGGAACATGTACAGCCATAGCGTCTCCGTCGAAGTCGGCGTTGTATGCGGGACAAACCAGAGGATGTACTTGTATGGCATTTCCCTCGACAAGAATCGGTCGAAACGCCTGAATCGACTGGCGGTGAAGTGTAGGCGCACGATTCAGAAGCACATATTTACCTTTGATTGCTTCTTCAAGAATAGGCCAAATTTCCGATGCCTCGTCTTCGATTAGACGACCGGCACCACGAATGTTGTAGGCAAGTTCGCGTGCCAGAAGCCCCTGAATGACGAACGGGCGGAACAACTCCAGTACCATATGCTTGGGCAAACCGCACTCGTCTAAAGCGAGATCGGGACCGACAACAATGACCGAGCGACCGGAATAGTCCACTCGTTTTCCAAGAAGGTTTTGGCGAAGATAGCCGTGTTTTCCTTTGAGATAATCAGCCAAAGATTTCAGTGCACGGCGTCTGCCTCCCAATATCCCGAGCACGCCCGCCCCTCGTCGCATTGAATTGTCGAGAAGGGCGTCGACGGCCTCCTGCAAAATACGCTTTTCGTTGCGAAGAATAACCTCCGGCGCATGTATGGCGAGGAGTCGTTTCAGACGATTGTTGCGATTGATCACGCGACGATAAAGATCGTTCAAATCGGAAGAAGCATGACGACCGCCCTCGAGAGCAACCATTGGGCGAAGCGCCGGAGGAACTACAGGAAGACGAGTGATGAACATCCATTCCGGAGCTACTTTAGACCGTCTCAAGTTCTCGGCGAGCGACAAGCGTTTGCGCAACCTATCGCGCTCAACCGCCGGAGCTTTTTCATATTCCTCTCTGATGCGTTTTATAAACTCATCGATATCGATTTGCTTAAGAATATTATATAACGCCTCCGCTCCTATCGTCGCCCGAAACATCGCGCCATATTTTACGGCATACAAATGATAAGCGGCCTCTTCTAAAACTACACCGATCCGAATCGACTCTATTTCCTTTTTAGCCTTTTGCGCCTTTTCTTTAAGATCCGTTTTCACTTCTGCATTTGCGGCCGCTTTGGTTTTAGTTTGGAATTCTTGTTCTAGATCCTTTAACAACCGTATCCGTTCATTTTCGTCAACATGCGTCACTATGTAGCCCGCGAAATAAACTACCTTTTCGACTTCAGCTGCAGAAAGACCGAGCATAAGAGCGATTCTCGATGGTATTCCGCGAAGGAACCAGATGTGAGAAACCGGAGTAGCAAGATCGATGTGACCCATGCGTTCGCGCCGAACGATCGCTCGCGTGATTTCAACGCCACATTTCTCACATATGATGCCACGAAAACGTATACCGCGATATTTTGCGCAATAACATTCGTAGTCTTTTTCAGGACCGAAAACTCGCTCGTCGAAAAGACCGTTTTTCTCGGGTCTCTGCGTACGGTAATTTATCGTCTCCGGCTTTGTTATTTCACCGGAACTCCATTCGAGAATGCGCTCGGGACTCGCCAATCTCATTGCGACTGCTGAAAAATCCTGTGGAATACCATCTTTTTTCTTCATAAATATTATTTAGTCATATTATTTTGATTGCCTTCCATAAATTCCATATCGATGCCAAGACCGCGGAGATGCCGCACCAGCACATTGAATGTGGCTGGCGTATGCGTCTCCTCGATGCGCCTGCCGGAAACGATAGCGTCGAAGGCCGCGCTACGACCGAGAATGTCGTCGGATTTAATGGTTAAAATCTCCCTCAACGAATACGCGGCTCCGTAGCCAAGAAATGCCCACACCTCCATTTCTCCCACGCGCTGTCCCCCATTTTGAGCCTTGCCCCCAAGAGGTTGCTGTGTGGTTAAAGAATACGGACCTATCGAGCGCATGTGTATTTTATCTTCGACCATGTGGTGAAGCTTCAGAATATACATGACACCTACCGAAACTGGTTGAGCAAATGCTTCTCCCGTACGCCCATCGAATAAAATGCGTTTGCCCGTATCGGAAACACCAGCCTTTTTCAGCTCGCTTCTAATTTCTTCTTCCGATGCACCGGCAAACGATGGAACGATCGCTTGGTATCCAAGCATTTCCGCGGCGAGACCCAAATGAAGCTCGAGAATCTGACCCAGGTTCATTCGACTTGGAACTCCGAGGGGAGTTAGAATAATGTCTACAGGATTACCCTCTTCGTCAAAAGGCATGTCTTCTTCCGGAAGGACGCGAGAGATGACACCTTTGTTGCCATGACGACCGGCAAGCTTGTCTCCCACCGAAATCGTGCGAAGCTGTGCCACTTCTACGTGAACGCGTTTGATGACCCCGCTTTCGAGCTGGTCGCCCGTCTCGCGAGAAAATACTTTTACTCCCACCACGCGACCGCGTTTTCCTCCCTCCATACGAAGCGATGTGTCTTTCACATCTTTTGCTTTCTCGCCGAATATCGCATGCAACAGGCGCTCCTCCGGCGTAAGCTGTGTCTCACCCTTGGGTGTGACCTTGCCGACTAAAATGTCGCCCGAGCGCACCTCCGCACCAATGCGGATAATGCCATCCTCATCAAGATTACGGAGTTTGAATTCAGAAACGTTTGGAATATCGTGAGTCGTTACCTCGCTACCGAGTTTGGTGTCGCGCACTACGGAAACGAACTCCTCCATATGGATAGACGTAAAACGCGCGTCTTTTGCAAGACGTTCTGAAATTACGATCGCGTCCTCATAGTTGGCGCCAAACCATGGGAGAAATGCAACGCGAACATTCTGTCCAATCGCCATTTGACCGCCAGCGGAAGTGGAGGTGTCGGCCAGCATATCACCTTTTTTTATTGAATCACCTACCGAGACCGCGGGTCTTTGATGAAAGGCCGTAAAGCCGTTTGTTCTCGAGAAATTAACGAGAGGATATTCTTTTGTTTTTCCATCTGTATTCTTGACCTTTATCATTCGTGCGTCCGCATACACCACATCTCCGTCATTTTCCGAGATGACGAGCCGGCCCGAATCACGTGCCGCCGCAGATTCAACACCGGTAGCGACGTACGGCGCCTCAGGGCTCACCAATGGCACGGCCTGTTTCTGCATGTTGGAACCCATAAGTGCGCGGTTCGCGTCGTCGTTCTCCACGAACGGAATTAATGATGTGGCAACGGAGAAAGGCTGATTGGTAGCAACCTCGATATAATCCACCGCTTCACGTTTTACCAAAGTGGGCTTTCCGCCCTTTCGCACCTCCGAAAATTTTTCGATAATACGTCCATCGGCTTCGCGCTGTGTTGCAGCGTGCGCGATAGCATATTGCTCCTCCTCAAATGCGTTTAAATAAACCACCTCCTTTGTTATGCGACCGTTCTCAACTTTCGCATAAGGCGTCTCTATAATTCCAAATTCGTTGGGACGTGCGTAAAGGGACATGTGAAGCACCAAACCAATGTTTTTACCTTCTGGAGTATGAATAGGACATACGCGTCCATAATGTGAAGAATGTACGTCGCGCACCTCGAGCCCTGCACGTTCGCTTGTGAGGCCACCACGACCGAGCGTGGAGAGCGTGCGCAAGTGCTCGATCTCATCAAGAATATTGTACTGTTGCATAAGCTGTGAGAGCTGATCGGTAGTGAAAAATTCTCGTATCACCGCCTGAAACGGACGAGGATTCACAAACTGCACGGGAAGCGTCGTGTCGGGGTCGACCATGGCCATCCTGTCTTGGATGTTGCGCTTCATACGTGATAGTCCAACACGCATTCTCTGTTCCAAAAGTTCTCCGGTAAAGCGCACTCGACGGAAACCCAAATGATCGATGTCATCCGGCAAAGCCGCCGGATTATCATTCGATTCCGCTATGCGCGTGATAATCAAGGCAATGTCTTCGATAGTAAGGACCGACTCCGCAAGATCTTTGTCTTTAGTTTCAAGACCGAAACGGCGATTAAAGTGAAATCTGCCGACACGCGAGAAATCGTAACGCTCAGCCGAAAGCAGAGAACGCACGTGTTCACGCGAACTTTCAGGAGTCGCTATGTCCCCGTCACGCAGTTTCTTGTAGATTTCTACAAACGCCTCCTCTTGCGTGTGTGCGGGATCATGCGCAAGAGTAGCGGTAATCGCCGCCGTCGCGCTTTTCGAATTTACAAACCTCGCCTTAATCTCCTTATCCGTCGCAAGACCAAGAACGCGCAGAAGCGAAGTGATGGAAAAGCGACGCTTTCGATCTACCTTTACATATATTCCGCCATCGGGATCGGACTCAACCTCTATCCAAACCCCGCGAGCGGGGATGATTTTTGCCGCGAAATAACTTTTTCCTTTGTAAGGTATAGATTCAAAAAATACTCCGTAACTGCGCGCAAGTTGTGGCACTATAATGCGCTCAACGCCGTTGACGATAAAGGTGCCGTGGGCGGTCATCCACGGAAAGTCCGCAAGAAATATTTCTTGCTCTTTTTCCGTACCCGTTGTTTTATTTTTAAGACGGACAACCATTGAAAGCGGAGCCTCGAACGTTCTCATTGTGCGCTTTGCGTAATGTTCGTCCCATCTAAGCTCTCCGAAAGTGAACTTGATGAGTTTCAATTCAAATTTCTTTCCCGAATGATCATTGATTGGAGAAAACTCCTTGAATACGCGTTCAGCGCCACTCTCAACAAATTCGCGGAATGAGGCTATTTGAGACTCGACGAGCGACGGAAGCTTGATGAGAGGCTCGCTCGATCGTCCGAAATATTTCTGCGGTCGCGCTTTTGTTTTCGGCATTTTACAACAACATACCCATACAGCAGACTATTCGCTGTAGGTATAAGCGTTATTAATATATTTTATGAAAACGTCTATCACACCACCAGACCCTTTACCTATCTTTTCACTTTGCTTCAAAAGCGCAACAATGACTCAATCAGCTCATAGCAAACGTTGCGCGAGTATATCAGCACACTTCCTTATGCACAATCTTGACAAGTACGGTTTAGTGTCCTCTACTTCAAAAGCGAAGTTTCGGTTTCGTTCGCGTCCGCGGACGCGACGAGTCGGTGAACATACGACAGCTCATACGTGCAGTGAGCTTATCAATTAAGAAAGATGTTTTCTCCTGTTGCGATGTTTAACCGACCACGCTGTGTTGTACCCCAATCCAAGATGTCGTCGGTTTCATTTACTACACGGTTGACAATGTACAAATAGTCAACAAAGCGACCGTCCTGCGAAATCTTGAGATCCGAGTAAAATCCTTTCTGAGGTATGTGCAAACTCTGCACAATCGACGAAGAAAGCCACGCATCTATCGTTAAATAGTCCCAATTCGTATCATGCGGTTTGCGGACTTCCAAAACCACACGTCCCCCTGTCCTTCTTGTATTTGCCACGAGGTTCTTTTCTGCATTTACATCCAAAAGCGAATCGTCTCCGCCACCATTCACAGTCGGCCCAAAGTGATCATTCCAAAATATAAGAGTGTTCCATGATATTGAACCTCCAGATAAATACACTACTTCATCTTGTGTCAATTGAGTAAGTTTCTTACGATTTCCTGTGGTTACATCTGTCGAGTACCATCCGCATTCCGAACATGGAGATGAAGACAAGGAATCGCCAATACCTTTCCCAATCAATCTGTTAAAATAATAGAGTTTGGAGCCATCACGCGAGATATATACTAGCTCATCAAATCCACCAGACTCAATGGCTAGAGCATCTGAAGAGTATGAATAAGTTTTAGCGGTTTTCATGTTTGCTATACAAACTAAATCATGTCCTGACCAACCGACCACTTCACCGTCCATTGAGAAAAAGGAGGGAAAGGGGCGTGTCCCAGGATCCCAAGCCGTGTCTTGATGACAATCATAAGGCAAGGTAGCGGTGTATGCTTTCGCCGCGACAGATTCCGACCTTCCGGGTGTAACAGAAGACGTATATTCCCAATTAATATCATGAGCATAACCGTCATTAATGGTGAACGTTTCGGGGTCGGCAGCAAGTAAAATATTGCCGCCGAAGTACACGTTGTTTTTATCTTTCGAGAAAACACGCTCATCGGGATGGCTCGGATTTTGTCCTAAGACTTGAAATGTGGCGGGGTCCGTACCGTGCAGTACGTTTCCAAATAAATACACATTACCAGAGTCTTTCGCATAATCACGCGAAAGCGCGATAAACGAAGACGGCTTCGCTTCGGGGATGACTCCTCGCAGGCAAGAATACGCATGATTCTTATCTTTGCCGTAATCACTTGTTGATGCCGCCATAAACGTATCCGGATCAGACCCCTCGATCACCCCCTGCTGATCGCATGTAACATAACCATTTTCAATCCAATATTCGGGAATGTTTGGATCGTAATAACCGGTACCCTGCGTCGGAAGTTCCGTCGCAGGAATCCATGTCATTACCGCTTGAGAAAGATTGTCTCCGCTGTTTTTATCGATATGGTAGAAAAAAAACGAACCCGAGTAATATGTCCATGCCAATGCAATGAGAATTGCACATACTGCCAATACCCAGTATCCAAACAGAATCGCCTCGCGCTTCGTCTTAACATTTACTAACCTCTGTTGATTTTTAGATGTCGGCATAATTATCAAAATGATAGCATGGTTACCGAGCACTGCACCGCCCAACCCCCCGAGTTCAAGAATTAATTGCAACACACCGGTAAGCTACAGTACCGG
>CAYHIZ010000038.1:0-7945 GCA_964356695.1 uncultured Candidatus Saccharibacteria bacterium | reverse complement strand
TAATCAACGGACTCAGACGTCAACGCCCTGCGCTCTGCGCAGGGTGGGTTTACGAAGTGACATATTATTTTATCGGTGACCACCGAGAGTGGGCCCAAATGCCATATATATAGTTGCGGCGGAGACGCCACCACCCGTACCTCCTCCCATGCCGTCGTCGCGGTCGTATTCCTCTAGCTTCCTTGGTTCAGCCATCGGTGCTGTATCAATAAGATGTTTGATGACTCGCTCCAGATCTCCATGCGTGTCTATTGATTCAGGATTGATACCAGAGTCTTTGTATAAGAGTGCCAGCCCCTTTGCCGTAGTTACAGCATCTTCGATTTTCCGCTCCTGAAGAGTCACAGAATCGGTACCTTGACCCATGGTCGGAATATGTCCATCTCCGCGGACGGTGTAGTACAAGCTCCGCGGATCAGCCCTCACGTTGAGATCCTTCAAATTTCTTACGAGCCCGTCTTTTTCCGTTTTACGGTTTAAATATGTATGTCCAGCTGCGATAAAAGACGCGAGACCGATAATAGAAATCGCTGGAGCGAGTATTATTGACCCTGACCCAAGAGCGAGAACCGTGCCAATGGCACCAGCCCCACCCGCTACACCAATTGCAGGAAATGCAATCAGTAATTTCAATCGTTCAGCTGTGTCCCTTTTATATTCACCCACAATAGTTCGCGCTTCGTCGAGATGCTTTTTTAAACGCGCGTCGTCCATACCTTCGCTTGATAAGCGCATGACGAGAGACTCTTTAAATGCTTCTATTTTTGCGTTTATGTCTCTACCTTGTTGGTTCAGTCTTTCTTCAAGTAATTTGATTTCTTCCTTTGGCCTTTCCCATGACACAGATGGAGGGCCTTCCGGTTGTGGTATCTTTTCGTTCCCAGTACCCGCCTCCTTCTTTTCAAGATCTTCTATCATGTAAGTAGTGTAACATGCTCCAATTAAGTTTGTTATCCCCAATTTACTCCGGAGGTTTAACCTCCGGACATTCGCGTCGGATAGCGAGCCATTTTGTATGTGATATGATTCCTCGCATGGTAAAAATAAGTCATAAACGTGGTGTCACCCAAGAGCAAATCATGGAGGTTCTGCTTGGTATGGACGAGCGGATTGTTAGTATGAATGAGCGGATGGCAACAAAAGATGATTTGAGGAATTACGCAACTAAAAATGACCTTTCGGAATTTAAGAAGGTTTTACTTAATATGAATGAACGGATGGCGACAAAAGATGATTTGAGGAATTACGCAACCAAGAATGATCTTGAGAAATTTAAGGATGATATTTTAGAAGAGATTCGGCCGATTGCTCGAGCTGTAAATAGAGATGCGGAAACTATAATTAATCACGGGAAACGCATTGTGGTTCTCGAGCGCAGGTCGGAAATGGCAACACGATAATAATATGAATCATCCAAAAGATGAACGCACGCTCGTCATAATAAAGCCCGATGCTATTCAGCGCGCGCTAATGGGTGAGATTATTGCGCGTTATGAGAGGCTCGGTTTGAAATTAGTGGGTCTTAAGATGAAGATTCCCACGGGAGAACAAATCGAGGGACACTATACTCTTGATCCGAATTGGCGGCGTGTTACGGGTGAAAAGACCATTAAGAATTACAAAGACCGCGGGCTCGTTCCGCCGTCCGAGGATCCGCTGGAGATCACCGCGAAAATTCTCAAAAACCTTAAAAAGTACATGACAGCGGGGCCTGTAATCGTCATGGTTTGGGAAGGGGCGCATGCGGTGGAGCTTGTGCGCAAAATCACTGGCGGCACCGAGCCTCGCGGCGCTTCGGTGGGCACCATACGCGGAGACTTCGTGGTGGATTCATACATCATGTCCGATACAGACGACCGCGCAGTACGCAATTTGATCCATGGCTCCGGTTCTGTGGAAGAGGCGAATATGGAAATTCCGCACTGGTTCGATAATGGTGAACTTATTGATTACAAAGTCTCTCGCGAGGACATTCTCTACGAAAAAGAGCTGAGCGGAATTCTTCCATAGCACAAGCTTGCGTATGAGTGCGTGGTGGTATACTTCAATTTAGTGGCTGGTACTTTCAACCTGCTTGGCTCAAATAGGGATGCTCATATCGCTTCATGCTCTTGTAGTGTGAATGCTGCGGCAACCCACCTGGCGTCAAACCCAGGCTTGCCGTACCTGCCACACCAAAAAACTCCGCGAATGCGGAGTGTTTTGGTGTTAAAATGTGTCATATGCCTCAATCCAGACTTCTGTTTGCGCAACTCCTGATTCTTTTTCCACTTGCGGTCACATCGTGGCTTGCTATCGAGTACTCTTTGTATTGGCGCATATGGTGGCTCGATATACCCATGCATTTTTTGGGGGGACTATGGGCGGGGATTTTCAGTGTGTGGCTCATTGCACGCAAGGAAAACCAGTCCCAGTTTCTGTGGTGTCTCATATTTGCTCTTTTTGTTGGTGTAGCATGGGAGGTATTCGAGTATTCGGAAGGTATAGTCGCCGCTAATCATTTTTCTTATCCGTTTGATACGGCAAAAGATCTCGTTATGGATCTGCTAGGCGCCGTATTCGGTTGGATACTTGGAAAACGGTTGGTGAATGGAAGAAAAACAAAATAATGGGTGTTATAATTTAGCTATGTCTTCAAAACGAATCATGCATCCGAATCACGTTGCAGTTCCGCGGAATTTTTGCCGTCTTCCAGGAGGCTATGGTGTTGTGAAGATTTGCGTGTCCGGCGCCGCTGAAACTGGCGCTTGCGGGTTGGATGCTTTTGAAAAAGCAAAGGAGCTGGGGCGTGAGATCGCGAAGCAGGGGGCGATCATAACGACTGGCGCAACGACAGGATTTCCTCTGTACTCCGCAATGGGGGCGAAGGATGAATGCGGTTTTTCCATAGGATTCTCGCCTGCGGCTACGGAACGCGAACATATAGAAACATACAAACTCCCGATCGATTACATGGACGTAATCGTATACACGGGGTTCGGTTATTCGGGACGCGATCTTATTTTGGTGCGTGCGTCGGATGCGGTAGTCATCGGTTGCGGCAGGATCGGTACTCTAAATGAATTTTCGATCGCTTTCGAGGATCATCGGCCGATTGGTATACTCGAAGGCTCATGGGAGACGGACGAGATCATAAGACGCGTCATTGAGTCGGCGCATAGGCCCAACGATCACATAATATACGATTCCGATCCAAAAGCGCTGGTCGAGCGTTTGATCGAGATGACAGTGAAGGATAAGAAAAATACAAACCTAGTCTTCAACACTCACGACAAATGGGATCCGACGGGCAAGAATGCGGATTACATCTTGTAGCACCTCGCGCGTTTAATTTTTGATTTGTTTGACGACTCGCGTAAATGTTTCTGGGTACTCTTTTGCTAGCTCAGACAGTGTTTTTCTATCTAGTCCGATTTGGTTTTTCTTGAGGGCACCGATGAACGTGGAATATGAGAGCCCAAGAGGGCGTACAGCCGCATTGATGCGTAGTGTCCAGAGATTTCTGAATTCGCGCTTTTTTGCTCTGCGATGCTTGAACGCGTAGTTTCCTGCGTGAAATATCGCTTCTTTCGCCGCACGCTCTTTCTTTGAACGCGCAAAACGATAGCCTTTTGTCTGCGCAAGTATATTTTTGCGACGCTTATTTTTCGATACTCCTCTTTTAACTCTTGCCATATGTTGCGTATGTTATTAATTGGGAAGGAATCTGCTTCGATCTTGGGCTGTCATTTTGATGTCAGAAGCACGTCTGCGACGCATCCGTCCCGTACCGCTCTCTTTGGCATTGAAGTGATTGTGACCGGGAACGCGTGCGACGATCTTTCCTTTGCGGGTTACCCTCATGCGCTTTGAGAATGATTTATTTGTTTTCATACAATAACGACTCTAGGGCGATATTTGGCATTATGCCCGAAGTTGTAAGAAATGCAAACTTCTTTATGTTTTTGGCTTCTTTTGTTACTTTTCTTTAGAAACTGATTCTATGGGTTGCGGAGCTCTCTGGTGCGGCGAAACTTGCTTCGAAAGATCGCGTTCGAGCGATACGGCGAGACCTTTCGGGCTTTTTTGGATCGGTTCGGCTATTTTATAACCCTCCGGGATTATTGCGAGGAAGCGCTCGAGACGCTCTTTAAGGAAGCTGAACTCCATATATTTATAGCGGCCCCACAGAAAAAGATCGATTTTGACACGATGACCTTCGCGCAACCATGCCGCAATCTTGGATGCCTTGATATGCATGTCATGTTCGGAAGTGCCAATCTTTACCTGCGCTCCTTTTGTTTCCGTAACGTGCGCCTTTGATTTCACTTCCTTATCTTTCTTTTTCTGCTCGTATTTGAATTTTCCGTAGTCGGTGATTTTTGCGACGGGGGGTTGCGCATTGGGCGATATTTCGATGAGGTCGAGGTTTAGTTCTTTTGCCTTTGCCAACGCGTCGCGCGTCGACATGATTCCGAAGTTTTCACCCTCGTTTCCTATAACGCGCAATTGCAAAGCGCGTATACCCTCGTTCATTCGTACGCGCTCTTTTTCCGCTTGTGAAGTGTACTTAGTGAAGCCCATTTGTTGCGAAACTATAGCATGAAATATCGCGCGTGCACATTCGGCCTGCACGTTCGCGCTTCTACGCTCAGTATTTCCTCACTCACTGCTCGGTCGCACGTTATGATTCGGTCGATTCATCACGCGTGTTACTTGACGGCCTGCCAAAGGGTCGTAGGTATTCGAGTACGCGCAGTAGGGTTTCTTTTACGGCACGCAGTTTCGCAAGAATGGTTGAGCGCTCTTGCGGGGTGTTCGCGTTTTGCGTGGGATTTTGATCCGCATCATTCGAGCCGAATGTTTCCTGTGCTCCAGGTGCGGGTTGATCTGAATCGCCATCAGTAATCGAATCTTTAGGTTTTTGTTCCTTATCTTGCGCAAGCGTGCGGGCATCTGACTTCTCGATCGTGAGTACTAGCGGGTCGTTTTTTTCTGTTTTTGTTGTTCGTGAAGGATCCTTTTCCTTACTGTCGAGGGCGTTTATAAGGTCTATAGCGGGGGTTTTTTTTGTTGAGTCCGGGGGTTTTTTAGGGTCTGTGGATAGGGGTGTTTTTTCGAAAGGTTGCTCACTTTGAGGAAGCGATTGTTGAGGCAGTGCGCCACCCTGTTTGCCACCGTCCGCTCCTCCTGGTGGGGGGCCTCCGCGATTTGCGATCTGCGAACAAGGTACTTGTATTCCATCGGGCAGGGTACACATCTGCTCCGGTTGTTGCTGTGGTGGCTGTTGTTGGGGTGGGGGTTGCTGCTGCGGTGGTGGTTGTTGATCTGGCTGTTGTTGCGGTGGAGGCTCCGAAGATTGTTGGTCTGTGGGAGCTTGATAGTCGGGCGGAGGGGCAGGGAAATAATGATCAGTATCGTTATACACATCCCCTCCGTCGCCCAAAGGCACACTGATCCCTGCACAATTGGAGTTGCCACTCGACTGAACATGAATTGGATCGGAACTATGAAGAGCCGGCGGATTGTGAAGTCCTGATTGCGCCGCGAGTTTCCACATGGCCTGATGACTGATGCGATATTTCATGTCAATGGCGAGTCCTTTCTGATGGTAGGATTTGCCGGGAGGAGCGCATTTTCCTGGACAGCCACCGGAGTTCCCGCAAATACCGCGACAGGCCTTTGCCTGATCTGCTGAACTTCGATATGCAGAGGTGATGCAGGCGGATCCATCAGCTTGACGCAGTGCCTTTACAAATTTGGAGGCGCAAACTGCGAACTTGCTATCCAATTGTGTAACATTGACTCCGCTGTTGCAACGCGCATTACCAAGTTCCTGCTTCGCCGCACCCGCATCTTCCGTGATACCGGCTTTCGCATCTTCCGGACACACAGATCTGCCGGCCAGTCCCGGATTGTTCAACGTTTCTAGCGAGGTTGCTTTGTGACACCCCGCTGGCAAGCCATCCGCCGCGTAGGCCATGTCTGTTGTAAGAAAACACACAAAAATTAAAAATATTACCAATGAGCGTTGGTTCGCGAGTATCATCGTTTCAATTATACAGAACAAAGGGTGGTATTTATTGAGCCATGGGGACATGCGATGGTCTGCCAAAAGGTCGCAGATATTCGAGTACGCGCAAAAGAGTTTCTTTGATCGTATTAAGATTCGTACGAATGATCGAACGCTCTTGTGGAGTGTTCGGGCGCAAAGTATTCGCGTTTTGCGGGGGATTTTGATTCGCATCATTCGTACCGAATGTTTGTTGTATTCTGGATGTTAGTGGATAGGAGGGGTTATCAATAATCGAACCTGCAGGTTGTTGTCTTTCATTTTGTGCAAGCGTGCGGGTATCTGCCCCATCGATCGCGAGTATTAGAGGGTCTTTTGTTTCTGGTTTTGTTATTCGTGAGGTATTTGGTTCCTGACTGTCGAGGGCGTTTATAAGATCTATAGTGGGAGTCTTTTTTGTGGAGTCTGGGGTTTTCGTAGGGTCTGTGGATAGGGGTGTTTTTTCTAAAGGTTGCTCATTTTTGGGGAGTGCTTGTTGGGGCGATGCGCCACCTTGTTTGCCACCATCCGCTCCTCCCGGTGGAGGACCTCCGCGATTTGCGATCTGCGAACAAGGCACTTGTATTCCATCTGAAGAAGTACACATCTGTTGTCGCTGTCCCAATTGTCCCAATTCTCGTTCAAATTGTTGCTCCCGCTGTTGTTCCGCCAGTTTCCCTTGCTCCAGCCTCTGCTCCAGTCGCCTCTGTTCCTGTCGCTGTTGCTCCAGTTCCTGTTCCAGTCGCCTTTGCTCCTGTTGCTGTTGCTCCAGCTCTTGTTCCAGTCGCCTCTGTTCTCGTTGCCGTCCCTCCAATCGCAGTCCCTCCAATTCATGTTCAAGTTGTTGCCGTCTCAATTGCTGTTCCTGCAGTCGCTGTTCTAGTTGTAGCCGTCTCAATTTTGCTTCTTCCAGTTGTTCTTCCAGTTGACGTTGTTCCAGTTGCCGCTGTTTTAATTGCTCGTCCAATTGCTCCCGCTCTTTTTGTTGTTGTGCAAATCGCTCTGCCAATTCCCGCCGCTTCCGCTCCTGCTCCAATTTTTGTTGTTCTAGCTCTTGTCGTCGATTAAAATAATCTCGCCATTTTTGTAAGAATCCGGGTTTCGGTTGTTGCTCCGGAATTTTTGATGAATCCTCAGGATTAGTGTTCTTCTTGCCTCCGCATGGAGTATTGCACCCGCCGGGATCATCATAATGAGCTATTAAATGTTCACTACATTGCACGTGTCTATAACTTCCGTTTTCTTCATATGCCACTTGTAATCCAAAAGGAGAATTAGGAGTATCTCTACCAATTGTATCAGTAAGCAATTTAAGACATGACTCGGTATCATCAATATCGACAGCACGTCCATACTGATGGCATGAGTTGCCTTGGTTGGCACACGCGCCTCCAGTTGGGTTGCACTTTTGCTCGGGTCGCATTGCGCTGGTTATTTTCAGCTGGCAATTTTTCAATTGTGCAGATTCCAAGAGTATTTTTAGTCGACAGGCAAATACAGTATCTAATCCCGTGTATACATGTCCGTCGCGCCCCTTAAAACCCCTCTTTGATACGTCGGGAGTCACAGAACTATTTGAAGGAGTGATGGGACGATGATAATTTTTTTCTAAAGTTGGGAAAGGATTCTCGTTACAGTCGCCATATTTTTGCACTGCCTCTTTGATTCCTTTGCACAGAGGATCTTCTGGTTTTGCGTCGCAATCTGGCGTTTCCGCGTACATGGGCATCGCGAACAATCCAATGCCTAGAAACATTAGAATCAGCAAAAATCTTGGCAAAAAGGCTATTGTGATGGCGTGGCGCACTCGCGAATTATAGCGTGTAGAAATTCTTTTCGGTTGATCAGCTGTGTAGAGCTTTTTTAAGCAACCCGGCCAGAACTCCCTGCCCTCTGGGCAGGGATGAATGGTCG
>CAYHIZ010000037.1:0-7982 GCA_964356695.1 uncultured Candidatus Saccharibacteria bacterium | reverse complement strand
ACACAACCAAAATACAATGGCAAAGAAGCTTTATATCGGTGGACTGCCTTACAGCACTACCGAAGACCAGTTGCGAGAAGCATTCTCGCAGGCCGGAGCCGTTTCAAGCGCCGCAGTCATCATGGATAAGATGAGCGGTCGTTCGAAGGGCTTTGGTTTCGTCGAATTTGATTCAGATGACGACGCCATGAAGGCGATCGACATGTGGAACGGCAAAGATTTCGGCGGTCGAACGCTCACTGTCAACGAAGCTCGTCCCATGGAACCCCGTCGCGACTTTCGCGGAGGTGGAGGAGGGGGCGGTGGAGATCGTGGCGGTTACGGTGGCGGCAGAGGAGGTGGCGGGGGCGGCAGGTGGTAATTTCACTTGTTGCTAAACCTAAAAAACGGCCGCGTTTTACGCGGTCGTTTTTTTATTGAGCTATCCACATTGTGTATGCGGTTTTTTAAAATTATGGAATAATGAACGTGTGGACTCTGTGATTTCTCCAATAAGAAATGAACATGCGATTCATGCGCATCGTTTTTTGTTTCGCACAGGACTTTCTCTGGTCAACGTTTTCGCATGGATATTCATTTTTGAGTATTTTTATTTTCTTTCCGGAAACATGACACGTGCGTTTGCCAGCAGTACGATTTTATATGCGCTGGCGCAGATTGTAATTATTGTCGCTACTCCAATTTCTGCGGCGCATCTGAGAAGGGGGACAAAACACTCGCTGATATGGGGGGTGGTATTCGCATCAGGCGCATTCACTTTTTTGGGAGGTACTCTTGCCGGATATTTTAATGATCCTCCGGCATGGGGCATTGTTGCATTTGCAGTTTTGTACGGCGCATACAGGGCTCTTTATTGGGTGCCGTATCAACTCACGTTTGCTGATATGAAAACACATTTTCACATGCGCGCGTATCTCGAAGTGCTTGTAGCTCTGATGCCACTTTTTGCCGGATTCACTCTGGTGTCCATACCGTTTGGTCGTTTACATATTTTATTCGGAGCCATTGCTTTCATGATTCTCTCCATATTTCCTGCACTCTTTCTTAATGACACTCGCGAGCGGTTCTCATGGTCGACGTCTTATACATTTTCACAATTGTGGAGAAGAAAAAATCATGGAATCGTCCTTCAATCGCTTCTCGAGGGGTTTCAAGGTGCAACACTTTTCTTGATCTGGCCGCTGTCTATTTTTCTTATTTTAGAAAGGTCGTATCTCGGTCTCGGACTCGTATTCAGTTTGACACTTCTTTTTGTACTTCTATTTCGGAGAGTATACGTTTGGTTGATAAATGCATTCAATCTGCGAGATTCCGTCACTGTTCATGTAATAATCGCAATGTCGGGCTGGGTCGCGAGATTTACGGCGGGGGCTCCCATCGGACTCATCGTCGCAGATGTGTATGCACATACAACTGCTCCGAGGCACGGTGCACATACAGATTCGGTTTCTTTTGAACAGACAAGCGACGGGGGGACTTTTCTGGATGAGTATACGGCATTGAAGGAAATAGCACTCGCAACGGGACGGATCATGTTTTGTATGATTATATTTTTCTTGACTCTTGCATTCACTCTTCCAATAGTGCTTGCTATTGCACTCGGGATAGCGGGCATCGCTTCCGGATTATCCGTAGCGATAGCGCGCCGTGCCGCAAATCCGACATACTAAATTAAATAGAAAGCGGAGAACCTTGAGGGCCCTCCGCTTTGTTTGTCGCCGATACATAGGGCTGTCCTATGCGACGGCAGTTACTTTCTCGCGGAAACGCTTGAGAAGCGCGTTCGCTTTTACTTTCGCCTTTGCGACGCTCGCTTCTTGGATATGCCCGTAGCCTCGAATTTCTTCGGGGATTTTGGCAATCGTCAGTGCGAGATCATAGTTGGCCTCATTGATACCGCCCGCGAACTCGACGAGCAAGAGATCGATATACCACTGGACGAGCGCTCGTTCTTCTTTGCGGTGCGGATGATATCCGAAAGGATCCATCCACGTTCCGCGCAGGAATTTGAGCTTGGCGAGGACACGCAAGATCGGGAAAATCCACGACCCGAACAAGCGTTTTTTAGTCCCCATGAACGGAGGAGCTAACCAAACACCTGCGATCTTGTAGCCGGGTTCAAAGGCGTCATCGAGTTGGCGCCTAAATTCCCCATTGGTGTATAGCCGTGCTACTTCCATCTCGTTTTTTGGCGCCATCAGCTTGAATAGATTTCTGATGACCGCTTCCTCAAGTGGACCAATCGTCATCGCGATTGATCGAATGTCGATCTTGCTGACCCTTTCAATCAGATCACGATACCGATCCGCATAAGCCTTGTTTTGATACGCCTCCAGCTCGGCTGCGAATTGGGACACGAGATCGTTGAGTGTAGACATCATCGTTTCCGCATCGCGCGCTTTTTTCCATTTCCATCCGAGATTTTCAAACTCGTGCGGAAATGCTGCGGCATATCTGCCACACGCAAACGCTTGCTTGTTCATCTCCACATCGACGCCGTGCTCGATCGCTTCGATGATCGCTTTGAGCGAGAGTGGAATGAGCCCCATTTGGTAGGCATATCCCGCCAACATCATATTGGTCGCGATGGAATCTCCGAAGAGCTCCGTCGCATATGATGTGGCGTCGATACCATACACATGATCAGCACCCACCGCCTCTTTGAGCGCGGAGAGCATCTGTTCTTTGGGAAACACTTTGTGCGGATTCAGAATGAACTCCGCGGTCGGTGTTTCGTGCAGGTTTACCACAACCTGGCTATGGCCGCGATTTAATGATGCAAGCGATGCGGAATGCGTCGCCGTCACTAAGTCGCAGGCTATAAACAGGTCAATTTCGCCCGGCGGTATATGTGTCGAGTAGATCGGCACGTCGCACGGGGCGATGCGTACATCACTTATCACAGGACCAGCTTTTTGACTTAGGCCCGTGCCGGAATATCCGTAAGTATTTCGGCCATCGAGATGCGCCGCTACGACGAATATTCCTTCCATCGTACTCACGCCTGTGCCCCCTATGCCCACGAAACGAATATTGTATACCCTTGTAAGAACGGGCAACGCGGGATCATCCAACGAGATGTTGACGATCCTCTGTACAATATCCGGACGAGATGCAAGCTTTGCGCCGGTCACACGTACGAAGCTTGGGCAAAATCCCTGCACACAATCGAAGGATGTGTTACAGCTTGATTGATCGATTTGTAGTTTCGTTCCAAACCACGTCTTAAGTGGCTGGACGGAAAGACAGTTCGACTTTTCCAAGCAATTACCACAACCTTCGCATACGCGCGGATTGATCAACACGCGCGCAGGAGGCTCCGGCATCGTGCCACGTTTGATCTCGCGGCGTTTGTGGGCGGCGCACACCTGATCGTGTATCAGGATGGATACTCCTTTTACTTTTTGCAGATCTTCCATGATCCGCATTTCTTTCGATTTTGGATACACGCGTACGCCTTTTGCAAAGCCCGCGCGCAACCATCCATATTTCCGCGGATCTTCGGCGATCACAACGATCGTCTCGACGCCTTTGGCGGCGAGCTGTCGCGTGATTTGCGGAACCGTGAATCCGCCTTGGGTCTTCTGTCCGCCGGTCATCGCGACCACCCCATTGAAGAGGATTTTAACTGTGACACCCTTGCCAGTGCACAGCTTTTTCATCCCCGCGATGAGCGCGTCGATCGCGACCGAACCGGAGTGATCGTAAGTTCCGTCACCCATGTTGACGAACGCGTGTTGTTCGTCGGTAAACGGGGACGAACCGAGCAAGGGTACGCCTTCTCCGCCCATTTGCGAGACGTCCCCGCTGTTTCTGTTCATCCATCCCACCATGTAGTGACATCCGATGCCGGTGTATGCGCGCGCGCCTTCCGGTACTTTGGTAGAAGCGTTGTGAGGGCATCCGGAACAGAAGTATGAAATGCGTTCGAGCGCAGGGATTGGAGGCGCACGCGCCTCGGACTCCATTGCTTCAAATGCACTCCACTTTTTGGTAGGCGCTTCACAGCGCTTTTGCCCCATGGTGCAGACTTGCACGATAGTCTTTGCGATTTCTGTGGCGGTCAATGTGCCGGTCGAAGACAGAAGTTCTTTTCCCAGTATCTCCGGCCCGTGCGATTGATCGTAGAGAATCGCCTTGAGTTGGTCTTGGACGAAGTTTGCTTTGTCTTCGACAACCAATATCCTCGATGCTCCGCGTAGACGGATCATCGTAGGAGAATTGGCGGACAAAGGCCACGGCATGCCTATTTTGACTACGGCAATGCCGAGTTTTTGCCTCAGACGTTCGTCGACGCCGAGTAGCGTGAGCGCCTCCATTACTTCGACATACGATCGCCCGACGGCCACGATCACGAACCGTATATCTTTCGCCTCGTGCGCAAAGATATTCAGATGATTCGCGTTGGCAAACATGCATGCGTATGCTAGGCGATCCATGCGTTTCTTTTCCGTGTCGATTGGCTTATCGGCCGGATCGAGATGGAGGTGTGGTATGTTTTTTAGTTCCGGTATCGCGATTTCTGCCAATGAATCGATTAGGATCGATGCCGATGCGTCGCAGATATCGGATGTCACTTTGATCCCGACTCCTGCGCCACAAAAGCGAGACAGTGCCCACCCGAACAACATGTAGTCATGTATTTCCTGCACCGAATTTGGCGCGAGAAACGGCATGTCCAAATGTCTGAACAACCACTCGGTTTGGTACCTCCGAGTGGAGGATTTGGCTTCATGATCATCACCGACGACCCAGACGATTCCCCCTTTCGGAGAAACACCTGCGTCATTTGCGTGATTTATTGCGTCACTGGCTAGATCGAAGCCGGGGCCCTTGCCGTACCACATGGCGAAGATGCCATCGTAACGCGCGTTCTTGATGTGTGGCACCTGTTGCGTGCCCCACACGGCGTTTGCCGCATGTATTTCATTGAGACCTGGCAGATGTATTACGCCCGCTTCGCGCAGTATATCTTTGATGCGCGTGGCTTGTATATCAACTCCCCCGAGTGGAGAGCCTTGGTATCCGGAAATAAATCCGGCGGTGTTTAATCCGGCGCGTCGATCGCGCTGAGCTTGGCTCATAGACGCACGCAACAGGGCTTGTATGCCCGTGATTGGTGCGAAGTGCGGCGTCTCAAGATCTGAGAACCGCATGCGCGTGAGTTTGCTTTCGCTCATCGTTTGTTCCTCTCTTTTCCTTCTTTTGTGAACGTTCTATTCCTATGGCATTCAAGCATGGAATGCTTTTTTGACAAAGAAAAACGGCCCGCGCGAGAGGCGGGCCGGTGAGGTGTGTTATACGCACGAAACATGAGAGATGTCGAGCGCAGTCATAGCGGAAATCTCCGCGAAGACAGCACCGTTTGCACATGAAGACGCGTCAGCGACCTCTTGACCGAGATACGCCTCGACGTACTTTTTCCTCGGCACCTTCGCCGAAAGTGTCGTTGGAAGCGCGCGGACGATATAGATCTCATCAGGCTTACCAGAGGGATCATACGTCTTGCCCACGTGCCGACGAAGATTTTCGAGAATCGCGCTCGTTGCAGACGAACGTTCATCGACAACGACAAAGCAGACGATTTTTTGTCCGAGCTTTTCATCGGGTACGCCAACCGCTACTGCGTCTGTGATTTTGATGTCGCCGAAGAACGAACGCAAGGCCGACTCGATCGCCATCGGATCATATTTCACACCGCCACGATTGATTAGATCATCGTCGCGACCGCATACGAACCAGAATCCGCGCTCATCGATACGCACACGATCGTGGTGATTCCACGTATTTTGCCCCCAAGGGAAAAAATACGTCTGCACGAAACGCGGTAGATCATTGAGAAATCCGCGTGTCATGCTCGGAAAAGGATTACGACACACAAGTGTGCCTTCCTTTCCCTGCGGAAGGTCGTCTCCATTCTCATCGACCACACACACATCCATGCCGAGCGCGGGGCCACCGACCGTTCCTGGTACCGATGCCTCGATGGGTAGCGAGAAGACCAGGCATCCCATAATCTCCGTACCGCCCATAATATTTATTATCGGACAGCACTGTTTACCGAAGACCTCGAAATACCATTTCCAAGTCTCCGGATCAAGTGGGGCACCGGTCGATCCGAGGATACGCAACGATGACAGATCATGCGCTCCGTAGTCGAGGCTTTTATCGAGCGACCTGATACCAGTCGGCGAGAAACCGAAGGTGGTCACTCGATATCGCTCGATCATTTCGAACAAGCGATGACTTGTCGGATAGGTTGGCGACCCATCATATAGCACATGCGTACCTCCGAAGAACTGTACGCCGATCACTTGCCATGGGTGCATCATCCAGCCGAGATTGGTGACCCAGAAGAAGACATCGCCTTTTTGATAGTCGAAGGCGTATCCGATTTCTTTTGCCGTATTGACGAGCATCCCTCCGTGCGTATGCATGATTACCTTGGGTTTGCCTGTCGTACCCGAGCTCAAGAGTATGAGCGCCAGATCTTCGCTATCGAGCGAGAGCGTTTTTGCCGGTTCTTTGCCCTCGGCACGGAGCAAGAAGTCTTCATAAGACTTCCCTGGTTTGTTGGACTGCATCGATATTCCACCAAAATGGGGAATAACGACCACTTCGCAGTGTAGAGACTTCTCTATCGCACGTACGGTCTGATGTAAACAAAACATCTTTCCGCCATGTGAGTAGTCCTCTGTCACAAACACCATTTTCGCATTCGCTTCCGTAAGTAACTGCGTGACCGTGTCGGATGGTGTCCGCGCCGCAATCTGCATCGGCACTGCGCCGATCTTCATCGCCGCAAACATGATGACGACAGCTTCGGGCGAAGACGTCATGATCTGTCCGATCACATCGCCCTTGCGCACGCCGGATTCCCGCATCGCGGTCGCCGTTTGTGTGACAGCATCAGAAAGCTCACGGTAAGTCATCGTTCTGCGAGTGCCATCTTCGCCCTCCCAATGAAGCGCGACGCGCTCACCGTGATTCTTCGCGTGCCGATCCACGCAAGCGCGTACGATATTGATCTTGCCTCGGACAAACCATTTGGTAAACGGCATGCCGAGAGAATCATCGAACACTTCGGTCCAAGGCTTGTCCCATGGCACGTCGAGATCTGCCATGATTGCAGGGTAAAACCAATTCGGCCTGCTGGCTGATTGGGCACGTAACTCTTGTACTGTCGCGATACCATGATGGCGCATGAATCTTGCGACGCGCGTCGCACCGGCGAATTTCTTCGTCGGACACCATGCAATCTCATTCATCGTCTCTCTCCTTGTTCTTGTTCAACTAACCTATTCCAGTAGTACCACGCTCTCTGTCTAGAATCAATATAAAAAAATCCCCCGCTTTTTAGGGCGGGGGATCTTGGCAGAATGAACAATTTGTCGCTACCGCGACCGAGCCGATCGCAAGTACCGAGAAGGAAGTTCGTGACCGAGTATCCCTTCCACGAACCGCGATGCATGCACGAGCGTTGCAAGGTCAATGCCTGTTGAGATACCCTCTCTTTCGAAAAGATCAACGACATCTTCTGTCGCAACGTTGCCCACGCACACGTTCGCAAACGGGCATCCACCTAAGCCTCCGACAGAACTGTCGAATGTGCGGATGTCATTCGCATACCCTCTTTGAATGTTCGCCAGAGCATTTCCTCTCGTGTCATGCAGATGCAACGCGAGGGTGTCCGGGTGATACTTGGAAAAAATCACCGCGAGCAATGCTGACACCTCATGTGGCTGTGCCGCACCGATGGTATCTGCAAGCGACACTTCGTACACACCCAGCTCAAAGAGCCTCGTCGTGACGTCGAGCACCTGCTGTGGCATGATCCGCCCTTCGTACGGACACCAGAATGCCGTGGATACGTAGCCGCGGGCCCCCCCCCCCCGGCGGGGGGGGGGGGGTGGTGGGAGACCAAAATACACACGCTAAAAAACAAAAAATAAGTCAGAACACACACAGAGAAAGCGCGCAAA
>CAYHIZ010000036.1:0-7998 GCA_964356695.1 uncultured Candidatus Saccharibacteria bacterium | reverse complement strand
TGCGAATCTCCTTGCCGTCTTCTGTAATGAGCCGATACGTCTGCTTCACCCCCATATCCATCAGCGCGTTTACTTTTGAGAAAACTATTTTGCCCGTCTTTTCATCAAGCGATGCGATCTCCTCACCGCCTTCTACTTCATCCACGCGCAAGTGCGAGTAGATGTAATCTGAATCCTCCCACTCGCCCGCGTCTTCATCGGCGTGCTCGCCCTTCTTCTTTCTGCGGCGGCGCACGAGGCGGCTGTCGCCGGTCACGCAGTGTCCGCCCACGGCGAGCGTGGTGGCGGGGGAGGTGGTCCCGATGCCGACATTGCCGCTTGCCATAATTCGCATCTTGATGCTGTTGAGAGTCGAAAATTCCGCAATGGCTCCCGTAGTCATCGCGGCGGCAGCCGGTGTTCTTCCATCGAACCTCAACGCCACGTCGGTACTGTCATCATTTTCAAGCGGTATTCCTATGAAAAATCCGCCGATTGAAAGATCACCCACTAAATAATTCGACTGGCTCGTAAAACTGGGCAGAAACATTCCCGCAAGGTTGGTGCCATTTGCTACTTTGAAAACTGCACTCGTAGAAGCGATTCCGGTTCTCGTCACATGGAATGGCTGCAGACCGCTCCCCGTAAAATCTCCTTCTAAAGTTAAGAGCGCCGGCAATGTACTCGTCCCAATCCCCACCCTCCCGCTCCCCTGTTGCAAGACGAACTGCGAACTGCCGATGGTGAAGCCTTGGCCACTTGCGATGGTGGTTGTTCCCGAAGTACTGCTGAACGCGCCGCGGGGTGTGGTGAGGGTGGTGCCGTCGAAGGTGAGTGCCGTCCCGCTGGTGATGCGCGTGCCGTCGAAGTAGTTGACGCCGTTTGTTACTTGCGTGGATGTCGCCGTGCCTCCGTTTGCAATCGGAAGAATGCCCGTAACATCCGCGGTGAGAGATACGGTGGCGCAAGTTGCGACACCCGCTCCGTTGAGTGAGCGCACGAATTGATTTGTACAAGAGCTTCCTGCGTATGCGCTTGCTACTCCGCTTGCAGATGTTGTGATGAGTGAGGATTGAATGCCGGAGACCGTGAGATTTGTTGTGGATGCCGTTGCGAAGTATCCGATGCCCGATGCGGTGATGTTGGTGGTACTCGCTCCGCCGTTCATGGAGAAGAGGCCGGAGGTGATCGTGGAAGAGGCGTTGCCGAGGAATCCCGCGGAGAAGGTGGCAAGTCCCGTCTGTGCGAGCGTGCCGCCAATCGTCGCTGCGCCGCTCGTTTGCAAAGTGCCCGCGGTGGTGTTGAGCAATCCCACCCCGAGGCCGCCGGTGAGGTAGGTGTTGTGCGCGATGATGCCGTTGGCGACGAAATTGTGCGTGCCTTCGATTTCGAGGTCGTAGACGCGCTCTTCTGGGAGGCGCTCAATGGAGACGATGCGGTCCCAGACCGCCTGCCCACGCAATCCCACGGCACCAATCATCTGTCCTTCATGCAGTTGCGCGACCTTTGTCCACACCCCGCTTGACGCGGAAACGGCGTTCGTATACAATAACCTCGTTAACGCAACCCCGGTCGAAAGGCTGGGGGTTTGTTTTGCTCCACTCTCTCTTTCTCGATCTTTACTTCGCACGTCAAGCGCGAGCGTATCGCGCACGCGGTCGAGCGCGAGATACTTGCCACCCGATGCAATCTCCCACGCAGTGTTCTCGCGGAATCCGGCAAAGGCGATCCGCTTGCCGCGAGAGAGCGCATACGTCCGTAGAGGAACGAGATCGCTGTCTCCCGACACGATGAGCACTGCGTCGAGATCCGCCAGATGCTCGGTGACGTCGAGCGCGATATCCACGTCCATGTCGCCTTTCTTTACTTCTCTACCAAGTGTCTCGTCGAAAATATACTTGAGCGGTTTGGCACGCATGGTGACGAAGCGCTCGATGCGCGCCATGAAATCGAGTGTGCCGGGACGTGCGAGGTCGCCCTCCGCCGGAATCGCAAGATAGTAATTGAAAACGCGAATATCGAAATGTGCGGAGAGATCGTCGCGCAATTTCTTGATGCCGACTTTCCATCCCGCTCTCTGTTGAGCGCGATATATATTGGCACTATCGTAGAAAATACCGAGACGCGGCTTCTTGCGCGGTGCTGTCTTTTTCTCATCGAGCACCAAATACGGATGATTCCCAGTCGTCCTGATATGCTTGCCCGAGGCAGTGGTGATCTTGTAGATATCCTTCACCCCCATGTCCATCAGCGCGTTGACGCGCGAGAAGACGATCTCGCCGGTTTTTTCGTCCAAGCTTGCAATCTCCTCGCCGCCTTCGATTGCGTCGACGCGTATGTGCGAATAAATGTATTCCTCATCCTCCCATTCTCCCGCTTCTTCGTCGGCGTGTTCGCCCTTTTTCTTCCTGCGGCGGCGCGCGAGGCGGCTGTCGCCGGTCACGCAGTGGCCGCCGACGGAGAGAGTGGTGGCAGGAGAGGTAGTGCCGATGCCGATGTTGCCGGATGTATTTATGTAGAGACCGGTCGCGGCCGAGAGTCCTCCGTTGGCATTAAGTAAGATACCGGCTTGAGAGCGAAGGACTAGGTCATTGGCCGACGAACCCGTTACTAGTCCTCCGCCCGCGCTCGAATTTTCGAATCCGAGGTAGCCACGGATAGTATTCTGCCTAGCGAGAGTAATCCAGCCAGCGCCGTCCGCACTTCGGCCGAAGCGTGCTACTTCTGCCGCGCTTCCTTCAACATTCAACAACGCGCTTGGAGACGTGGTACCAATCCCCACCCTCCCGCTCCCCTGTTGCAAGACGAACTGCGAACTGCCGATGGTGAAGCCCTGGCCGGTGGCGATGGTGGAGGTGCCTGTGGTCTGCGTGCTGTTGAAAAGCGGCGTGCCGAATGTAGTGCCGTCAAAGGTAAGCGCAGTGCCGGATGTGATTCTCGTCCCATCAAAATAATTCACACCGTTGGTAACTTGGGTTGATGTTGCAGTGCCTCCGTTTGCAATCGGAAGAATCCCTGTGATGTCTGCTGTGAGCGAGACCGTTGCGCACGTCGCCACTCCCGCACCGTTGATGCTTCTCACGAACTGATTGGTGCAGGAGCTACCCGCGTACTCTTGGAATGATCCGTCCGCCGCGGCAAGCGGCAATGCACTGGTGATGCTCGTGACTGCGAGATTCGTTGTCGTTGCGCCTGTCGCGGTGATGTTGGCGAACGCGTTGGTGCCTGTCCATGTGTTGCTGTTTGCGAGAAGCGTGGAGGATGCGGCGGTGATGGTGATGTCTGCGGAGCCGTTGAAGGAAACGCCGTTGATGTTGCGCGCGGTAGCAAGGACTGTTGCGGCTCCGGCTGTGAAGGAGGCGCCGGTGCCGGTGATGTTTGTTCCGACAAGAGCGGATGGAGTGCCGAGAGCGGGGGTAACGAGAGTTGGAGATGAGGAGAGTACCATGTTGCCTGTTCCAGTAACGGCGTTTGATAGCGTAACTCCCCCGTATGTGAGCGCGTTCACGAGAGTGAGCGCGCCGTTGGTTGCGAATGATGATGTTGCCGTTGCTCCGAAGTACGCAGGACCGTATGAAGAAAAGAGCGTGGTGCTCGCATTGGAGAATTGCTGGAGTGCTGTCCACGATTGAGCGGTGTTTGTTTTTGCGTACGAAGCGTCATTGGTGAAATCCGCAAGCGTGATGTCGGAGAGATTGAGGTCTTCGTCTTGGATCGAGGCGCACGTGGCGACTCCCGCTCCATTTAGCGAGCGAACGAATTGATTTGTACAAGATGATCCAGCGTATGCGCTTGCTACTCCGCTTGCGCTTGTGATGAGAAGCGAGGATTGGATTGAGGAAACGGTGAGGTTTGTTGTGCTTGCAGTTGCGGAATAGAGCGTTCCGCTTGCTGTTGCGTTTGTTGTGGATGCGCCACCTTTCATTGAGAAAAGTCCTGATGTGATTGTTGATGAAGCGTTTGAAAGGAAGCCGTTTGTGAATGTGGCGAGACCTGTTTGCGTGAGTGTGGAATTGACGGTTAGTGTATTTGCGGTGAGTGCACCTAGAGTTGCCGTTTGTGAGAATAGATTTGTTGATGAAGCTGTTGTTGAGAAGAAGTTGGTGGTTGTTCCTGATGTGAGTGAAAGAGTTCCGAGAGTGGAGAGTCCTGTAACTCCAAGTGTTCCTCCTGTTGATATGTTGCTTGCAGTGAATGTTGTTCCATTCCATGTGATTGCTGTTCCTGATGTGATGCGTGTCCCATCAAAATAATTCACGCCGTTGGTGACTTGCGTGGATGTTGCTGTGCCTCCGTTTGCAATAGGAAGAATTCCTGTTACGTCAGCCGTGAGAGAAACTGTCGCGCATGTATGAACTCCTGCTCCGTTTGTAGATCGTACGAATTGATTTGTACAAGATGATCCAGCGTATGCGCTTGCTACTCCGCTTGCGCTTGTGATGAGAAGCGAGGATTGGATTGAGGAAACGGTGAGGTTTGTTGTGCTTGCAGTTGCGGAATAGAGCGTTCCACTTGCTGTTGCGTTTGTGGTGGATGCTCCCCCGTTCATTGAGAAAAGACCGGAGGTGATTGTGGAAGAGGCGTTCCCGAGGAATCCTGCGGAAAATGTCGCGAGGCCGGTTTGGGTGAGGGTGCCGCCCACGGTCGCCGCTCCGCTCGTCTGGAGTGTGCCTGCGGTGGTGTTGAGCAGGCCGATACCAAGACCTCCGGTCAGGTAGGTGTTGTGTGCGATGATGCCATTTGCGACAAAATTGTGCGTGCCCTCGATTTCGAGGTCCCACACGCGCTCTTCGGGAAAGCGCGTGATGCGGACGATCTTCGCCCATGCGAAGCCGTCCATTTCATCGTGATACAATAATTCCGCTGTGGGGGTGGGTTGGTCCAAGCCTCGGATTACCACCTGCGGGCTTGCGGGTTCGATTCCCGTCACCTCCACAGCGCCCAGGGCGACACTAGAGTTTTCCACAGACCCATTGACAACATACTGTGGCTTGCTACACTCAGTCGCGACAGGTGGTAATCCGGGGTCTCGGGCCGATTCAAGCTCGACAGAAACCGTCTCTTTGGAGGCGGTTTTCTGTTTGTATGCCGCGACCGCGATTTCATCTCCCAAATCCAAATCAGAGACAACGATCCAACCCGCATGATCGATGGGCGATGCGTGCCTCGTTCTCTTTCCTGACAGGTTGTTGACGAGATACGGGTGGTTGCCAGTCGTCCTGATCGTCTTGCCGTCTTCTGTTTCTATCTCAAATATATCCTTCACCCCCATATCCATCAGTGCATTGACGCGCGAGAAGACGATCTCGCCGGTTTTTTCGTCGAGCGAGGCAATTTCTTCGCCGCCCTGCACTTCGTCTACACGCAGATAGTTGTATATATATTCCTCATCCTCCCATTCTCCCGCTTCTTCGTCCGCATGTTCTCCCTTTTTCTTCCTGCGGCGGCGCGTGAGACGACTGTCGCCCGTCACGCAGTGTCCCGCGATTGAGAGTGTGGTCGCGGGAGAGGTTGTGCCGATACCGACGTTGCCGGAATCATTGATACGGACTGTTTCTGTCCCGTTGCTTTGGAATATGTGCTGACTGAACGAGTTGTAAGTGGTGCGCTGGCTCGGAAAGCTGATCTCAAGAAATCCATTAGTACCGCTATCACGCTCAAAGCGCGCGACACTTCCGGAGCCGCCACGCACCTTCAGGCCGAATCCGTTAGTTGCCGCTACGTTCTCGATGATCGCGGTATAAGAACTGGCGACGTTACTGTAGACATTAAATGGCGCGCTTGGAGACGTGGTACCAATCCCCACCCTGCCACTCCCTTGCTGCACCACAAACTGCGAACCGCCGATGGTGAAGCCCTGACCTGATGCAATAGTGGAGGTTCCGCTTGTCTGTGTGCTGTTGAAAAGCGGCGTGCCGAAAGTAGTACCGTCGAAGGTGAGCGCGGTGCCACTCGTGATCCTCGTGCCGTCGAAGTAGTTCACGCCGTTGGTAACTTGGGTTGATGTTGCTGTGCCTCCGTTTGCAATAGGAAGAATTCCTGTTACGTCCGCCGTGAGAGATACGGTGGCGCAAGTTGCGACACCCGCGCCGTTCACACTGCGCACGAATTGATTAGTACAAGAGCTTCCTGTGTATGCGGAGGCGACTCCGCTCGCCGATGTGGTGATGAGTGATGATTGAATGCCGGAGACGGTGAGGTTCGTTGTTGATGCCGTTGCGAAATATCCCGTGCCGCTTGCGGTGATGTTGGTGGTGCTTGCTCCTCCGTTCATGGAGAAGAGGCCGGAGGTGATAGTGGAGGAAGCGTTGCCGAGGAATCCGCCGTTGAAGATGCTCGCAACACTCGAAGATGTGGCGACGAAGTAATTCGCGTCGACGAGCGATGTGAAGCGTGCGTTCCCCGTGACGTCGAGAGTGAATGTCGGGGTAGTATCGCCGATGCCCACCATTTGAGAGCTGCTTATGGTGAGCGCATCCGTCCCTTGCGTGCGCAAGCGCAAGTCGTCGCCTGTCGTTACCGAGTCAATCGCAATTCCGCCATTAGACAATGAGTGTGCCCCAATGATGCCCTCGACACCATTGGGTCCATCCAGCAGGATCATGTTGTTGTTGGTGTCATCAACGATAGATAGCTTTGCACCCGGAGTCGAAGTCCCAATCCCAATCAGTGCATCCGTGTCCACCGTCGTACCTGTTGAGTTTACATTCGAGCCGAAGAGGATGTTGCCGATGTTCAATTGATTGGAGGCGGTCGCCGATGGCGCGTCCACGTCATACCCGAGCACAATATTATTTGAGCCTGTCGTGAGTGCATCACCCGCTTGATAGCCGAGGAGGATGTTTGCGCCGCCGTAGGTGAGGGCGGTGCCGGCATTGTAGCCAAGTGCGACGTTGCCTTCGGTGTCGTTCGCATCATTTGTAATCATGTTCTGAAGAGCGCCGGAGCCAATCGCAATTTGTCGCGAGGATGTCGTGGCCGTAAAGAACGAGAGGTAGCCAAGTGCGGTGTTGTTGCTGCCGGTGGTGTTGCCATTGAGTGCGCCATATCCTGATGCGACATTGTTCGAACCAGTCGTGTTGTTTTGCATCGCAAGACCAACTGCCGTGTTGAGTTGCCCCGTAGTATTCAAACGAAGTGCGCTCGCTCCGAATGCCGCGTTATTAGAACCTGTTGTATTTGTTATCAACGCATTGCCACCAACAGCGGTGTTACTGTTGCCGGTAGTATTTGCGTTCAGTGTGCTGTAGCCGACGGCGGTATTGTATTGCGCAGTGGCATTCACAGGCGTCGTAGCAAGCGCGCCCGGGCCGATGGCGACGCTGTACCACTGCGTCGATGACGCGCTCATCCATCCTGCCGCCGCGGAGGCACCGACGGCAAGAGTATTGTTAGTGGTACTCGCATACAGCACCGTATTCCCCGCCAGCTTGTATCCACCGGTCGTGCCGTCGGTGTTGATGAAGCCGTTTACGTCGAGGGAGTAGGAGGGAGTGGCATCGCTTATGCCAAGACGATTATTCGTCCGGTCATAGAAAAGCCCTGTGCCGTTGCCCGCCTGCGACACGGTTCCGAGCGTGCCGTCGTAGAAAAGGACTCCGCCGGCGTACATGGTGGAAGTCGCCGTTCCCCCATTCGCAATCGGCAAGATGCCGGAAACATCCGCCGTCAGCGAAACACTCGCACAAGTGGCGACACCCGCGCCGTTCACACTGCGGACGAATTGGTTGGTACAAGAAGAACCGGCATATGCAGATGCGACACCGCTCGCGCTTGTCGTGATGAGAGATGATTGAATACCGGAGACGGTGAGGTTTGTCGTTGATGCTGTGGCGAAGTAGCCGATGCCCGAGGCGGTGATGTTGGTGGTGGATGCTCCGCCGTTCATTGAGAAAAGTCCTGATGTGATTGTTGAAGAGGCGTTTGAAAGGAAGCCATTGGTGAATGTGGCGAGACCTGTTTGTGTGAGGATGCCTGTGTGTGTGGTGTTTCCAGAGACAGTGAGTGCACCTAGCGTTG
>CAYHIZ010000035.1:0-8073 GCA_964356695.1 uncultured Candidatus Saccharibacteria bacterium | reverse complement strand
TCGAATGCGCGAATCGCGCAAACTTCTCGCTCCACTCTAAAATGTCGGCTAGAGAGGTTGGAACAATCGTCGGAATTATTTCAACCCCATTAGAAACGTTCGATTTCATATTTAGTATAATCTCGCACATTACTGCGAAACATCCAAGCGCGTTATCATGACATAAATACGGAGTGTGTAAATCGCCCAAAGGTCATACGTCGATATGAGCAAACAACTCGTCGCCCTTTCGCGGTGCCACTTCGCCAAAGACAGAAAGTCCGAGCTCGTGACGAACCATACCGACATCCGCATCTTTTGATCGATATTCTACTTGGTATTTTTTGCTACCATCGGGATAAGATACTTGCTCAATCTCACAATATCCGCCCAAGAAAATCCTTCTGTGCCTAATACTTTCAGTAGTTCCAATCACCTGCAGTGAATTCGTTAATCCCAGTTCTGCAAGACGCGTACGTATCGGCCCCTCCGGTATACCGCCCTGAAATATGTTGTCATGGTCTAATTTGGAACACTTTTGCTGTATCTCGATTTTCTTTTCTCCTGCACCTTGCAGAAACTGTAATGTCATTTTTCCTTGTTTATCTCTGAAACGAAGCCGAATGCCATGCATAAACAATTTGGCATCTGTTGTATGTGAGTTTGTATCTAAATAATGTGATACACAGCCACGTATTCATCTCTATCTGAGAAATACATGCCAAGGATGCGCTCGTATTCTTTTGAATCAATGTGATCCCTAATCTGTCGCTGTAACTCTTTTGGTTTCTTTATTTTTTCCCCTTGGCTCAACGATTTTGCGGAGACATCTGTAGAAATCTTGTCCATCTTATATTCTAATTAATCTCGTCTATTTGTTTGATTCGACGCGCATGACGTTCATCCTCTGAGAACGGCTTTGAGAGCCATGCCTTGACTGTATTTTTAGCTTCATCTTCCGAAATAAAGCGCGCGCCCAAACTCAGCGCATTTGCGTCGTTATGCTCGCGTGAAAGTGGAGGTATTGACGGCTCTTTTCCATAGTACACGACAGCGCGAACTCCCCTGAATCTATTAGCTACGATTGCCTCGCCCTGTCCCGAACCGCCGAGAATTATTGCGCGGCTTCCATGTCCCGCAGTTGCGTCAACTGCAAGTCTTTTTGCCGCGATCGCAATGATGGCCGGATAGTCGTCGTCTTTATCGAATGAATATGCACCGCAATCTTCCGTCTCATACCCAAGCTCCGCCACATACTCGACGAGCGCGTTCTTCAATTCAAATCCGGCGTGGTCGGCCGCGAAATATATTTTCATCATGGATTCAAACGCTTAGCGACTTCAATTACATGCTCTACCAGCGTATGGGCGTATCCCATTTCATTGTCGTACCATGCGAGTACCTTCACTAGCGTATAGTCCGAGACGCGCGTCATCGTGAGATCGGCGATTGAACCGTAGGGAAGCCCGAGAATATCAGTCGAAACCAACTGTTCCTCCGATACGGAAAAAACGCGCTTCCATCTATCGGTTGTAGCCGCTTTCTTCAATGCTTCGTTTACTTCTTCCACGCTCGTCGCGCGCTTCCCGACGAACGTCACATCTGCGATCGAGCCGGATGGAACCGGAACGCGCACCGCTATGCCGTCAAACTTTCCCTTGAATTGCGGATAAACGAGCGCGGTCGCTTTCGCCGCGCCCGTTGAGGACGGTCCAAGATTTATGGCACCAGCGCGACCACGACGAAAATCGTCAGAAGCAATACCATCGACTATGCCCTGCGATGCGGTGTATGCGTGCGTGGTATTGAGCAGTGCACGTTCGATTCCGATTGCCTCATCAAGAATCCCTATCACGGGCACGATCGCGTTCGTCGTACATGATGCGTTTGAAGTTATTGCGGATGCACCAAATTTTTCTTCGTTAGCGCCTATCAAGACAGTCGCAACGTCATCACCCTTGCCCGGTGCGGAAATAACGACACGCGAAGCGCCTGCATCCAGATGTGCCTTCGCTTTTTCTCCGCTTGTAAAAAAACCCGTCGATTCTACGACTATATCAATCTTCAAATCTTTCCACGGCAAATTCGCCGGATCTTTTTCTTGCTTGAGCGGAACGCGTTTGCCATCAATTATGAGAGCCTCGGATTCAAACGCTACGGAAAACGGAGCGCGCCCGTAAACTGAATCGTATTTCAAAAGGTAAGCAAGATTTTCCGCAGATGAGAGATCATTGATGGCGACTATTTCGATTTCTTTCCGTCCATGGGACGCACGCACGAAACCGCGCCCAATCCTTCCAAAACCATTTATTGCTATTCTAGCCATGATGACATTCTAACCCATAGAACCGAACATGCCAGTTGTGGATATTTATAGATCGAAATCGTTGTTAATTCTTTTGAAAATAAGCTCGGATACCAATAATTCCTCAAGAATGTCGCCAACTCTTGCAACAACTGCGTAAGCTCGATCTGCAACAACAGAAGTGGCGGAGTTCGAGAGAGGATTGATTCGCGAATATATAGCACCCTCTCCCAGCCATGCGTACCCAGCCGAAAGAATTATTACGATCGTCGCTACGGCCGCCGCGGGCAGTAAAAATGGCAACCTGATCCTATTATCCTGCAATAATTTTTGATTTCTAAACGATTCCGCCGAACTCATACCGCCCCCTATATCTGCCGGACGATCTTTCAATACGCGTATATACACCGGACGCGCATGCGAACGTGATTCGATAATGTGTGAGATACCGTTTACATCTCTCAAGTTATTTTCATTATCGGAAACCGTAGGCATAAGATCTCGCGAGTCGTTCGTATATGTAAGATATGGACCGGCGCCATTATATGCGAGATTTGCGGGCGATCTAGAGATCTCGTCGCCCAATGGAAGATTACGAGAAATCCCCACAGCCTCCGCTTGTACGGCGGCCAAAAGCGCGTCTTTCTCTTTTTTATGCGCCAAAATCTCGGAACGTTCCACGTACCATCGATTTCCAACCTGTCTTGAAAGAATTTTACCTTCCCTTGCAAGTTGCCCTACGTAATCTTGATGATAACCCGTTATCTCGGCGGCATATGTAGCCGATATATAATTTTTTCCGTCAAGCGATATTATGTTCGCCAATTCATTTTGAGGATTAGACGCCGGCGGTTGGGGCTTAAAGTCTCCCGCCTTTGACTTGTAACTCAAAAGAGACTCCATAGACACGAACCAGAGACCCCCTATTCTTTGAGCGTCTATTTGACCGCCACGCGCCAATTGACCTATATAATCTTGAGCATAACCGCTTGTTTCCGCTGCTCGTTTCGACGAGATATATTTCTTATCCGCGATTATTACATCATCCGACATGCAGTCTATTATATCTCGGAGTGCAAATATGTGCTGGGAGAAAAGTGGATAGTCTATTCAGATTTGATTGGAAACTTTATTTAGAATCAAACTTCGTATCGCGTTAGGATCAGCGCCTCCCCGCGTCGCCTTCATTGCCTGCCCAACCAAATACTCCAACGCAACAGTTTTACCGGTTTTAAGGTCTCCCACAACAGAGCCATTTTTAAGCAATACATCATCGATTGTCGGCCCTAGATCTGGAGAAACCGTATCGATAAATAGTTTTTTCTCAGTCGCTGTATTCTCGGGATCAATCCCTGATGATGCCGTCAACCCAATTAGGTCTTTCGCCCCTCTGCTTGAAATTCTATTACTGGAGATCATTTCGATAATTTTCCTGAAATTATGAGCCGATATTGGAATCTCGGCTTGATAATCCGTATCTCGTTGCTCCATATCTCGCCTGTCTTTCATAGCCTTGGCGGAGGAAGAGATTATTTTGATCAAATCGTTAATAATGTAATTAGAAGCAAGTTTAATTGCCTGAAGATTCGCCTTGCCCAGGAGGCTCGTTACCTCATCGAAAAAATCGCCCAATTTCCGATCCCTAACGAAAAGCTCTGCATCCTCATCCTTAATTCCAAGCGATATGTAGCGTAGCCGACGCCCTGATGGCATCTCTGGCGTGTCGCGAACAAGTTTATCGCGATTAAATTCAGGAATCTCGGAAAGCATGAGACTGGGAAGATCGGGATCCGGAAAGTATCGATAATCGGCACTCCCCTCCTTTACACGTTGTGGAAAAGTGGCTTGTTTTGATTCATCCCATCCAAGGGTTTCCTGAACTACTTTCTCGTTGCGTTCCAAAAGCTTAATTTGGCGTTTTATTTCGTACGCAACAGCACGTTCCATAACACGAAATGAGTTTAAATTTTTTATTTCCACTTTTGTGCCAAGTTGTCCGTTTTTCCCGACGGAAATATTCGCCTCCACGCGCATTTCGCCTTTTTCCATATTTGCACCGCTTACTCCCAAATATTTAAGAACCAGCTGGAGCTCGCGAGCAAAATTCCCCGCCTCTTGCGCAGAGTGAATCACCGGTTCGGTTACCAGCTCCATCAGGGGTACGCCCGCTCGATTAAAATCGATTGTCGTAGCGTTTGTATTCTCGTCATGGATTGAGCTAGCGGTATCCTCTTCGAGATGTATGCGCGTAATGGCAAAACCCAAAAGCTCTCCGCCACTGACAAGCGGGTATTCAAACTGACTGAGCTGGTATCCCTTTGGCAAGTCGGGATAGAAATAGTTTTTCCTGTCGAATTCAGTATAGTCGGCCAATCTTCCGCCGACTGCAACTCCTACACGAAGCACTTGCCGAACAGCTTCCCTGTTTATTACGGGGAGCGTCCCTGGATGCGCAAGACATATTGGACATATATTCACATTAGGACGCGTCTCGTCGGCATCGTTTCTGGAATGGCAAAACATTTTTGTGCGCGTCTTCAGCTCCGCATGAATCTCCAGACCAATTGTCGGTATGTATTCAGTCACGCGACATATAGTACCTTAAACTTCTATGCTTCTCCACCCTCCCTCCGGTAACCATTCACCCGTTCCCAGCGCGTCGTCTTTGCGGGCGGAGCGAAGCAATCCAGAATCCCACCGCATACCTCTGGATCGCTTCGCAGGGCTCGCGAAGACGAATACTGGGAATCGCTGAATACTTACTACTACGGCAAGAGATGACATGGCCGCACTAGCTTGATGCGATTCGCCATTCTCCTGTCTCCAAAAGTCCCTCGGCTTTCTTATATTTCATCTCTTTCGTATCTTTGCCATTTGTTATCACCACATGATCATTCCTGCCGTACTCTTTCTTTCCGGAAGACACCTGCTGTGCCGTTATTAAACGTGCGGCACGCTCAATACTTCCGCCTTCCCTACTAACGAGATTTACTGTGCCAGCCTGATCTCCATGCGTATGCGGAGCAGGCGTGCCGAGATTAGGAAACATCTGTAGGACCTGCGCGGTATAGGTGGATTCCATCCTCTGAAAAAGTTGCAGCCCTTCTCTCTTGTATTCTACGAGTGGATCCCGTTGTCCGTAGGCGCGCAAATTGACGCTTGATCTAAGATACTCCATTGCTTCCAAATGCTCTACCCACAGAAAATCAATCGTTTGGAGAAAGAATCGTCTCACGGTTTGATAATACAATTCACCAAGTTCTACCTTGCGCTTCTCGATCACCTCCGACAATCCAACATTCTCTGCGGAAAGTCGCGCAAGCTCTCGGTCTATTCCGCCCTCATCACCGACAAGGAGTTCGCGACGGCGCTCATACACGCTCTTTCTTTGGATATTGAGAATATCGTCATACGAGAGCACGTGTTTGCGTGCATCAAAATTCAATTCCTCGATCTTTGTTTGCGCCGTCTCCAGAGCACGCGTAATCATGCCGTTGTATATAGGTTCATCTTCGGGAATCTTGAAAGTCCCCATAACGCGCTTTATCATGTCTGAAGCAAACACGCGCATGAGATTATCCTCAAGCGAAACGAAAAATTGCGTTTCCCCTGAATCTCCCTGGCGACCTGAGCGGCCGCGCAATTGGTTGTCGATACGTCGCGCCTCGTGCCTCTCGGTTCCAAGGACGAAAAGGCCGCCCGCATCTTTAACTTTTTTGTACTCATCTTCGCTTGCAGGATTGCCTCCGAGTTTAATATCGACACCGCGTCCCGCCATATTTGTTGCGATAGTAACCGCACCCGCCCGCCCCGCCTGCGCAATTATTTCTCCCTCGCGTTCGTGATTCTTGGCATTCAATATTTCGTGCGGGATCCCCGCTTGCTTAAAATGTACAGAGAGCAATTCATTCTTCTCTACCGAGGCCGTGCCAACCAAAACAGGCTGTCCCTTTTCATGCATTTCTCGCACATGTTTCGCAATGGCGCGATATTTGCCCTCTTCTGTCTGAAAAATCAGATCGTCATGGTCGGCGCGTGCAGAGAGACGATTCGTAGGAACTGCAACAGTATTCAATCCGTAGACTTTATAGAACTCCTCCGAAGAAGTAACCGCCGTCCCCGTCATGCCGGAAAGTTTTTCGTATAGACGAAAGTAGTTTTGAAACGTAATGGATGCGAACGTACGTGATTCTTGCTGTATCGCGACACCCTCTTTAGACTCTATGGCTTGATGAAGACCATCCGACCATCTGCGACCGGGTTGCATACGCCCGGTATATTCATCAACTATTACTACCTGCCCATCACGAACCACATACGCCTTATTTTTCTCGTAGAGAGCCTTCGCACGCACCGCCGTTTCAAGATGATGTACGTATTTGATCCCCGCATCCGTATAGATGTTCTCGATGCCGAGCGTTTTTTCCGCCTTCTCGATACCAGAATCAGTAAGCGCGATCTGGTGGCGTTTTTCGTCAATTTCATAATCTTCTTCCGGAACAAGGTTCTGTGCGATTTCGGAAAAACGAGTATACAAAGATTCGGCGTCAGAAACGGGCGCCGAGATTATTAACGGAGTACGAGCCTCGTCGATAAGAATAGAATCTATCTCGTCAACGATCGCATAGTGATAACCGCGCTGGCGGAGATTTTGTCGCTCGTATTCCAAATTATCGCGCAGATAATCGAAACCAAACTCGTTGTTTGTGCCATATGTTATATCGGCCGCATAGCTTTCACGACGCGTACACGGACGCAAGAAATCGTGCATAACCTTGAAACTTCCCAGATCGTCTCGAATCGCATCTTCTGCGACGGCTGTATCGGCAGACATGTGCGAAGGATCATATAAATAAGATGTCTCGTGATTCAAAACGCCGACCGAAAGTCCCAAGCTATTATAAATTTGCCCCATCCATACGGCATCTCGGCGGGATAGGTAATCGTTAACAGTCACAACGTGTACACCCTTGCCAGTGAGTGCATTCAAATACGCGGGAAGCGTTGCGACCAAGGTCTTACCTTCTCCCGTGCGCATCTCGGCAATGTCGCCGTGATTAAGAATCATGCCTCCGATTAACTGTACGTCGAAATGTCTCTGATGCAGAGTGCGTCGCGACGCTTCGCGCACAACGGCAAACGCCTCCGGTGCGAGATCGTCTACACCCTCGCCCTTTTCCGCCCTCCCTTTGAATTCTAAAGTCTTTAAACGCAATTCCTCGTCCGATAGTTTGCTTATCGTATCTTCAAATGCGTTGACTTTTGCAACGATAGGCTCCGCCCGCCTCAATGCCGTCGCGTTTTCATCGGGAAAGAAAGATTTCCAAAATGCCATTCAGGCATCCTATCATTATTGTCGTCAATGAGCATCTTGACGATAGTATATAATAAAAATTAATGAATAAGACAAAAAAAATTAGATTTATTGACTTGTTCGCAGGCTTAGGTGGTACAAGACTTGGTTTAGAACAAGCCATTCAAAGAGCTGGTCTTAAAAGCGAGTGTGTATTCACCTCGGAGATAAAACCTCATGCTATTTCTGTATATAAGAAAAACTTTAATAATGAAGAAATACATGGAGACATAAGACTTGTTAAGGAAACTGATATTCCTGATTTTGATATACTTGTCGCTGGATTTCCTTGCCAACCTTTTAGTTCCGCCGGATCACGAAGAGGGTTTCTTGATACCAGAGGAACACTTTTCTTTGATATTGAGCGTATTATTAAAGAGAAAAAACGGATCATACGCAATATCGGTGGTAACCAGCGAATAGCGGCGGGCGCGCT
>CAYHIZ010000034.1:0-8331 GCA_964356695.1 uncultured Candidatus Saccharibacteria bacterium | reverse complement strand
AAAAGCGCGCCCGCCGCTATTCGCTGGTTACCACCGATATTGCGTATGATCCCAAGATTTCCATAGGGCTGGTTATCGCCATAGTCTATGTAAATATCGCCTCCGTGCCGATTCATCCGCGCAACCTCGGCAAGATTGATCGAGAATGCTACCGTGAGCGGTGCCCCGCCGTGGTTGGGTGTAGCGGTGAAAAATGTGATGCCGGGCGTATTGATCGGCGTTGCCGTTGGTATGATAGTTGGGGTAACGGTTTGTGTCGGTACACTCTGCCCACATACCCTCGCTATCGCCGTGCGTGTGCGTTTGCCCACCCACCCGACTTGGTCGATTCCTTGTTGCGCTTGAAATTGCTTCACATAACGCGCGGTCTTCATGCCGAAATAGCCGGTTATGATGTCGTCTTCTACCGAAAAATGCTCCGTAAGAAACGCTTGCAATTGCGAAACCTGTCCGCCTGTCAATGCATCTGTGGAACCAACGGTGAGTGTTGAAGACAGCGTCGGACACTTATTTCCACGAGTGTCGCTCTGTTCATCGTCGTTATTCGTTGGGACGGATTGCAAAGATTTTATCTGCGCCAAAAGCGCTTGCACCTGTGCCTGCAGATCACTCAACTGATCGGCGGAGGCGATGAAAGGAGATGCGAATACGACAATACTGAGTAATGATAGGGCGATATTCTTTTTCATAACTATGTAATAAAATTGATAAAGATTATGAGACTGAGTATAACCTCTGGAGAGTTGAAAAGTATTGCACAACCTTACGATGCGGTTACAAGACGGCAAAATTCTTCTTAACCCACTGCAACAGAGCCTCCGTATCTTTCTTCCTATCGTTAGAACCTAAGACTATAATCGCAACCGGAACATCCCCCTTCTCCGTATGAATATTCCAAACACTCGCCATTGTCTGTTTAGCCGCGATTGTCGAACCATTTTTGATACCGATAAGATCAGGTTGTCCGACAAATTCATTGAAATTTTTGAGGTCGGCGATCGGAACGGTTTCGCCAATTTTAATGAGTCCTACGTTTTCGAACGCCACTCCTCTGCTAATGTCAAAAAGAAACGGGCGTTTGTAATATATGTACTGCAAGAGCTTGCCAAGATCCTTCGCTGTAGAGATATTTTGCGGGCTGATACCTGAAGGATCTGCAAACTGCGTGTCGTTCATCTGAAGCGAGAACGCCTTGGCGTTCATGTTCCGAACAAACGTTTCGTCTCCCACAAAGCCCGATAGAACATTGGCAACATCATTTGATGATTGCATGAGAAGCGGGTAAAGCAGATCGAGCCCTATGTATCCATCTCCCGCCACGGGACGAAAAACTTGGGCGACACTCGCAAGCATGCCTTTCGTAACCTTTATTGTTTTGCCTAGGTAAATCACCTCATGCGCCACAACTGCGGTCATCAGTTTTGTGAGCGAGGCGATAGGCAACTTTTTATCGTTCATCTTTTCCACAATCGTTTCTCCGGAAGAAAGATCCGTCAAGAGAAAAGATGCGGCGCTTACGAGCGGAAGATCCGAGTGAGTCGATTTTGGTTCGAGCATGCCGAAATCGAGCTTTTCCAGATCCTCAAGCACCAATACCGGCATTCCAACCTTTGCAAAATTATAAACACCTTGAGCGTCCTCTGTCGAGAGGCGAATACACCCGCCGGAATATCCTTGCGGAACGGGTGTACCGTCATCGGAGTGCGGCCACCCATGAATCAAATAGTTGCCATAAAATTGAATACTGTAAGGCATCCATACGTTGCCGATCGAGGAATATGCGTTCACGGATTTCCCCAGCACTCTATAGTCACCGGTCGGAGTTTCCCACCAACTTCTCCCCTTCCCTTTCGTCAAAATTGCAACTGATGTACTGGCAATACCTTTTTCGTACAACGTGAGACGCATCGTGCGCAAATCCGCCTCAAGAAAACTGGCCCGATTTTCGATGTAGGCATTCTTTTGATCCCGAAACTTGCGTTCGTCAGGAAATACAAGCTCGCCCGCATCGGTGAATGCCACCTGTGATCCTGAAAGTTTTGTATAAAATTCCCTGACTCTCTGGTCATTTTTATTCGCAAGATCAAGACGGTCTGTCCACAAATACAGTGTTACGCCCGCCAAAACCAGTACGAGCGCAACGAGTGTAAAAATGCCAATGCGACTCTTGTAGTACCCCCGATCGAGTATGGCGGACTTTTTTTTCACCACACAGTTCTCGAGTACCGAGCAAACGTCTTCTTTGGCCCACCCTGTAGTACGCAAGGTTCTCTCAATCTCTCCCGGATGTATTCCCTCAGAAAGAGAGTTCCGAACATATTTTCTGAGTTCTTCTGTTATCACTCAGCTATTCTACACCAAGCGAAACGCTATTTCGTTCGCTTTGTATCGACGACAACCAAAAGAGGAGTCGCGAGAAAAATCGACGAATATGTTCCTGCAGTAATCCCGACCAAGAGCGTAAGAGCAAAATCGCGAGTCGATTCAGGCCCGACAAAATATAGAATCGCGAGAGTAAGCAACACAGTGAGCGAAGTATTGACCGAGCGCACGAAAGTTTGGCCGAGGCTCCTTCCGGCAGTATCGGCAAAATCTTCGCGACGGTTGCGCTCTTGATTGACGCGTAAATTCTCACGGACACGGTCGAAGACGACAATCGTATCGTGGATCGAAAAACCAAGAATAGTGAGTATGGCAGTAACAAAAAGCGTGTCTACTTGCGCGCCGGTGAAATATCCGAGCAACGCAAAGAATCCAACCGGCACTATCACATCGTGGATAAGAGTGATGAGCGCAATCAAGCCGTACGTCCACGATGAAACCGGTTTAGAGACTTTGCGAAATGCGAAGGCTATAAAAAGAAGAATACAGAGTAAAACGAGTGCGAGAGCGATGAATGACTTGTTGCGAAGTTCCTTGCCGATTGTCGGACCGACTTCGGTAAGCTGATCTATGTGCGCCACTGCCGTATCATGAGACATTACCTCCGAAAGCTTTCCACGTTGTAGATCGGTTAGAGCGTGCATTCGCAGTGTATATCCATTGGTACCCGATTCTCGCAAGGAAAAGCCGGTAAATCCAGAATCTTCTAAAGATTTAACGATAACATTCGAGGCGGGCCGAGCTCCATCGTATCCGACCTCTATCAAGGTTCCACCAGTGAAATCGAGACCGAGCCTGAGTCCAAATACTAATATTGAAACAAGCGACGCGAGCACAAGGGCTCCCGTTATTAAGAAGAAAATGTTCTTGTGTTTAATGATGAACATATACTATTGATGATCGTTTATCTCGAATATGCGCAACTGCCCGCCAACGAGCATTCCGAAGGCACGATACTTTTGCGTGATCCTGAATTGGAACACACCATCGCGGGTCGGCTTTCGTTTTTTGAGATGCACGCTTGCATAATTTCCTGCCAATATATTTTCTTTTGCTTTGTAATATATCGGCATAAGATTTCGTTTTTCTAAATAGGGCACTGTCGGCTTATATTCAATGACAGACGTTATCCGCAACATATAATCACATGTTGAGGAATTCGTCTTCGCGCATTGTGCGCACCATAGCAATCTTCTTGCGCATGGCGGAAGATAGAGTGCTCTCCGCGATCTCTTCAAGCACCACGACTTCCCGCACTTCTTCCGTAAGCAAACCGGCGCGCAAATCCGCCAAATCCCGGAAGGTCGTCCGGGACAGCGGTGCATCGCTCTTGATGGTGATTGTAATCATATGATCCCCTGCATACTAATGCCGTAGGAGACGGAATGCAAACACTTGATAAACTAATATATATATGATTTTCCTGCCTCACTCGCAACAATCGAGCACAAGGGCTCCCGTTATTAAGAAGAAAATGTTCTTGTGTTTAATGATGAACATAAATTATATGTGAGTACCGGATCCGAAAAGAAAACGGACCAATCCTGTTTTCGCTTCAATCCCTAAAGCCATTAGGAATGTGCGCGACACGCTTATCGCTGTCAGCATAGATACCAAAACGCCGATTCCGAAGACGAGCGCGAATCCCTTGATTAGTGAAGTGCCGAACCAAAAGAGAATGACAGCGGTTATCATAGACGAAATGTTTGAGTCGCGGATTGAGGGCCACGCGCGAGCAAAACCATCGTGTATCGCATCGCGCATGTTCTTATTGCCTTCCTGCAACTCTTCCCTCGTGCGCTCAAAAATAAGAATGTTCGCGTCCACCGCCATTCCTATTGAAAGAATGAAAGCGGCGATCCCTGTGGCCGTCAAAGTTACCGGAATCAGCTTGAATAGCAAAAGCACTGCGACAATGTAGACGAGAAGCGCAATGGCCGCCAGAAATCCAGGCAAGCGATACCAAAACATCATGAAAAGAATCACGGCGATAACGCCCCATACTCCGGCCATGACCCCATCTAGCACCGCCTCCTCACCCAAGGTGCCGGCGACCGTCTGTGTCGATATGAGCTCTATAGGAACCGGAAGTGCGCCATAATTGAGATTGCGTGCGAGTTCTTTCGCCCCCTCGGGAGTAAAGTTGCCGGAGATAACCGCTTGACCGTCCGGTATAGGTTCATTTATGACAGGAACGGATATTGGCACCCCATCGAGAAACATACCGAAGTGGCGACCCACGTTCTCTTTAGTTAGATTGGCGAAGATGCGCGTCCCATTCGCGTTGAATGTGAGCAATACTACGGGTTCATTAGCGAGACCGCCAACGGACTGATTAAACTGGATTTGCGCGCTTTTTAAATCCTTCCCGGTGATAGACGCTGATTCAAAATACTGATTAACAGTAGATGTGGAAATATCGGACGGTGGCGAATCCCCCTTGAGCAGACGAAATTCCAAAACGGGCGTCTGTCCTATCAAATCTATCGCCTTTTGGGTATCAGTAACACCGGGAAGCTCTACGATTAGACGCTCTTCCGGCTGCCCAGCCAGAGTGCCGGCATGCTGTGTTTGTACGATTGGTTCGGAAACGCCGAAGAGATTGACCCGCCTCTCGATCGTATCTCGCAAAGATGCCATCGAATCACCGACATCAGCTTTTCCTATGGCGCTCAGATTCGCTCGATACACAAGCTGTGTACCGCCCGATAAATCGAGACCAAGCTTGAATGGCCGAGAGCCTGAATACTCGGAACTATATACATACCAACCAACGCCGGTCCCGACCAACAATATGAGAAATGCAATCAGTCGTCTTTGCAACATAGACAGCAGTATACGCAAGGATTGCAGTGTCGCAACGTGTCTGATATGGTGCGGACTGGCAACTGATCCTACTGGAGGAAAACACATGCGAGCGACCTCGTTTGTGATAGAGCTACCACAGAAAACGTCTTTCCGTCTCAACTATATCCGGGATCAAATCCAGGCTGGGTTCCTTGGAATCGAAAGGACGGAGAGGAGGAACATCGGAAAAGGCGAAGAAAACCAAATATCTTTCTCTAGGTATGGGACATTCGGGTCCCTAAATCTTAAATGGGACGTTCGGGTATACCCTAGTTTCGTAAAAATCATCATCCCATGGGAAAAAATGGACGATCACACAGTTTCATTCATGCCGGAGATTGAACAACTGTTGCGGACATGGACATACAGAGCATTGTCCGGAGCTTTCTCGCAATAGGCAGAACGCGGAAGTCGTCAAGACGACTTCCGCGTGCCTTTTTTATTTACGACGAGCAGTATATCAATCGTCATTGCAACAGCGCAATGGGTTTGGTATGTTGTGATGATGAAACAAGAATCTCTGGATCATTCTAGTATGGATCGCTTTGCAAGAGAGCCGTCGCTCGCTTCTCTTGCAATTCCAGATGATGCATCAAACACGCTTGCCCAGATGGTGCCGGCGCAGATTGCAGTGGATTCGGAGTTTTTGAAAAAAAATATACCGGTATTGGAAAGAGCATTCACATCCATGCATAATCGCGAGGGTAAAGATGAGGAGAGGGATGCATTTATCGCATCATATTCAGAAACAGATAAAAACGGTAGAGTCATCAACCCAGGATTCTTCAATGAACCGCATTATCCGCATTTCACATGGACGGGAGCTACTGAGGCGATCCGCTTCGGATTGCCAGCATCTGACACATCGTCTGAATCATTCTCAGGAATCCTAAATGCCTTCGAAAAAGAAGCGCGGAACATCAGCATTGAGTTTGCAAAACAATTTGATGAGCGTAATGCATATCATGCTGCCAGTAATGAAGGAGATCGACTCTACAACGGTAAAATGGTGGAAATGATGGAGAAGGCCTCTATTGCAACTCGTTTCGGGGAATACGATGTCGGTTCCAGTGGTCAAGATGTGGCGCAACACAATGTGTGCGCTTTCACGATCCAATGGTTTGTATCCTCCGGCGATATTAAAACCGTTGCCGAAACAGCGGATAACGCCAGAATGAGCGAGGCACGCAATGACATGGGAACTGCGCTCGTATTCGGCGGTATAGAGCTTGCCGAGTTGATGCGCAATCAGGACTACAAGACCCTTTACAAAGTCGACCCTTCCCCTAACGAGAAAGAGAAAAGATTTATTGTTACATCGTATATATATCTGCCTGTGGACCGCGGATGAGCGTAAGAAGATTGCGGAATATCATAGCTACGGCGACCGGCCCAACCCCGCCCGGAACTGGTGTGAATACCGAAGCCACATCGGCGCACAAGGGATCGGCATCTCCGGTAAGTTTCTTGTTGAGCTCGCTGGTGCCGGCATCAATAAGCGCTACGCCCTTTTTCAGATGTTCCGGTTTTACGAAACCGGGATTCCCCGCTCCAAGAACCACCACGTCGGCATCTTTTAAATCTTCGATCGAGCCTTCTTCCAGCGTGAACATCGAAACATCTGCGCCGAGACTTCGAAGAAGCCACGCAGAGGGCGCGCCGACGAGACGTCCCGCACCTACGACTACCGTGCGCGCGCCCCGTATCTGCACGTTGTTCTTCTCCAGTATCTCCACAACTGCGAGAGCAACCGGCGCGTGAACGATTCTATCCTCTTCCGAAATTTTCGGATTGAGCGCGTCCACATCCTTGTCATTGGGAACTGCAGAGAGAATCTCGTTTATATCGATACCTCCCGGTAGCGGCAATTGCACAATCACAGCATCAGAATTCGCAAGAAGCCGATCCACCGCCTGCAGTATTCTTCCCGCATCACTTTTATCAGATACATTTATCCGTACCATCTCCACGCCGAGCCTCTCCGCAGAACGAGTTTTTATGCGGACAAAAGATTCAATAACGGGGTTTGCCCCTACCACAACTATTCCAAGTTTTGCTTTGCGCGCGAGCGACGCGAACTTTGGCGCGAGATCGGAATAAATATCTTCCGCTATTTTCTTGCCGTCGATGATCATAGTCTACAGTGTACTGTATAAAAAAGAGCCGGCAATAATGTTGCCGACTCCAAGGTCTTTGGTCCGTCCGAAGTCGCTTATGAATTCATGGTGATTTGACACCGTGACGTTTCAAATTGATAAGAGTAGAAAAGTTATGCCACCTCCACATCAAGTCTGATCTCATATACGGCAGTTTGTAATCAGGTCCTCCAAACTTACATTTAACCTTGTAGAACAAAATATTACCTACCGGAACGCTCGGATAGGCTACTTGCAATACAATTTTTAGAGACCGAACTTGCCTGGGATCACAAAATACTATGATCTCATGTGGTTCAATACCGCGCTTTGAAGCTTCTCGACTTACTGCGAAAGCTTCAGTCACCATACAACTGGCTGATATACTAAACCTTGGGATCGAATCCCTAAGGCCAAGTTCTCGAAGAAACTCCGCCCTCCAATTAGCGCATTCTTGCGCCTTAAGTCCAAAATCGGGTATTTCCGGGTCGCAAAACGCCAATATGCAATTGCCCGCGTGCTCCACCCCCTTCTGCGTGTACCTCTGCATGTACGTAACAACCGCTTCGTGAATCGCTCTAGAGGCAGGGGTATTGTGGCCATGCTCCATCACAACCAATAGCTTGTGCCTCCTGGATTTGATCCAAGCCTTTCCTTCCCGCTCTGTTTTCATTAGTTTGCGCCTTCTTTTATGTGCATCCAATTTAGACTATACTTTCTTTTTAGATATGAATCAACCAGCCATTTATTCTTTCTGTCCTGGCGACTAGCTACTCTCGCCTTTCGACTACCATCGCCTCAAGAGGGCTTAACTGCCGTGTTCGGAATGAGAACGGGTGTGACCCCTCCGACGAATCACCAGGACAAAAAGAACAAACCAATATATTCGATACGGAATATTCAAAGAGCTTTTCGTACCACACGGGCACTTCCATTTTTCTAAGCGCGAACGCTAAGAAAAATTGGT
>CAYHIZ010000033.1:0-8635 GCA_964356695.1 uncultured Candidatus Saccharibacteria bacterium | reverse complement strand
TTGCTTTTTGATGTTATCCACAAGAAGTGAGGGTGTTGCATTTCCGAAGTCAGGACTCCGACTACCCACCAGAACGTTGTGGAAATTTCAGCCGTGGTATACTGTTTCGTATATTATTTATAATCACTACTAATATGGATGTACTTCAAAAGTTTTCTATTCCGCTTGCGATAATAATTGCAGGAGTCTTTATTGCCGGCGCTCTTTATTTTGGCGGAAACGGCAATAATTCTGCAGGTCAACCATCTGCAGGTCAACCAAGCGTGCCATCTGCAAATGTAGATGTAAAAAAGGTGAAGATCGGCGCAAGTGATCCCTTTATAGGAAAAAAGAATGCGCCCGTCACGCTCGTGTACTGGTTCGATTATCAGTGCCCCTACTGCAAGGCCGTTGACGTCGGTGGCATCCCGCAAATCCCCATAGAGCCTGCCATGCCCGCCCTAATAAAAGATTACGTTGAGACGGGAAAACTAAAGGTCGTGTTCAAAGACTATGCATTCCTAGGGCCAGACTCGATGACCGCCGCCGTCTACATGCATGCAGTATGGGAACTGTATCCCGACAAATTCTATAAGTGGCACGAAGCTATGTTAGTGGCGCAAGATGAAGAACACGGTGGCTTCGGTGACGAGGCGTCAATCGTAAAACTCACACGTACAATATCCGGCCTCGACGCAGACCGTCTTAAACAGCAAGTCGCCAGCAAGCTCAACACCTACACAGAAATCGCAAAGGCTAATCAGCAGGAAGGCACCTCGTTCGGCATACAGGGAACTCCCGGTTTCATTACCGGAAAACAACTGATCCCCGGGGCAGCACAATTCAGTACATTCAAGTCGGCCATCGACGCGCAACTCTAGAATTACACGCCACAACACTATTCCTATTCTGTCTTTGCACCACAAGGGCATTTCCATTTTTCAACATGGATTACCATGTTGAAAAATTGGTCACGTTCGAAGCGAAGCAATCTAGAATATGTGCACCAACTCTGGATTGCTTCGGTCAAAGGCCTCGCAAAGATGAGGGGCATTTAATCTCCAACAAGCCCGAGACGATATATATCAAAAGAATTCTCACCCTCAAACATATCCGAGGGATTGGGTAGATATACGCGACGGCGCGAGATTTCCGCCGTCGCATCATTGATCAACCGATGAAATACCGCAAAATCCTCCGCGCAATTTTCAAAATCAACCACATAGCGTCGCATTTGCGATGAGCCGTCAGCATTTTTCTTTTTCTTACATTCTTGCACCAGAAAGCGTCGCACGGGCTTTCCATACTTCTGCGTGATTGTGTAATAATTAAACATCGCCTGCATTATAAAAAGTGTCTTTTTTCCGCGGTCTTTGCTAAAAGAATCTACAAACTTATGATCGACGATGTCCAAAGCACCGCGTGCGACAGAAGACTCGACCACCAGATCAGAAATAGCTTTTATGGGAAGTTCCAATCCTTTCACGGTTGCAAGCGCGGCCACCTCCACGCCAATCACCTTGTGTTTCGGAGGACGCGCAAGATAAAAACCGATTGCCTGCAAGTACTCGCCTTCCATTCCTGCGCGTTTTTTCTTTTTTGCAAGACGCGATTTTGCTTTGCCGAAATTGATCTCAAAATCTCCGACACTACGCAGGTACTCTAATCCGAGCTCAACGGCGCCCTGCTTTGCTATTCCACCGTAGAAATGCTGAAGAGCCACGTGGCCTGCCCTTCCGACGATAGACGAAGGATTCGCAGGCGTATCATATATTTTCTCTACATAGCGCTTATACCAAGCCAAAGGATTTCTCAAAAACGCCATCAGAGACGAGTGACTCCAATATTTGATGGGGCATTTTATCTTATCCATGTTAGGATAGTATAAATTAAAGATAAATCTATCGAAGCACCGAGGATCACTGAAAATATGTCGCAACAAGAAAATATTGAACGTATCGCTAAATCTAATTTCGAGGCATGGAATTCCGCCTTACAAACCAAAGACCCTGAGGCGGTCGTGGCACTTTATTCCGAAAATCTCATTTTTCTTCCTACGCTTTCGTCCAAGTTTATTAAGTCTAAGGACGAGGCAATTGAGTATTTCGAACATTTCCTTAAGAAAAATCCTGTTGCAGAAATTATCGATGAGGCAGTCCAGCTTTTTGGACATGAAGGTTACGCACACTCCGGAAAATACAATTTTACCATTGGCCAAGATGACACTAAACAAATAGTCGAGGCAAGATTTACATTTATTTGGAAGCAAGATGGCGAAGGAAGATGGGAGATAGTCAATCATCATTCATCGTTGAGTCCCCAATAATCGTAATTGTAGCGAAAGTAGAGTCTAATAACTCCTCAATTGCTTGGCGCGTTCGTGGAAACGAATATGCTCGAGCGCCTTGGCTTCAATTTGACGGATGCGCTCGCGGGTAACGCCGAACTCGCTACCCACTTCTTCGAGTGTGTAGCAAATGCCGGCATCGGTAAGACCGTTGCGCATTTCCAAAATTTTCCTTTCTTTAGGCGAAAGCTCTTCCAATATTTTTATCATCTGCTCGGAGAGAATGCGCCGAGACGCGTCCTGATCGGGGCTTGCAATGGTGTCGTCGGCTATGAAACTGCCTAGCGTCGAGCGTTCGTCATCATCTTCGCCAACAGGCGACTCAAGCGAAACGGTGTCCTGACTTATCTTTTGAATGGTATAGACCTTATCCACCTCGATGCCCATCTCTGCGGCGATCTCCTCCGGAAGCGGATCACGACCAATATGTTGGGAGAGCTCGCGCACTTTCTGCTTGTATTTTGCGATAGTTTCGACCATATGCACCGGGATACGAATAGTGCGCGACTGATCGGCTAGGGCGCGCGTTATCGCCTGGCGTATCCACCACGTCGCGTATGTCGAAAATTTGTAACCTTTTGTGTGATCAAACTTATCGACCGCCTTAAAAAGCCCGAGATTCCCCTCTTGAATGAGATCGAGAAGCGTGAGATCGGGAGACCTATTGACATATTTTTTCGCAATTGAAACAACCAAGCGAAGATTGGAGCGTGCGAGAATCGAGCGCGCCTCCTCATCTCCCGCAAGAATGCGCTTTGCCAAATCTTTTTCCTGATCGCCGTTCAAGAGCGAATACTGTCCGATTTCGCGCAAATACATCTGCACGGAGTCATAATTTGAATCTGCACGGCGATGCTGAAGCTTCTTACGTTCCAAAACAATAGCCGCCCCAGCATCCTCAAGCATGCCGCCGCCTTCCAAAACATCGATACCGGCAGTGCTAAAGATCTCATACATTTCCTCAAGAAGCGCAACGTTATCTTCGATTGTCGGAAATTCACGCAAAATCTCGTCGTAGGTCACGTACCCGCGCTCCCTACCGAGCTTTGTCAGTGCATCGATTTTTGTATTCTCTTTCTGATTGTGGCGAGACGATGCGACAGTACGAGAATTCCTCTCCCTGCCGATAGGACGGGATGACTTTGGTTCAGGCTTTTTGCTTGCCCTGAGTTTGTCGAATGGGCCTGCCCTGAGTTTGCCTGTGGTGAGCGAGGTCGAACCAGTCGAATGGCCTGCTTTCTTATGCAAAGAAACACGCTTAACATGCCTCTTTTTAGATTGTGGGCGAGAATCTCGCTTCATACTCCCCGCACTTACCCTCCGAGCACTCTTTCGTGCATTATTCTTCTTTTTGTTCTGTGTTTTCTTTGCCATGACGATTTTTACCGTGTAAAACAAGTCTCCCTGCTTCAGGGGATCACTTGGGACACGAGAACCAAGAAGTCTACACTTTTTGCGCTAATTTCGCAATCTTAGTTGTCAACACATTACACACAGACATATACACACCTATTTCTTTCTCATCACCTTTCTCTTCAGCCTTTTTTAGGGCAAGAGAGGCTTCAGAAAGCTCGAGCGAAAGCCTGTCCTTTTGAAGTACCTTTATGAGCGAATCCGCTTCGGATTTCAGCGACACGCTCTTGCCATACAACCGCTCAGCAATAAATTTTAGCTTCTCCTGCGCGTTTTCTCCCAAAGATTTTAACTGATTGAGAACGTTGACGCCAATGGACTCCCCCAGCTCTCTTTCATACGCTTCAATATCGAGTTGCGGATTTGGGAGGTTCTTTTGCCAAATAAGTATGGAGTACGCATGCCGTATCCTTCCATCATCTTCGACGAAAGTATGAGAATTTGTTTTCAGAGAATCGCTCGCGAGCGAAATTTTTGGAAGTTTCCCTAGCGTTTCAGAAACAGAATGTTCGGATACGTCAAGACGCTTCGCAACTTCGCGCACATATTGTTCGCGTGCTATGGGCGAAGAAACATCGGCGAGATACGGCAAAACTATCCCCTCAACACTGCGACGAAAATTGTCGGAACTCTTGGCGTGTGCCTGTAGCACATCGAGAAGAAATGTGATTATGTCTTTAGCTTCCCGCATCTCTTTACCCCATGCATCTTTGCCGTTTTTCAGAATAAAATCAGCGGGATCGAAACCGTGGGGGAGCCGAGCGACTTTCACGTTGAGTCCTATTTGAAGCGCAACACGTGCGGCGCGTCCGGCAGCTTTAATACCAGCCTCGTCTGCATCAAGGGCTATAACCAAGTTATCTGTGATACGTCGAATAAGTGTCGCGTGATCCGACGTAAAAGCGGTGCCGGAAACAGCAATAGTATTTCCCCATCCCGTCTGGTGACTCGCCAAAAGATCGAACTGCCCCTCAACCAGTACGGCGCAGTTGTGCTTCCGAATTGCAAGTTTTGCCCTGTCGAAACCATACAAAATCTTAGATTTGTGAAAGAGAGGTGTTTCTGGAGAGTTTAAATACTTAGGAGGCTCAAAGTCACTTTTCGTTTTCGCCACTTGCCCCGAGTTTGATCGAGGGGCCTGCCCTGAGTCCGCCGAAGGGAAAATTCTGCCCGAAAACCCGACTATGCGCCCTGCACTATCGGCTATCGGGAAAATGATGCGATTTCGGAATTTGTCGCTTATTCCACCACGATCATTGGGTCTCGCGACTCCCGCATCTATCATTTCATGTTCGGAAAATTTCTTTTTCTTTAAATAGTCGACAAGATCACTCCACCCATTACCCGCAAATCCAAGACGAAACTCTTTCGCTGTCATTCCAGTAATCCCGCGTTCTTTTAGATATTGCTTCTCTACATCATTCAAACGAGATGAAAAGAAAATCGTAGCTGTTTCCAAAAGCTCGAAAAGTCGATCGCGTTCGCTCTTTTTTTCTTTTTCGCCGTGTTCGTAGATAATCTCAACTCCTGCCTTTTCCGCAAGCACTTTTAGTGCGCCTTTGAAATCCAAACCCTCTATTGCCTCCACGAACGAAAAAATATCGCCACCAATATTGCACCCAAAACAATGGTACGTACCGCGTTCGGGCGAAACAAAAAAAGAGGGTGTCCGTTCCGAATGTAACGGACACCTTGCCCGCAGATTTGCACCGTTTCTCTCAAGCTTCACATACTGCGAAACCACATCAACTATCGAAAGGCGATCTTTTATTTGTTGAACGGTATTGGAGGACATAATGTTTTGGCGGTAGCTTGCGGTCTGCGATAGGCTGTGTATAATTTGACTGTTTCAATACGAAAAAGGATCCGAAAGGTGTTGGTGCCTTAGGAGCCTTTTTCATTTTTAAGGTATTGTATATTGGTTTTGATGCTCTCAAGAGAGTCAAAATGTTCCGCGCCGAGACGTTTATATAGTGATGATGCAAATCTTTTGTTAGGAAACAGCATCTTGCCGAATTTCACCTTTTTCACCAGGTAGTCGACCATTCTTTTGTAATCTCCGTCTCCCGAGATGATAAATACCTTGTCGAAAGACTCATTCTCAGCGATCCTCTTCATGATCTCGAATATGATGTCGGAGTCGACATTGCCCTTCTTGTTGCCCTTCAACGCAGCCGAGTGCTCGCGGAAAGAGAGAATGAAACCGGATTTTTGCAAATTAGCATACAGATCTTGTTCGGTGTCCGATACGAAACCGAGAAAATAATACGCCTCTCTGATGTGATATTTATCTGCTAGATAGATCCTCAATTTCTTATGGTCTACCGCCCAGCCGGATTCCCGCGTACCGAGATGGAGATTTTGGCCGTCTATGAAAGCGATGTTGTAAGGCCTTTCCCGCTTGGCGTGCGTGCCGTGCATTCAAACATGGTACATCACTGCGAAGGATCCTGCTATTGTCCCCAGTATGTCCCCCAAGTATGACAGATGTGTATGAAAACGGCCCATGAGTTATCACAGGCCGTCGGCGCATGTGCGCCATAAGTTCGATCTCAAGCGAACGCCTCGACCCAACGGCCGTCCCGCAGGAGCGCGACGGACCGATCATCGTACGTCACGGCGTCCACATCGACATCCTCGCCGGAAATCATCGCATCGGTATGAGTGACCGACTGGTTGCACCCGGCTTCACGAAGCTCGTCTTGCGACAAGCCCCAGCCACCGCTGATTCCCTCCGCATATCCCATGCCGGTAGCAAGATGAGATGCCGCATTCTCGTCATAGAGAACGTTCTTAAAGACCCTCTGCTCCTGCCAGACCGGTGAATCCACTCCGACAAGAGCGATCTCTCCGAGCTGGCACGCTCCTTCGTCCGTTGCGATGAGCGATGCATATGCGTCGCGGTGCGTCGCCGCATCGAACGATACGAGCTTTCCCTCGCGGAAGATAAGATGCAGTCCTTCCACGAGCACGCCGCCGACTTTCACCGGCCGCGTGACGCTCACGCATCCTTCGGTCATCCGATAATCGGGAGTCGTGAACACCTCAAAGCTCGGCACGTTCGGATTGAAGGTTTTCCCGTCGACAGTTTTGCTGCTGCTGCCGATCCAATTCGCGCGACGAGATAAATAGACGCGCAAATCCGTAGCCGGCCCGCGAAAATGCAGATGCGCGATTTTCAGCGCGTTCAGCTTATCACGACGCCCATGTAGCTTCGCGTCGAGCGTGGCCCACCGCTCCAAACAATCCGACTGATCGGCCATCGTCATTCGGAAGATGGCTTCCCAGTACAGATCATACGCCTCACCGGCCGACAGATCGGGATACACTTTCTGCGCAGCCTTCAGACTCGGCGGGCACGCCACGCACCACGAGACCTTTCCCTGGTTCACTCCCTCGTCGGCGAACCTGCCCATCAGCGCCTTGCGACGCTTGGAAGCGTGTTCCCCGGCGAGTGGGCCGATAGTATTGAAGATATCGGGCTCCGGGTCGCTCCTCACGGACAGGAAACAGCCGCGTGCATCGACAACGCGATTTATACGTGATTCATCCTCTTGCAAGAAACGGAAGCGTTCGGCTTCCGGTCCAAGTGCCAATTGCGCATACGCTTGCCGCGGATGCTCGTAGAGTATATCCACGAACGCGGCACCGCGGCGATATGATGCTTCCATGGCGCAAAGCGCCACCTCCTCACCGGAAGTGGCCCCATCGAATTTTATGAGCACCTCTTGCCCGGGCTGGACGTTCATGCCCTGCTCGACCAGAAGCCGAGCGTATCTGTCTAGGTTTTCGTCGAACGAAGACATTGGTTTCCCTTTTCAGTTTTCAAGCGCGCGACAACCGGGATGGCCACCGCTCCATGTACATGTATACACCTACATATACGGGGGTGTCAACGGCGACGACCGCTGTAATCCTATCTCTCCAAGGACTCCTTGCGACTTTGGTTTTCCGGTACCTCTCTCATCTCTGCGGCAAATCCAGCCTCCATTTGTTCTATCATCTTGTATTTTTTACTCCCCTTGAATCCTGTACCGGCAGGTATTAGACGACCTATGATGACGTTTTCTTTAAGACCTATAAGACGATCAACGGCACCGCCGACAGCCGCCTCGGCGAGTTTGCGAGGTGTATTTTGGAAAGAAATGGCAGAGAGGAACGATGCACGCGTAAGAGAGACCTCGGTGATACCCAATAGAAGTTGCTTACTTCGCGCAAGCTCCGTTTCCTTTTCCTTAGATTCTTTGCTTATCCGTTCAAATTCAAAATCAGCAACAATATCACCGAGAGAGAACCCCGTATCGCCCACGCCCACTATGGAAACACGACTAAACATTTGCTTCACTATTATTTCAAGATGTTTACGGGCCGTCGAGACACCCTGCAATTCGTAGATGCGCGTAATTTCACTTATGATGTATTCCTGCGCACACTCCTTACCCGCGAGTGTGAAAAGCTCCTCCAGATCTGCGGAACCATCGGTAAGAAATTCACCCCTTTGAACTGCCTGACCTTCTTTTACGATAATAGTACGAAGCGGATGTACGCTATATTCAGTCTCTTTTTTAGCAGATTTCCCAGTCTTTACGCTTGCGGCCTCCGGAAGAATCTTAATCATTGTGTCTTGTCCATCTTTAATAATGTCCGAAACAACCCCGGATACACGCGCAAGTGTTGCAGGAGCTTTTGGCATTCGACACTCGAACACTTCCTCAACACGTGGCAAGCCCATAGTAATGTCACCACCGGCCGTTGCGACACCTCCTGTGTGGAAGGTGCGCATCGTCAGCTGAGTTCCCGGCTCACCGATAGCTTGCGCCGCTATGACCCCGACGCTCTCCCCCAAATCGACAAGTTCACCGGTAGTCAAATCGATACCATAACATTTTTGACATA
>CAYHIZ010000032.1:0-8989 GCA_964356695.1 uncultured Candidatus Saccharibacteria bacterium | reverse complement strand
CCGGTACTGTAGCTTACCGGTGTGTTGCAATTAATTCTTGAACTCGGGGGGTTGGTAGGTGCGGTAATCCTCTTTTTCTGCTACAATTCCCAACATCATGGCTGAAAAGAAAGCAAAAAAGACCAAAGAAACTGCCCAGAAAACCGGGAGTTCTTCTTCTCCGACCAATACTATGACTACGGAGCACAAATATGGCGCGGCGGACATAACAGTGCTCGAGGGGCTTGAGGCCGTGCGTCGTCGCCCTGGCATGTACATCGGTACAACCGATAGCGCGGGATTGCACCACCTCATCTGGGAAATTTTCGACAATTCGCGAGACGAAGCAATGGGTGGCTTTGCAAACGACATAGAAGTCGCGCTTTTGCCGGGCAATCGCGTACGCGTTGCCGACAACGGTCGCGGTATTCCTGTAGAAATACATCCGAAGACAAAGGTCTCCACTTTGGAAACTGTCATGACGAAACTGCATGCCGGCGGAAAATTCGGAGGTGAAGGGTACAAAGTGTCGGGCGGCTTGCATGGCGTCGGCGTATCTGTCGTCAACGCTCTTTCGAGTCATGTGCGCGCCGAAGTTCATCGCGACGGCGGAAAATTTATGCAGGAATATAAAGAGGGCGGCAAGCCGATCGGCAAAACGAAAAAGATCGCTCCTTCCGAACTTCAGGGCACCATAATTACCTTCGAGTCTGATTCCAGTATATTTCCGGATCGCACGCTCAATTGGGACACAATAGTCGCGCATATGCGCCAGCAGGCGTATCTGGTTCGCGGTTTGCGTATTTCGATTCTTGATTTTAGAAACCTCGCGAAGGTTGCGGATGAAGACGCGTACTATTTGCGCGAGTTGGGATTAGACGCCCCATCAAACACATTTTATTTTGAAGGGGGTTTGCGAAGCCTTGTCGCGTTTCAAAATCGCCATCAGGAACCCATCCACAAAAATATCTTTTATATTGAGAAAGATCAGGATGGCGTGCAAGTGGAAGTCTCTTTGCAGTATGTTGACGACATTACTTCTCGTATTTCAGCATTTGCCAACAACATCTACAATGCCGAAGGGGGCATGCATGTAACGGGTTTCAAAACAGCACTGACACGTACTCTTAATGCGCAAATCAAAAACAGCGGTGGCTCTTCGACCTCGTCGAAGGCGGGTAAAGAAATTGATTCTTTTACAGGCGAGGATGTTTTAGAGGGTCTCACTGCCGTCATTTCCGTAAAAATGCGCGAGGTGCAATTTGAGGGGCAAACAAAATCGAAATTGGGAAGCGTCGAGGCTCGCGGTGCAACCGAAACGGTTTTTAGCGAGGCACTAAGCCGATTCCTTGAAGAGAATCCAGAAGATGCACGTTCAATTATCGGCAAAGTGTCTCTTGCGATGAAGGCTCGCAAGGCCGCTAAAGCTGCCAAGGATTCTATTTTACGCAAAGGTTCGCTCGACGGCCTCCAGCTTCCGGGCAAACTTGCAGATTGTCAGAGCAAGAGTGCCGAGGAGTCGGAGCTATTCATCGTAGAGGGCGATTCCGCAGGAGGCACCGCTAAAATGGGTCGCGATAGGCGTATACAGGCGATACTCCCGCTTCGCGGTAAGATACTAAATATAGAACGCGCCCGCCTCGATAAAATGCTTGGCTCGGAGCAGATAAAGAATCTTGTCGTGGCACTCGGAACTGCCATCGGCGACATTTTCGATATTGGAAAGCTTCGCTACCACAAAGTAATTATTGCAACGGACGCCGACGTTGATGGTGCGCATATACGCACTCTTCTCCTCACGCTTCTATATCGTCATTTTCGTCCTGTCATAGACGGGGGATATATCTACATAGCACAACCGCCACTTTTCAAGATTAAGAAAGGAAAGGAGATATTCTATGCATATACCGATGCAGAACGGATAAAAATCGCGGGTAAAGATGTGGAGCTGGAAGAAGTCGATAGTGAGCAGTCGACAGTCGGTGAAAAAGAAACGGAGAGCTCGCCGTCCACAGCTCGCGTCCCAAAGCTGTCGATTCAGCGATATAAAGGTTTGGGCGAGATGAACTCCGATGAGCTATGGGAAACCACCATGGATCCTGCGCGACGCATTCTTAAGCAAGTAAAAATAGATGATGCGCAAGAAGCTGATGAGATATTCGAAATGCTCATGGGGACAGATGTACCTGCACGCAAATCGTTCATACAGTCGCATGCCAAAGAGGCAACGATTGATATTTAGTACGCGTACGGATATTGTTGCGTGTATTGATAATTGTAAGGATAGGTTTGGTATGGTTGCATCGTGTTATAACCCGACGTGTAAGTGTATGGGTACGAAGCGACGGAATATTGCGCCTGTTGTGTCCCGCCGAAGTTTTGAGAGTATGGGGAGTATTGGTAGGGATAATTATTGTTGTAATTGTACGAGTTGTAATAAGGCGTGTTAAGCGGCTCCGATGCGTAGTTGTTGCTTTGGTTTATGTCCGGAGTCGTTATTGATACGGTAAATACGCCGGAAGTCGTATTAGAAAAACGGAGAGTCGAGACAATGTGCGAGCCGGGTGAGAGAGAGATTTGTGCAGGCGAAGAATAAGTGTAGCCGGATGCCGTTGGAAGATTTGCCGTGAAGTAATACGTGCCGCTCGATTTACCGCCGACATTTGCGATGTCGAAAGTGGCGATCCCATTGCCGTATTCGTCTGTAGTTACCGAAGTGATTCGTACTGATAGATCTGCGGGTGTTTTGGGCGACTGTGAATGATTTGGCGAGTAATCGGGTTTGCGGGTGGCGTCAAGCTCTCGTCTCCGTGGTGTCGGAGTGGGAGATGAAGTAGGGGCAGAAGCAGGCGTGGGCGCTTCGGCGGGCGATATTTTGATCATGAAGCTTCCCTGTGCTTGTTGTATCTCGGAGTTTTGTGTGGATGCTGATGTTTCGGTGACGGATGGACCTGCCTGCGCAGGCAGGCTCGGAGTAAAAATTATTGAAAGAGGCATTTCTATAGCAGAGTTGCCTTGCAGAAGAGGGATGAGAGAAATTGTATTTTTATTATCTAGGTTTGCGAGCGTGAATGCCGCGCCACATGGAATCCTGTTTCTGCTGTTGGTGCGGCCGGGGATTTGTAATTGTATGCCTCCTTGGCATTTATAGAGAAGTGCATAGGTGCCGGCGGTGGGTGCGTTGTAATTCCACGAAAGCGTGAAAGGAATTCCGGAATTTACATTTTCCGGCGCCATGATTTTGATTACATTTTCACCTTTTCCGAATAGGGATGTGAACCATGTGCTGGATATTCCGGCTACGTGGATTAACCCCCAAATCACTACAACGATCAGAATGATAAAGCCGACTATTGCTAGAATATTGGACAGCAAACTCGCTTGCGGTTCTTCATAGACCGGCTGTGGCGCGCGTGGCACATTTGGAGGTAAATCTACCATAAAAGAAGCGTTATGTTACTATATATTTTAATCTTGTCAAGTCTACGCACGATAAGGATTCAGCGATTCCCAGTATCCGTCTTTGCGAGGCTTTTGGCCGAAGCAATCCTGACTTCCTAGAACCCTTGGCGTATCGTTACGAATGTCACGTCAGTGACATTAATAGATAGCGATATTTTGTATGACAACATACATCGGTATTGATCTCCACAAACGCACCCAAACATGGGTAGCGCTCGCGGAGAATGGGAAGGACACATTATTCACAAGAGAGTTTCCGGTGACACTGGCCGGAGTCGAAGCAGGAATCAAACTCTCAAAAAGTTGCGGGGAAAAGATTGTCGCGATCGAGCCGACCTGCGGATGTCTGTGGGTGGTTCCGCTCTTGCGCGCGTGCGATATCGAAGTACACATCAGCAATCCGCGCAAGGTAAAAGCGATCGCCGATTCGTTTCAGAAGACCGATGAAAACGATGCCACCATTCTGGCACAGCTTGTGCGAACAGGCATCATGCATGAAAGTAGCGAGGTGTCTCCCGAGATGCAAAAACTCCGTGCCCTGGTCCGCGAGCGGGTGTTTTTGGTACGGATGTGTGCCAGCGTGAAATGCAGGCTTGAGGGTGTGGTGACACGCAATGGCCGCCATCGCATTGAAGGATCACTCTCATCCCTGAAGGGAAAAACCGCACTCGAGGGAAGCGGCGAGGCGGAGTGGAAACGATCGCTTGATGTAATCGCCGACATCGGAGTGTACATCGCGCAGATCGACAAAGAGATCGCGCGCCACTCCAAACAACCAATTCCCAAACTACTCATGACGCTTCCCGGAGTGGGTGCGATCACCGCAGTTTCCATGTGGGCGGAAGTCGGTGACTACGCGCGATTCTCCACGCCTGAAAAACTGGGACACATCACGCGGGCCGGTTCCCCGATCTTGCGTTATGTATTGGTTGAAGCGGCGATGCGAATACGCGACTCTGAAAAAAGCAGTGTGCTGTATGACTTCTACAAAACGATCAAGACCACTCGCGGTGCCATGCGGTAGCTTGCTTCGCAACTACACTTGGATTTTCTACGACGGAGTACCGTCAAGAAAATCTCGGCGGGCGCGAGTGGCGCTTGCTCGGAAGATACTGACCATCAGCTGGTACATGGTGAAAAAGAACGACGCGTATCAGCAGCGGTTTCCTGTCGAAAAGAAAATCATACTCTCCTCTGCGCGCATACCGATGCGTGGTGATCTCGTGATTTAGACTCTAGTGCTTTGACACTGTAATCCCGATTGAGACACCCGATACACGTTTGACGTCATGCGACTGAAGAAATTCCGATCGCGAATAGTCGAGTGGGTTTACAACACTTTCTTAAGCAAGTGTGTCTTCGGTATGCGCGCAGACGAGAGTAGGTAGCACATCCAAATAATGCAACACCGTTTTGAGCCGCAATATTGAGTTATCCACAGCTGATGAGGGTTCTATAGTAGAGTCCGTGCACATATTTTGGATTGCTTCGCTCCGCTCGCAAAGACAGCGGGCTGGGAATGGGTGAATGGTTACCCCGCTTATGGATATTTTCTCATAGGAGAAATGAGATCGTAGATGACCTGGCTTTCCGATCAAAGTCCGAACGTATCGGGATTTTTGTTCGTGTTCCAAAATCTTAGGATGTTTACCGTGTCCGTGTCCTCGTTTATGAAATATACGATCCAGTAGTGTTGTTTCTGACCGAAACGAAACAGATATCCATGATATGGCGCACCGCTGATAAAGAAGTAGTTCCACAAGCGTGGTGTCGCGAGTATGTACGTACCGATTTCAAACGAAAGGCGTGCGAGCTGTTCTTCCGCGATTGCCGTATCGAAACCGCGCAGATGCTTGACGAACGCTTCTATTTCACGCCGAGCCGATGGGGCGATTTCGATGCGATACGTCATGTCCTGCGATAGAGTGAGAATAACCATTCTCTGAAACCTTTCGCGTCTAGATTCAATTTGTCGCCCGATTCAATACTCTTCTCACCCTCTTTGAGTAAAGTGACAAACGCGACACGTTCGTTCTCGGTCAACACTGGAATCTCCTCCATAGTGGTAACGGGCATCACGGTTTTGGATTGGCGGTATACGGTGTTAGTGGACATAAGGAGATCGTAACGCCATCTCGTGGAATTGCAACATCCCCCGTTGTAAAGGAATATGGACAATTCCAGCAGTCCATGTTTTACTCCACGTTGGCATCAATAGTTCTAGGAGGAATCAATGCTGAACATCGAAATGCATGGACCTTGGGGTAGAACCGCATACGCGGGGACACCCAGGAGTGCGATTACGGATGCGTTTTCGGGCGCATGTTACCGGGGCGACGTACAGATAAATTCTATCGGCTCGTGGTGTCTGTGTCCCGATGGGACCGATGCACCGTTCTTAAGGCTTTTGGTCACGCCGAACTACCTACACCTCGAAGACGCGCTTCAGAGGCTACATGCTCTGAATCTCGACATCGAGGTTGTGGTCATCAAAAGATTCATTCCGCGGACCTGACCGCCCATTGCAGAGATTGCCTTGTCGCTCTCTCGGCGAGGCGGTTTCTGTTTTTTATACTGCTGTGCTTCGAGATATTTGACAAATGGGTCGGAATACTGTACCGTATTGCCACATATGTATTCTAACAATATAGACAAGCGGGCTCCCGCGCCGGTATTTATTGCGACCACGATCGTTATTTTTTTTCTTTCACTCTCCGCCGCTGATTCGGTAGGCTTTGTGCCATGTTATGTAGACGGTTCCGAATGCCTGCCTGCGCAGGCAGGCCTGCCCGTCGAAGCTTTGATGCGGGCGGGTGCTCCCGCAAGCGTTGCGCTTGCAGATCTTCCGGAATTGGGCAGTGAATTGGTTTTTCCGGAGGTTGTACCAGAAGCCCCCAGCGTCTCTCCTGTATTGCCGACAAGCATAGTAATCTCGGGCATCGATTTAGATTTACCCGTGCAGAATCCCCAGACGCGCGACATAGCAGGTCTCGATAAGTTTCTGAAGGATGGGCCTGTGCGCTATATGGATTCCGCTCGTCTGGGCGAAGAGGGAAACGTTCTAATCTTTGCGCACACCTCGCATCTTCCTATCGTTAAAAATCAAATGTATAAGGCGTTTAATCGAGTCCCTGAACTTTCTCCGGGCGATACCATTACCGTGCAAGGCGAAGGTCGTTCATATGTTTACAGCGTGAATTCGGTGCGGAAAGCGAACGCGGAGGATGCGATTATTGATCTTTCGCCAACACTCGGCAAAAAACTCACGCTCGTTACCTGCGACACGCTTACCTCGAAGAATTCGAGATTTATTCTTGAAGCAGATTTTGTCGCGGTTTTATAAAGAACTCATATCGACTTTTGACCACTCGGATATGAAAACATGCAAGAATATATTCTCGTTTCGCCACTACGTCGCACGAAACTCTGCTACGGGCCTGCAGCCGACCGCTCGTCGTGCCTCTGGCACGCCGTCGTGGCCGTCTTTGGCCCTCGCGACGAGTTTCGTGCGGCTCGCTGGCGATCAAAAGTCGCTATGAGTTCAAAAAGAAATATGACCAAACAAATCATGATTATCAGTGTATTTTTAACATCTGCACTTTTAATGCCTGCCTCTGTTTGGGCATGTCATTACGGTTGTTACGAATATGAACCGGTTGGCCTGTCTGCCATGCATGCGCATTCAGGGCAGGCAGGATATGCCTCTCCCGTTGATTACGCCGTCGCAGGCGGATGGTAAATTAGTATCAACATACACATTGCGCGAGCGCGTGTATCTTGTATAGTTGCTGTATATGAAAATACTTTACATCGTGCTAGGTGTTGTTGTCGTAGTGGTGCTTTGGGTCGTTTTTGCATATAACCGTTTAGTTGCACTTACTAATCGCTCCGCCGAAGGATGGTCCGACATCGATGTGCAATTGAAACGCAGATACGATCTCATTCCTAATTTGGTTGAGGCGGTGCGTGGGTACATGAAGCATGAGGCGGGAACGTTAGAAAAAGTGACGGACGCTCGCACGAAAGCAATGGGAGCGCAGTCGGTAGGGGATCATGCCGCCGCAGAAAACATTCTAACCGGCGCCCTGAAAAGTTTGTTTGCCGTTTCTGAAGCATATCCCGATCTCAAAGCCAGTAGCAATTTTGTTGAGCTTCAGCGCGAATTATCCGACACTGAGAATAAAATTCAGGCCGCACGACGATTTTACAACTCCGTCGTTATCGACCTGCAAAACGCACTCGAGCAGTTTCCAACGAACCTCATAGGAAATATGTTTGGATTCAAGACGCGCGATTTCTTTCAGCTAGATGCGGGAGAAGAGGTGGCGCGTCAGCCGGTAAAGGTAAGTTTTTGAGCTATTGCGTTTGCTGTGTTAACCAGCCATACGCTGTAAGCTATTGTCATGGCATCACTCTATACACAACAAGGGAAAAATATAAGAAAGACATGGGTTTTGATGACGGGATTTTTGGTAGTCGTCATCGCGCTTGGATGGATTGTCTCGCAAGCGTATGGCAATACAGCTATTTTGTACGCGACAGTCGCGTTCTCGTTTTTTATGAATGTTACCGCCTATTGGTTTTCAGACAAGATTGCGCTTTCGTCCACCGGCGCGCACGAAGCCGATTCTGTCCAATATTTGGAATTGCACCGGATTTTGGAAAATCTCGCAATCACTGCCGGACTTCCGAAGCCTCGGCTCTATGTGATCGAGGACTCCGCTCCGAACGCATTTGCGGCTGGTCGTAATGCAAAGCACGCTGTCGTAGCGGTTTCTACGGGGCTCCTCGCACAGCTCGATAGAAGCGAGCTTGAGGGGGTGCTCGCGCACGAGCTCTCGCACATTGGAAATCGCGATATTCTGGTGATGACGGTCGCCGTAGTTCTCGCGGGGTTTATCGCGATCATCTCGGATATTTTCTTGCGCATGAGTTTTTTCGGCCATGGCGACAGGGATAACAAGAATCCTGTGCTTATGATTGCCGGTATAGTTGCCATTATTATTGCTCCGATTGCCGCTCAGCTCATCCAATTGGCCGTTTCGCGCAAAAGAGAATTTCTGGCGGATGCTTCCGGTGCTTTGCTAACGCGTTACCCAGACGCGCTCGCTTCGGCATTACAAAAGATTTCGTCACACAATGCGCCAATGCGCCGTGCGAACCACGCGACCGCGCATTTATTCATATCGAACCCTTTCGGCGCTAACGATAAGGGCAGATTTATTGCAAAGATTTTTTCTACGCATCCACCCGTCGAAGAGCGCGTCGCGGCGCTTGTCGGGATGCGAGTGTAGTTGACGGAGAGACTTCCGATCCCAAAAAATTTATTCGTACTGTTAAGGTTGTAAGCTTGGCAATAAGTTCATATACTAATTCTTCTGGAGGGTTCGCATAGTGGTCTAGTGCGCGCGCTTGGAAAGCGCGTGTGGGGAAACCCACCGAGAGTTCGAATCTCTCACCCTCCGCCAAAATTCGGAATTCAAATTTCCGCCCAAAATATGGTCGGCGCGAAGCGCCGTCTGTTCTGCATTCCCCCCAAAAAACTCTG
>CAYHIZ010000031.1:0-9014 GCA_964356695.1 uncultured Candidatus Saccharibacteria bacterium | reverse complement strand
CAAAAGCGCGCCCGCCGCTATTCGCTGGTTACCACCGATATTGCGTATGATCCCCGCAGGTTTCATGTGCAGTATCCTTTTCTCTCTTGGTTACAACCAAGCTCAATCTTCACAGCCGAATACTGTGAAAACGCTCAGCACAGCCAGTAAAGTACTCTATTAGTCTTATCGTGTCAAGTATTCACTTAGGTACCTACTTCTTTGTCGAACGTCTGATACAATGTCCAAATGATTATCACATTTCATTCAGGTGCGTGCATACGGGCGCAGGCGGGCGATACGACGCTCGTTTTCGGTCCCGTCTCTAAAAGTTCGAAGAATTTCAAGCCTGCGAATTTCGGCGCCGATGTCGCATTCGTTTCGCTTAATCACCCCGACATGAACGGCGGAGATGAGGCGGAGCGCGGAGAAAAACACCCATTTGTTATCTCCGGTCCCGGTGAATATGAGGTAAAGGACGTAACCGCCGCGGGATTTCCCGCGAGTTCCAAATATGGTCTGCCTGCCATGCCTGCGCATGCAGGGCAGGCGGGTGGGTCGGTTCTTACAAACACAGTCTATTCCGTCCATTTCGACGGACTCTCTATCATGTATCTCGGCGCTCTAGGCGATTTCGATCTTCCGGCAGAGGTTTTGGAAATGGATTCACCCGATATTTTAATAATCCCCATTGGCGGGGGTTTCTCTACCGATTCGTTAGGGCTGGGCGTGCTCACGCCATCCGATGCACAGAAGCTCGCGGTGAAGCTGGAAGCTAAAATCGTGATTCCAATCCTTTTTGATGACAAATCGCTTAAACAGTTCTTGAAAGAAGCGGGGCAGGATGTGGTACAAATAGAGAAATTTACCGTAAAACCGCGCGATGTTATCGAAAAGGAGGGCGAAGTTGTTGTGCTATCTTCATAATATATGACTTTGAACTCATAATGAATTTTGACCACTCGATTATGGAAAAAAGTAAGAATACAGTCTCGTTTCGTCGCTGCGCCGGCCAAAACTCTGCTACGAGCCTGCAGACGGCCGCTCGCCGTGCCTCTGGCACGTCGTCGCGGCCGTCTTTGGCTCTCGCGACGAGTTTCGACCGGCTCGCTGGCGATCAAAATCCACTATGAGTTCTTTGCAAAAAGCATCTGACAATTCGAAGGATCCGTCGAGCGACGATAAGAAGGTTGTCGCCGGAGGAATCGCTATTTCAATTGTTATATTACTTCTCGCGGGATGGACGATTCTTTTTTTTAAAAAAATCCAAAATGGAGGGAAGTTGGAGCCTCTCGGCGGAGGTGCTCAAGATCAATTTCTAGGATCGGCTGTGCGCGAAGCGCAAAGTGCTCTTATGCGCGATTTTTCTGATGTCGATGAGTTGCATCAGGCGCGAGATCGAATCGGCCAGCAATATCAAGGGGGCACTTCGGAGCAAGATTTCCAGCAAAACGATTCTGATGCTTTTGGAAGATCTGACACTATCGAATAAGGATATTATTTAGCTGAAAATGTGAAAATAAAAATGGTCAATTGCGTTTTTTTCTGCTAATATCGAACCATTATGGATCGTGAAAAAGATGGGAAAGATTCTATGGAAAGACATACTGGCGTGATCGCTCGAAGTATTTCTACGGAGATGCGTGAAAGCTATCTCGATTATGCAATGTCGGTTATTACCGCTCGCGCTCTTCCAGACGTGCGCGATGGATTGAAGCCCGTACATCGGCGCATTTTGTACGCCATGCATGAGGCTGGCCTCTCCGTTTCGGCGAAAACCAGAAAATCCGCGACGGTCGTAGGCGATGTTATAGGAAAGTACCATCCGCATGGAGATGTCGCGGTTTACGACGCTATGGTAAAAATGGCGCAGGATTTCACCATGCGCTATCCGCTGATCGTCGGGCAGGGCAACTTCGGTTCTATCGACGGCGATCCTCCCGCCGCATATCGCTACACGGAAGCGAAGATGTCTCGGCTTGCTTCCGAAATGTTGCGAGACATCGAAAAAGAAACCGTCGCGTTTCGTGCTAACTATGACAACACCAAACAAGAGCCGACCGTCATGCCTGCCGCTATTCCCAATCTACTCTTAAACGGTACGCTGGGCATTGCCGTCGGAATGGCGAGCAATATTCCGCCGCATAATTTGCGCGAGGTGTGCACCGCCGCGGTACATTTAATAGAAAATCCAGATTCGACCACCGAAGACCTGCTGAAGTTTGTACAGGGCCCCGACTTCCCGACAGGTTGTATGGCTTTCAATCAGAAAGACATAGCGCATGCCTATACGACAGGTCGCGGTCCCGTCGTAGTGCGTGGCAATGCCGAGATAATAGAAGGTAAAAAACAAGACTATCAAATTGTAATCACCTCGATTCCTTTTCGTGTCAATAAATCGGATCTCTTGACCCGAATCGCTGATCTGGTGCATGAAAAAAAATTGGAAGGAATCCGCGATATTCGCGATGAGTCCACGAAAGACATCCGTGTTGTAATCGAGCTGAAAAATAACGCGAACGCGCAAACGGTCTTAAACTATCTTTACAAGCATACGCAATTGGAAGAAACATTTCATTATAATGTCGTCGCCCTGGTAGATGGCGTGCCACAAACTCTTTCGTTAAAGGCGATATTGGAATACTTTGTAGCGTTTAGAAAAGAAGTTGTTATTAAGCGCACAAAATTCGACCTTACTCGAGCCGAGGAGCGTGAACATATTTTGCTCGGACTCAAAAAAGCCCTTGATCATATAGACGAAATAATTAAACTAATCAAAAAGAGTAAAGACGTGGACGAGGCGCGAGTGGGTTTGATGAAAACATTCAAATTCTCGGAGATACAAGCGCAGGCGATTCTTGAAATGCGCCTCCAAAAGCTTGCAGGTCTCGAACGTAAAAAAATAGAAGATGAATTAAAGGAGGTGCAGGCGCTTATCGAAGAGCTGACCGCACTCCTGAAGAGTGAAAAGAAATTGCTGGAACTTATAAAAAAAGAAATTCGCGAAGTCATAGAAAAATATGGAGATGATCGTCGCACGAAAATCATAAAACGTGGCGCAACGATTCTTTCGGCCGAGGATATGATAGCGGACGAGGAATCTGTTTTAGTCCTTACATCCGGTGGTTATATAAAGCGTACGAATCCGGGAGAATACCGCAGACAAAAGCGCGGCGGAATCGGAGTTGTGGATCTCGATACAAAAGAGGAAGATTTCGTAACTCAATTTCTTACGGCTTCCGCGCACAGCGAGCTTTTGTTTTTCTCCGACCGCGGTAAGGTGTACCAATTGAAAATGTACGATTTACCGGAAGGGAAGCGCGCGACAAAAGGCAAATCGATCATGAATTTCCTATCGCTCGAACAAGATGAACAGATCACATCCATTCTTGCAATGCCGAAAGAAAAGAAAGTTGTAGATGATCTTTCGCTTGTTATGGCAACTCGAAACGGCACCGTGAAGCGTATTGCCGCTAAAAGTTTCCATGAGGTTCGTCGCTCCGGATTGATAGCCATTGGCCTTGATAAGGGCGACGCACTTATCTCTGCACAGTTCGTTTATCAGAACGACGACGTGGTATTAGCAACTTCTAAGGGGCAGGCGATAAGGTTTTCTGCAAAAGCCGTGCGAGAGATGGGCAGGCAAGCCGGAGGTGTGTGCGGTATGAAGCTGAAAAACGGGGACTCTATAGTCGGATCCGGTATCGTGCCTAAGGGCGAGAAAAATGCCGAATTGCTCGTACTCTCATCGACCGGCTATGGTAAAAAAACGAAACTTTCAGAATACAAAACGCAGGGTCGCGGCGGTTCCGGTATCAAAACAATGTCGATTACGACAAAAACCAAACAACTCGTCGGTGCCATCGTCCTTTCCTGGGGAGGAGAACTTGTCGCGATGTCTAAAAAGAGTCAGGTGATCCGTATAGGTCTCGATGAGATTCCGACACTCTCTCGCGCGACACAGGGCGTGCGTGTGATGAAATTGCACGACGCAGATTCAGTCGCATCGTTTGTGGTGTTTAAAACTGAAGACAGCGTCGTGTAGTGACCATAAACAGCATGTATCCGAAATTGGGTATATGTGTATAAAAATCCCGTAGCGTTAAAAGTTCGTTATACTATGTCTAATGTCGCATACTGGGTATCATAATCTGCCGATAGGCGTGGCAAGTTTTGCGCATCCCGCGCGTAATGTTGAGGCGCTTGGTATAAGGCCGGGAATGAAAGTGGCAGATTTTGGCGCCGGTAGCGGTGCATATACTTTTGAGGTGGCTAAGCTTCTAAGGGCAACCGGCCGAGTTTATGCAATAGATGTTCAGAGAGATCTGTTGCGTAGAATAGCCAACGAAGCCAAACGTCGCGGATATGAAAATGTTGAAATAATATGGGCGGATCTGGAAGCCCCATGCGCCTCCAAGCTTGCAGAAAATTCCATCGATCTGGTTTTGATATCGAATCTTCTCTTTCAGGTGCCCGATAAAGCGCCTGTTTTACGTGAAGCACGTAGGATAGTTAAGGGAACGGGGCATGTCGTGATAATTGACTGGATCGACTCATTCAATGGGATTGGCCCTATCAAGGACGATGTTGTAACAAAAGAAGTTGCATTAAAAATCGCGGAAAAATCCAATCTATCGCTCGTTAGAGAATTCTTCGCTGGCACTCATCATTATGGGTTATTATTTAAACCTATTGCTCTAAAAATATGAAAAGTCTTTCTGTATTTCAAGTAATACTTCTTGCTGTATTTTCGGCACTGGCAATCTCCGGCGTTCTTGTGTTTGCGTTATTTGTGGGAAGTGGTACTGGGAATACGATTGGTCCGATAGTAATATGGGGAACGCAGGAACCGGGGGCGTTTACTATTGTTTTACGTCAGGCTTCGGAAAACGATTCCAGACTCGGTCAGGTTAGCTATGTTCAAAAAGATCCGGTTACCTACGAAAATCTTCTTACCGAAGCACTCGCGAACGGAACAGGTCCCGATCTGTTTCTTCTTCGGCAAGATTATTCCGTCCAAAATGCGGGTAAAGTGATTCCGATTCCTTACACTTTCTTATCGAAAACACAGTTTGAGGACGTATTTGTTGAAGCGGCCAAACCCTACCTTACAAATGATGGCGTTTTGGGAGTCCCAATTCTAATTGATCCTCTAATAATGTACTGGAATCGAGATATACTCGGAACTGCAGGATTTGCAAAACCTCCGCAATATTTGGATGAATTTCCTAGTCTAGTTGCAAAAATAATTAAACGCGATGATTCAGGTAGAATAACAAAGGCCGCTGTCGCTTTCGGCGAATACGACAACGTTGATCATGCAAAAGACATTCTAAGTTTGCTGATTCTTCAGGCAGGCGGAACGATTACAAGAAAAGACAACCTTGAACGTCTTGCCCCTGCTCTTTCAACTCGCACGCAGGGACAAAAGATTCAGGCGGGAGAGAGTGCGTTGCGTTTTTATGCAGAATTTGCCGATCCTTCGAAAGTCAATTACTCATGGAATCGTTCATTACCAAATTCAAGAGCCGCATTCGCCGCAGGCGATCTTGCTCTCTATTTTGGATACGCAAGCGAAGCGCGAATCATCGCACGCATTAATCCAAATCTTAATTTTGCCCCCGCCTCGATGCCACAGGGCAGAGATCGTAATTCCATCAATGTGGCGCATGTATATGCGCTTGCGATCTCGCGTGCAAGCAGAAATCCTGTCGGGGCAAGAACCGTGGCATCGCTTATCGGTGACACATCTTTGGCCAGGGCTCTTGCGATTGCACTCGACATACCTAGCGCGCGTCGCGATGTGCTCGCGGAAAGAAGCGAAGACGAGAATGTATTATTTGAGAACCAGGCAATCATCGCACGATCGTGGATTGATCCAAATCCCGAAAAGACGAGTGACGTGTTTCGCGGTATGATTGAAACAGTAACGAGCGGAGCCGCTCGTTACGGCGAGGCAATAGGAAAAGCGGATCAGCAGATGGCGCAGATCATAGGGGAATAGGACAATTAGCTATACTATGAAATACATAGATTTATACACACAAGCGAGGAGAATGCGAAAGATGTTCTTTCATATTCTCCGAGCGCAGTGGGTAAGACCCAATGAACCTTTCACAAACCTGTGTTCATTGGGTATACATGCAAAAAAATTTTTGTTTTTTAGTGCGTGTACGATCGTGGTATTTTTTGCGGTCATTGCAGATGCTCAAACTGGACTCAATAATCCATTGAACGACAGTTTCAGTTCTATCCCCGCATTCATAGCCGGAGCCTTGAAGGCTCTTGCCATGGTAGCCTTGCCTATAATCAGTCTTTTTCTCGTAATATCAGGCTTTTTGTTCCTGACAGCACAGGGTAATCAGGGGAAACTCGATACGGCTAAAAAGAATTTTGTCTACGTCATCATAGGTTCTATTCTCATTCTCGGGGCATGGATCCTTGCAACACTGATAGCCGGGACAATCTCCCAGCTAACGCGTTAGGATTAGTATATGTCGTATGTAAACGTGGTAGTGTACAGCACAAGATTTATCCGTCCGCTTTTGTTATCATATCTTTTTTTTCCTACTCATGCACTGGCCGTCGCAAGCACTTTCCAGGAGCTCGCGTTTGATATTGTTGACATCATCGACGCTGCAACTGTAGCGCTCGTAGTGTTCGCACTCGTGGTGTATTTTTGGGGCATAGCGGTCAACATTCCCCATTTTGGGGGCGAAAAAGGAGGCGAAAAGCAAAAAGCATTCTTTTTTTGGGGACTCCTAGTGCTGTTCGTAATGGTTTCCATCTGGGGAATTATTCAGTTGCTTCAAAACTCTTTATTCAGCGATAATTCATTCAACCCCTCAACAGGATCTCCCACAGTCACACAATGCGATGTCTTTGGCTCCTGCAATATTTGATTATACGTATGCAAATACCATCAATAATTTTTAAACACGCACTTGTTTTGCTGGTTTTTCTTATGCCACAAAGCGCTTCCGCATGGACTATCGTTCAGGTACTCGGTCTATTTCATATTGTGGTAGGGATTTTGCTGGTATTTACTCTGGCCGTTTTCGCAACGGGAGTGAGTCTTTGGGTGTCGCGTCTTAATACGTGGCCATCCTACCGCGAAACGGCAATCATAACGCTAGAATGGGCGGTAGCGATGCTTTTTGTGCTAATACTTTTGGTTGCACTTGTTTATTTTGTTCAACGTCATAGTGCCACAGCACTAACGATCTTGGGCGTTATTGTGATTATTGGAATACTAATCATACTCATTAGTATATTTGCGGGTCAAAAAGAAAAAAAACCTGACGGTGACGCGGGTGGGGGCGCTCACGGTGGACATCATGGATAGATACATATAGCGTTATCCACACAAACATCTAAATTAGTATTGCGCCTTATTTATATGCTCGGTAGCATGGTAGGTACTTACTCATTTAATATAAATGAAATTTTTATGCGTTTAAGGCTCACTGCGATTACTTCTGCCCTTTCAATCATTGGTGTTTTTTCTCCGGTGGTTGCTTCTGCCGCAACCCTTACGGATACCCTTATTTTCGTCAGTAATTTCTTAAATAATCTTATCGGTCTTTTTGTAACACTCGCGATCGTCGTCTTTTTCTGGGGCTTGATCAAGTACCTGTGGAGTATGGGTTCGGAAGATGCTCACGAAGGTTTAAAAATTATGTTTTGGGGGATCATAGCAATCTTCGTCATGGTTTCTATTTGGGGTATTATTAAACTTCTACAGAATACGTTCAGGGTAGCACAGAACGATCCTATCGTTCCGAGAGGAGTGCCACTTCGTACTGGTGGTCAATACCAAGAAGGTTACTAATAATGTGGAATCTTTGTGAAGGCTTTTAATGATTCACGTTCTTTATGAGTGGTGAGCAATTACTGGTCAATTTTAGGGACTTCATCATTAATCCCGCAATATTGTTGATTTTTACTTCAGGATTTTTTCTCTTTGTTTGGGGTCTAGTGCAATTCTTGCTCAATCTCAATCAGGGTGGGGAAAATGAGGAAGGCAAACAGCACATACTATGGGGAATAGTCGGCATGTTCATAATGGCGTCAATCTACGGCATATTGGCACTTCTCGATAATACTTTTGATCTCGGGGCTTTTTCGGGAACTCCGGACTTGGGTCGATACGAAAATATCAACTTGCCTCAAGATCTTTTCGGCGGTTCGCAGTGAGCTTGTCGAACTCGAAAGAGGTTTGCGTAATGAATAGACACGCCTAACACGTTATTCACACAAACATCTAAATTAGTATTGCGCCTTATCTGTATGCTCGGTAGCATGATAGGTACTTACTTATTTAATATAAATGAAATTTTTATGCGTTTAAGTTTCACTGCGATTACTTCTGCCCTTTCAGTCATTGGCATTTTTTCTCCGGTGGTTGCTTCTGCCGCCACTATTACCGATACCCTTGTTTTCATCAGTGGTTTCTTAAACAGTCTTATCGGTCTCTTTATAACACTCGCGATCGTCGTCTTTTTCTGGGGCTTGATCAAGTATCTGTGGAGTATGGGTTCGGAAGATGCTCACGAAGGTTTAAAAATTATGTTTTGGGGGATCATAGCAATCTTCGTCATGGTTTCTATTTGGGGTATTATTGGACTTCTACAGAATACATTCAAGGTGGGGTCGGATGGTGTTCCTCCGGTTCCTGGCGGGTTTTTAGTTAATCCTCGCTCGTAGCATTGGGCTTAAGTGCAAAAAGTAAAAGATGTGACGATCTATGTGCCCCCTGCAAGCTCTCTACGCAGTGTGCGAAGGCACACTGCTCCAGCCCCAACCGCTTCGCGTCTGTGGGCAGGAGAGGACTTGCACCTCCACGCCTTGCGGCACTAGGTCCTAAGCCTAGCGTGTATTCTATTTCACCACCTGCCCAGCAGATAGAATATAACATGACTAGGGAGTTTTTCATGGTACTATTTCGTCGTTACCGCCCATAGCTCAGTTGGTAGAGCAGTCGCCTCTTAAGCGAACGGTCGTTGGTTCGAATCCAACTGGGCGGACAGATAAAC
>CAYHIZ010000030.1:0-9043 GCA_964356695.1 uncultured Candidatus Saccharibacteria bacterium | reverse complement strand
GACCATTCATCCCTGCCCAGAGGGCAGGGAGTTCTGGCCGGGTTGCTTAAAAACGATGGATTCTTTACGGGCACGATCACAGGCTATTTTGGTCCGCTGACGCAGGAAGCAGTCAAGAAGTTTCAAGCCACGAATAAAATTGAACAAACCGGCAGTGTCGGTCCGAAGACCCGCATGATTCTCAACAAAGGATCGTCTGTCCCTGCGTCGACTTCCGAAAATAGCGGTGCATCGACCGCTCCCACAGTGAACAATGCGCAAAAACAGGCGTTAATCGATTCGCTAAAAAAACAACTGCAAACGATTCTTGAAAAGATCAAAGAGCTGATGGCACAAAAGAATCTGTAGTTAATATAGAAAGAATGGAATGAAACGGCACAGTCTGACGCTTTTTATTGCCATGGCGACTGTCCTTGGCATGGCGGTTTTTGCAACGAGTGTTGAGACTATTTGGTACGCACCCGATACGGAAGTTGCGCCGCCTAAAGAAGAATTCGTACCGCGCGCAATATTGCCGGGCGACCGTCCGACGCGACTTCGAATCCCCGCGCTCCTAATCGACACGAATGTGCAAGAAGTGGGAGTAAACGCGCTTGGTAATATGTCTGCGCCCAACAACTTCACCGACGTAGGATGGTATAAGCATGGCGCAACGCCGGGGTTTAAGGGGAGCGCCGTCATGGCAGGGCATGTAGACAACGGCCTCGCGCTTCCGGGCGTGTTTAAGCATTTGAATGAACTCAAGATTGGTGACGATGTTTTCATCGAAAAGACAGGCGGAGGCAAACTACATTTCAAAGTGACTGAAATACAAACATATCCTGTCAAGCAAGTGCCTCTCGGCATCCTCTTTTCCAGAAGCGATTTGCCTCGCCTCAATCTCATCACATGCAAGGGCGCGTGGCTTTCCGGTGAAAGAATGTACGATCAACGGCTTGTGATTTATACGGAATTGTATAGGGAATGAAGACTCCCATTTGCTCGCTTTCTCAATTTTGCTATAGTTTTTCTATGAAAAAAGAAGCGACACGAATTACGCTTGATATCAGGAAATTGCCCGAAGGGTATTATGTCGCCACGAGCACTGATGTGCAGGGATTGGTGGCGCAAGGGAAGACGTTCGAGGAAACTGTCGAGATAGCGGAGGATCTCGCTGTGGCGCTGTTGCGTGAACAGCGCAAGAGCAATAATCGCGAAATGGATTTTGCCGATCATATTATCTATCCGTTGGTCGTGAGTGTGTAGGGTATGGGGCGTCTCGCTGGATTCCGTTATCGGATTATCGTCAAACGGCTTCGCTATTTCGGATTCGTATTCGCGCGGCAGGCGAAGGGCAGTCACGAAATTTGGTATAACACAAAGATGAATCGCCACACTACAATACCGCGACATCGCGACGACATGCCCGAAGGGACACTGTGGGAGATTCTGAGACAAGCTGGAATAGAGGTCGAGCAATTTCTGCACGAAGAAACATAGGAAAGAATGTACGATCAACGGCTTGTGATCTATACGGAATTGTATAAGGAATGAAGCTGTTGAATAAAAATTTTGACAATCTCAGTGAAGTGTTCTAATGTCAGATTACATCCTCGCTCCTGTGATCGAGCGACATCGCAGAGATGTTTCTCGGCACTTTGGAGTTGAGAGGATGAGAAAGTACACAAAGGGACTAATGCATATGCAAAATGAGGAAGAGAAGGTGGCCAAGGAAGCAGCTAGAATTGCTTCCGAAAACTACCTCAATCTTTGCGCCTACTTGGCGCAGCTAGAAAAAAATTCTGGAAGAAGTGATGTCTCTCATTGTGTGATTCTCGGCAATAGCTAATCCCTTTGGTGGCCGTTCCAACGAAGAAAGTCACGGCGCGCTTGCGTGCCGTGACTCAAATTTTGCCTGTGGAGTTCGTGGTAAGATATAAGTAAATAGTCTATATTTATTCCATGGTAGAAAAAATGGCCGAGAATGAGGTTTTGCTGCAATCTAATGAGAAAGAACTGGTTGATTTTCTCGCGAAGCAATATGGCATTGAAGTTGCAGATGATGCCGGTGTAAGGATTGGCGTCCTATCGGATAAAAAGATTTCGCTAAATAGAGAGGCGCGGGGAGAAACTGAGAGACTTTTTATAATTGCCCACTTGTTCGGGCATATGGTTCGGTTGCCTGATCACGATAAATACAAGCCTCTCTTCAATAAATTCAAAAAGGAAAAAATTCTTACTTTTCCTAATTTGGCTGAATCGGAGCATTTTAGGGAGTCATGGATAGAATATGAAATGGAGCGTTGGAAAATCGGCAAGAAACTATTGGAAACTTCCCTAGGAGTAAAGCGTGTAGAATATCTGGACGAAAAGTTTCAAATATATATTGATACTGATTTGGCAACAACTTGGGAATACTTAACTAAAGGAGAACAAACTTCCAATACGGATTTTAATGCTCTTCTTGAACGGCGTTACCTTGATGGGGTTGGCAGGTATCCAAACAAATTGGAAAGTATTGATTTGCCCGACAAGATAGAATTTAATAAAGGAGTCTTAGCCGAAGTTCACTGAAAGATGTAACTATCATATGAAAAGCCGCGATCTGGAGTTTCTGTATGAAATTGGTTCGCAAAGAAATATTCCGCGCGCGTGGATTCAGCATCTCGGCGTACCTGTGGCAAGCAATCTTGAGCACACAATGCGGCTTGTTTTTATCGCGCTTCTAATCGCTCGTCGCGAGAAAAAGGGTGATGAGGCGACTATAATCAAAATGGCTCTCGTTCACGACCTTGCCGAAACGCGCACTTCGGATTTAGCTTATGTTCACAAGGTGTACACAAAAAGCGATGAAGCGCGAGCCGCGAGCGATTTGTTTGCGGGGACATTATTTAAAGATTTGCATGATGTGCTCGCGAAATACGAAAAGCGCGATTCGATCGAAGCCAAAATCGTGAAAGATGCCGACAATCTGGATATTGATATTGAGATGAAAGAACTCGAAGAGCAGGGGCATAAACTGCCGGCCAAGTGGAAAAAGATGCGGAAGTTTGTTCGCGACAAAAAACTCTATACAAAGTCTGCGAAGAAGCTCTGGGACGAAATTCAAAAGTCCGATCCCGCCAGCTGGCATTTGGCGGCAAACAAGTGGAAGAAAATCCCAAGCGCAGGGAGGTGAGTATGGTATTCTGAACTTATGTTGCATCCGCCATTTTACGATCCCACCAAAAGCTACTACGAAAATCTCGAGCATGGTCCATACAACGGATTTGCCGACGGTGTTGTTTTGCCACAAGACGAAGATCCTCGCTTTGAATTTCTTGGACAAAAGATCAATTATCCGTTTGGGATTCCCGCCGGTCCGCTTCTCAATAGCTCATTCATGAAAGCGGCTTTCGAAAAAAGTTTCGATGTCAATGTATACAAAACGGTGCGAAGCGCGGAATTTCCTTGCCACCCATTCCCGAATGTTCTCTCGGTGAAAGTTGATGGCGATCTAACGCTCGAAAAGGCGAAAAAGCCTCTCATCGCTAACGCAGATTACACAGAGCCTCTCTCGGTGACGAACTCGTTCGGAGTTCCATCGCGGTCTGTCGCAGAGTGGCAGGCGGATGCAAAGACGGCAGTTGCGAGCGCAGGCGAGAGGCAGATGATGATCATGAGCTTCATGGGTACTGTTCGAGAAGCGCAAACCGAGGCGGAACTCGTCGATGATTTTGCAAAAGCAGGAGAGCTTGCATCGCAAACAGGGGCCAAAGTCTTGGAGGTGAATCTCTCGTGTCCTAATATCGGAGATGAAGGACTGGTTTGCTACGATTTCGACATGACGGAAAAAGTGCTTGCCGCCATACGCGCGCGTATCGGCAAAGTACCGCTCATAGTAAAGGTTGGTTATTACCCGCCTGCGCGTGCAGGTAAAGACGATGCCGACATGGAGAGACTTGCCGATATTATTGAAAAGTACGCGCAAGCTATCCAGGGTATCAATACGATATCGGCGGATATCGTGGACGATGTGGGCAATCAGGCCATTCCCGGAGAGAAAAGAAAGAGAAGCGGCGTATGTGGTAGTGCAATCCAATGGGCCGGACTTGATTTTGTGCGTCGCACTCATGTTATTCGTGAAAAGCGCGGCGCCCATTTCGCAATCATGGGTGTCGGTGGCGTGATGAATCCAAAAGATTTCAAAGGGTATCGCGAAGCGGGCGCGGATGTCGTTATGAGCGCAACGGGTGCCATGTGGAATCCCTATCTTGCAAAAGAAATTAAGGAAGCGTATCCTGGCGCATAACATCGATTAATTAGTTCTATTATCTTAATACATATTTCACATGCTTACGTATTTATTTTTTGAGATGGTGGCGTTTGTGACGGGGCTTGTGGCTTTTATTATACTCTTCGTGCATCTGTCGCAATATGCGGCCATGCGCGCATTGATCAGGCGGCCGGGGATCTATGTTCCCGCGGTCTTTCTCGTACTTGCGCTCGGTGCCGGATTCATCGCCAATCGCACCTATCCGCCACATTTTGCCATGCCGGCTTTTATGCAATCACATGCGCCCGGAGGAATGTCTCCGGAGCTTCCGCTCAAAAACGTCTTGCAATTTTTCCTTCGCAAAGATACATTTGCGGAGATTAAAGATGTGGGGGCCGATCCGAATGCCGTACCGAGCGGCCCGCAAACGCCCGATGAGGACGGTATCGTGCGCATCCGTCTCACGGCGCAAGAAGTCATCTCCGAAATCGTGCCCGGAGTCTTCTTTAATTTCTGGACATACAACAACCAGATCCCGGGGCCAATGCTTCGCGTGCGCGAGGGGGATACGATCGAGCTATCTCTCACGAATCACGCATCCAGTCTGCATAGTCACAACATTGACTTGCATGCGGTCACGGGGCAGGGCGGAGGAGCCGCGCTTACAAATGTCGCTCCGGGCGAGACAAAAATATTTCGCTGGAAAGCCCTTAACCCCGGCTTGTATGTGTATCATTGCGCCACGCCAAATGTCAGTTCGCATAATTCGCATGGTCAGTACGGACTCATCATGGTCGACCCGAAAGATGAAAAGCTCACATTGCCTCCCGTGGATAAGGAATTCTATGTGGCGCAAGGCGAGTATTACACCATGGGCAAGTTGGGCAAAAAAGGTTTGGTCGCATTTGATTCGCAAGCACTCCTCGATGGTATACCAAACTACGTCGTGTTTAACGGCCGTATCGAAAGCGCTCCGCGCATGCGCGCGGAAGTGGGAGATCGCATCCGTATCTATGTGGGCAACGGCGGGGTCAATCTCATCTCATCATTCCATGTGATCGGGGAGATATTTGACAGAGTGTATCCAAACGGGGCGATGGGGGAGGGATCGGCAATAGAGAAAAACACACAGACGGCGCTCGTCCTGCCGGGAGGGTCGAGCATCGTCGAATTCACTCTTGATGTCCCAGGCAAATTTCTGCTCGTCGATCACGCGCTCGCACGTATGAACAAGGGGGCGTGGGCCGTACTCGACGTATCGGGCACGGAGCGGCCGGATATTTTCTCAAAGGTTGAAAGTATGTAGTCTGTCGATGAATGTGTATTTCGATCGTCGGTTGACGCGAGCATTACAATTTCTTAAACAGATGTGCTAGATTGAGAACCTATGTGCGGTATATTTGCCTACACTGGAAAAGGAGAGAAGGATGCCGGAAATGTCCTTTTGCAAGGTCTTGCCTCGCTGGAATATCGTGGCTATGACTCGGCGGGAATATACACGCCGGAGAGCGGAGGTGTAAAAACGCCGGGTGCGGTCGCGGAGCTAAAAAAGAAAATACCGAAAAATTTCGGCGGTAAAAGCGGAATCGCGCATTTGCGCTGGGCGACGCACGGCGAGCCGACGAAAACGAATGCACATCCGCACTCGGATTGCGAAGGCGAGATCTGGGTTGTTCACAATGGCATTATTGAGAATTTCAAAGAATTGAAAGAGTATCTAATGAAAGCTGGACATACTTTTGCGTCAGATTCCGACACGGAGGTTTTCGCGCATCTGGTTGAGATGCATCTAACCCGCCTCCGCCAAAGCTCCGGCGTGGCGAAGAAAGAATTGTTTGAAAAAGCCACAGTCGCCGCTTTGAAGGAAATTCACGGTACATATGGAATGGCTATTCAGTACAAAAGAGAACCGGAAAAACTTATCGCGGCGCGTATGGGTTCTCCAATCGTGCTTGGTGTAGGAAAGAAAGAACATTTCATAGCTTCCGATGCCTCGCCGATTCTTCCGCACACAAAAAAGGTGATTTTTTTGGAAGATGGAGAAATTGCCGTCATTACTCCCGAGACACATTCTGTCTATAAACTCGAGGGAAATCGTGTGAATCGCACGCCCGAGGAAATCGAATGGAGCGCGGAGGAAGCGCAAAAGGGCGGCTATGAGCATTTCATGCTTAAGGAAATAATGGAAGGAGCCGAAACCATAGAAAATACTTTGCGCGGCCGGCTTATCCCGTCTAAAGGTCTTGTGAAGCTCGGGGGCTTGGAGAGCGTGAAAAATCAGCTGGAGAAAATCGAGCGCATAATCATCGTGGCGTGTGGCACTGCTTATTACGCCGGATTGGTGGGAGAGTACATGCTCGAGGAGTATGCGGGCATTCCAGTGGAAGTGGAACTTGGAAGCGAATTTCGGTACCGTATGCCTGTCGTGAACGATAAAACAGTTGTACTCGCGATATCACAATCGGGAGAAACTCTGGATACTTTAGAGGCCGTGCGTGAGGGTAAACGGCGCGGAGCGCTTACACTCGGCATAGTAAATACCGTTGGCTCGACGATCGCACGAGAGACCGATGCTGGCGTTTATAATCATGCAGGTCCGGAAATCGGTGTCGCATCTACAAAAGCATTTGTCTCACAGCTTGTCGCGCTTTCACTACTTACTATCTTTTTGGGAAGACAGAGAAAAATGTCCGTCTCTAAGGGAAAAGATATTATTAAAGAATTGCAAGCACTGCCGACCAAAGTCCGGAAGATTCTATCCAACAAAGAGAAAATAGAGGCTTTGGCAAAAAAGTATTTGAGTGCGCGTGATTTTCTTTTCATCGGCCGAAAATACAATTATCCGGTCGCGTTTGAGGGTGCGCTTAAGCTAAAGGAGATTTCCTACATTCATGCCGAGGGCTGCGGAGCCGGAGAAATGAAGCATGGTCCTCTCGCGATGATCGATGACAAATTTCCCACGCTCGCGCTCGCACCCTCGGATTCGGTGTATGAAAAAGTGTCTTCTGCCATACAGCAAATAAAGGCGCGCAGAGGTCCCGTTATAGCACTGGCGACGGAGGGAAATTCAGAGATACAGAAACTTGCAGACGATGTGTTATATATTCCGGAAACACTGGAGATGCTTAATCCGATTCTCTCTGTTATTCCTCTGCAACTTTTCGCCTACTACTTTGCGAAAAGAAAGGGATTAAACGTCGACCGACCGCGTAATCTGGCGAAGTCGGTTACCGTTGAGTGAATTGTGTTACAAGTTTGTGGTCAATCTATGCCGTGCACTTCGTAGCCGCGTGCAACTCGGCGAATTAGTGCGGGTACGGGGAATCGGCTAGGCGTTCCGTTTGCGCCGTCGCGCAAACGACCGCACAGCCCTGGCTCGCGGCCTCGCCCGCTGGCTCGGCATCGCTCCGCCTTTCGATTCCCCACGGAATGCGTGCAGGTGCATTCCTGTACCCGCGCCTCGTAACTATGTTTCTAGGTGCGGGTACGGGGAATCGAACCCCGATCTAATGCTTGGGAAGCACTCGTTCTGCCACTAAACTATACCCGCGAACCTCTATGATGTGCGATTAACTTTACAAAGTAAAGTGAGCCGAGTATCATTCTACAATAATTATCAAACTGGTGTTCGTAATGGCGCATTATTAAAATTAATCTAGCTGATCATATGGCAAACAATTTACCCGTAACCATTTACTCGACGCCGACATGTCATTTTTGCCACATGGCAAAAGAGTTTTTTGATGCCAACAAGATAACGTACACTGATCACAATGTTGCGAATGATCTCTCCAAACGCAAAGAAATGGTAGAGAAGAGCGGCCAGATGGGAGTACCCGTAATCATGATAGGGGATCAGCTTGTCGTCGGATTCGACCAAGATCGCCTCAAAAAATTGCTTGCTGTCTAATCCCCTCGACAGGAATCGAACCCATATCTCTCCCTTAGGACGGGATTGCTCTATCCATTGAGCTACGAGGGGATACAACACTGTACCACCTTGGACGATGATATAATGTACCTTATGCCGCCGAATCAAGATATGCAGGAGTTATTGCGACTCACTAAAGAAAATAATCGCATGTTGCACAAGATGCGTAGAAATGCTCTGTGGGGCGGGATACTCAAATTTGTTTTATATGCCCTTGTACTCGTCGCGGTTCCTCTGTGGCTATACGCAACGTATCTTGGCCCGATGATGCAACAGGTCTTGGATACTTACCAAGACGTTCAAGGCACTGGGGCAAAGGCGCAGGCGCAGTTCAGCGATTTCCAAAACCTGCTTAAGCAGTTCCAAAATCAATTTTCGCCACAGTAAAATCTTGAATCAAAGTGCCCAGAGTCAGACTTGCACTGACCACCCCCCGCTCTTCAGGCGGATGCTCTAACTACCTGAGCTATCTGGGCAATCAGTACACTTTATCGTAGAACCTTGAGAATACAAAATATGGATCATACGCAAAAGCACTGGTATTCCGTCCTGACTTCGGACTCTCTCCAAATCTGAGCTAAAAGATCGCATAAAACACTTTGTTTAAGCCGCCGCATTTTGCATACAGGGTGTCCCGCGTACACTGTGGATAATGTTTGTCAGAAAAAAGAAAAACAAGAGCGGTATAGTGATACCATCTCCAAGTAACCATTCAATAATAGACATCCGTCTTTGCGAGGCCTTTGGCCGAAGCAATCCAGAGTCCGTGCACATATTCTGGATTGCTTCGCTTCGAACGTGACCAATTTTTCAACATGGTAACTGCGGATCATACGCAATATCGGTGGTAGATAGTGGCGGACGGCGATTTCATCCAT
>CAYHIZ010000029.1:0-9288 GCA_964356695.1 uncultured Candidatus Saccharibacteria bacterium | reverse complement strand
GCCGAGAATCGAACTCGGACTACAAGACCCCCAGCCTTGCGTACTACCACTATACTACAGCCCGCTATCGAATGATGTTTTTGTTGGTCGGGCCGCCGAGAATCCTTTGTCCGCCGTAGCCTTGGCGGAGGCGGAGAACTCGGTCTACACACTGATTCCTTTTGTGGTGTTCTTTTGTCGGGGTGCCGGGAATCGAACCCGGTCTACACGCACCCGAAGCGTGCGTACTACCGGTATACTACACCCCGAAAAAAGAACACCACTGCGAATCGTGCGTACTACCGGTATACTACGGCCCGAAAAAAGACATCTCGGTACAAATCCTAACAAATTTTTTATAGAATGCACGAAACAGGAACAGATTGTTAGCCAGCTTGACCCTGCTGTTCTCTTTTTTGTTCTCTCTTTGCCAAATATACACGAACAGTCCATGCCGGGGTACTACTAATCCATGGAACCATTTCTAAACCACAGCAAACAAGTGTCGCCCCTGTTCTTTTTGGCGTCCATAAGTGCACACCGGTATGGTGACCTGCGATACTAATAACACCTATCATAATCGGGGTGGTGATCCAATTCACGAAAGGGATTACGCTCAGCAAATCTTCTATGATAGCGATTGCGTACATGCTCTCGATGATATCATAAAATCGACAATAATCTTCCAAAAACAAAAAAGTGGCGCATGGCGGATTTCTTCTCTTGTGCACCTTGTTGGGATTGAACCAACGACCTTTCCGATGTGAACGGAACGCTCTACCACTGAGCTAAAGGTGCCCTACTACGCTCCGATTCTCATCGGGGCTCCGAAGGGCAAGTAGTGGCATATACTCCACTTCTCGCCCGCCGAAGCTCTTATGTAATTTGAGCGAAGGCGGGAGCTAAAGGTGCGCAGGAAGATTATACCGATGAGCGAGCCTGAGCGCGAATGTCCTGCGCGAATCTACACTCGAATGTCTTCCAATTTTTTGACCACCTGATACGCGCACCGTCCAGCACACTGAAATGCCGCGCGCCACAGCGAGTCTTAATCCATTCGGGAAGCGACATGTCGTTGCGTGTTACTCCGCCCTTCGTTTCGGCGACGAAGTACACGCGCCGATCGCCGTCGAATACGATGACCCAGTCGGGCGTGTAGCTACCGAGCGGAGTGTCAATCTTGAATTTCGACGGGAGCTTGCAGTAGAATTTCACATCGGCGCGCGTCTCGAGATCTGTTGCGAAATCCCGCTCGACGGTGGAATCGACGACTATGTAATCGTGCGTCGTCTTCTCCTTTTTCTGCACTTCGTACAGCGTATCGAGATACCGCTCCAATTCTTGCTCGTCGAATATCGAAAGTGCGAATGTCTCGCCTGGAAGCTTCGTATAGGTTATGCCGCGCTCGATCATATCCGCGCGACCTTCTTCGAGCCCTTTAAGCGCCGCATCTATCACCGCCTGCCCGTTCACGACAATCTTCTCCATGAGGCGCGACGACGCCAGCAGTTCCACCGCGCTCTTGCGCGTCAATCCGCCCTTGGATTGCAAAGCATACAGCACATCGGCGAGTACTGCCTCCGCACTATCTATCGCGATTACCTCCCCCGCGCCCGCGGCAAGTATCTGCGTTGCGATGCCCGCCTCCGACATCGCAACGCGCACGCGCGTGTTCATGATACGCGGCGGACGGATCTCGCCCGCGCGGATATTCGCTACGGCCACAGTGATAAGCTCTTCGGTCGTATAGCGCATAGCGTATGTCGTCTTGTGCTTGATGCGTTCCCACAGATCCATGAACGCGGGATCAAGGTCGATCTGTTTCGTCAGCCGCACTCGCTTGCGATCTTCCTTCTTTTTGATGCGTCCCGAAAACGGCACGCCACATGCATCCTCGATTTCCTTCTGCAAACTCGCCGCGAATTCGGCATAACTCTCGTTGGGGATGACGGTTAGAACGGAGACGCCCTGCTCGCGCACGCGCGCACCCGTCGCATCCACCGGCAAGCGAAGCCCGCGCCCGATCTCCTGCCGTTTTTTCATCTCGGAGGTCGTCTCGTTGAGTGTGCATATTTGAAATACGTTCGGATTGTCCCATCCTTCACGCAAGGCCGAGTGAGTAAAGATGAAACGCAAGGGCGTCGCGAGATCGAGCAAACGCTCTTTGTCTTTCATGATGAGCCGGTATGCGTCGTCATCGTCTTTCGTGCCACCACCTTCTCCAATGCTGTCGCGTGAATCTTTCCATGCGCCCGTTTTTTTATCGGCCGAGAAATAGCCGTCGTGCACCTGCTCCGCTTCGTGCATAATGCTCGCGTATCGTGGCTGGCTTTTCAATGCCGTAAACGACTCCTCGAACCAGAGCGCGAATTTCCCTTTTTCCGGTCCTGCCTCGGAATACATGCGATAGTTCGCAACCGCGTCGATAAAAAAGAGCGAGAGCACCTTGATGCCGCGCCCGCGCAGGGCAAGTTCCTTGTCGAAATGATTCTCAATCGTTTTCTTGATCTGATATTTCATAATCGCGTCTTTGAACGCGCCGTCGTTACGGCCCAGATACGCCGTCTTTCCATTCGCAAAAGTCACCACTTTCTCAATAGCATTGATGCCGTCCACCCGGTAACCGCGATACGCCTCGCGCTCGCCCGAGAGAGCGAAGAGGTCGTCGCCCGGCTTCACTTCCACCACTCGCTTCTGCACCCCTGCCGCATCGCTAGCATCTATCTCTATCGTCGCCGTCACGCCCTTCTTCTTCGCCGTCACTTTCTGTACTTTCACATACGCATGCGCGTATTGTTCCTCGGTATGCACGGAATCCACCTCGATCGTCTTCACGAGTCCGAGATCGTATGCCTGCACAGGGTCGAGCTTATAGATCGTGTTGTACGGATTCTTGTGCGTCGCCGAATAGCGCAGAGTGATGAGTGGCGAGAGATCCGCGATGCCCTGCCGCCTTTTATCCGTCTCCATATTCTGAGGCTCATCCACGACGACGATCGGCTGCGTCGCACGCAGATATTCGAGCGCCACGCCCCAGTCGGTGTCCTGACGGATTACGTTCTCGCTCTTGGTGAACGAATCGATGCCGATGAGCAATATTTGCAGCGCATCGGCCGTGGCGAATTGCTTTAGCTGGCCACGCTTCTTCGGATCATATATGTGCATGTCGCAGGATTGATTGTCATACAGGAGCGCGAAATGCTCGCGCGTGATCTCGAGGTTCTTGATAGTGCCTTCTTTGATGGCAATCGACGGCACGACGATAACGAACTTTGAGAATCCGTACCGCGCATTGAGCTCGCGGATGGTGCGCAGATAAACGTACGTCTTGCCCGTGCCCGTCTCCATCTCGATAGAGAGATGCGGTCCCGCGTCCGTCTGCGGGAGGCCGTGGCGCGATTGCACCGTATGCCAATTCTCGCGCAATGTCTCCGGCGAGAGCGGGCAGTGATTGGCGATTACCTGATCGAAGCCGAGCATGGTGGATGTCGCAACGCGCCTCTGCGCCTCCCCCTTCCCAACGCCGTCGAATACGTCCGCGACGGCGGCAATGGCGTCGAGCTGATACGACAGGCCTGATTCAAATTGCAATCGCATATCAGTAAATCTCCACCTTCTGCACACCGTGCTCCTCGGCCTGGTGCAAGCACTCGAAGAGGAAATCGTCGCGTGCGACGACACCGTCGTAGAATCCGCGATCAAGTAGGACAATCTTCTTTGGCTTCTCCGCAAGGATGGCGTCGAAGAGCTCCTGCTTCACTTGCGAGACAGACAGTGCGATCTCATACTCGGCCGCCGAGCAAGATATACGCGCCATCGCCCACGCGCTTTTCCACGCGCGGTGCGGTGAGCATATAGCCACACTTGAGTACGAGCTCGTCAAGGATGTGCGCATCGGTAGCACCGCGCTGGACCGATTCCGCCATGTCGAACATTTGTTTCGTGATCGCCTCCGTACCTTGCACATGCGGATTCCATATCTTGAAATTGCTCGGCCCCAGCTTGTAGGCGGCAAACCCGGTGTCGATCTTCTTGTCGGGATGCTCCGCAGTGATTTTTTCGCCCGCCCTCTCGATGCGCGTGCGGGCGATGTCCGCGATGGTCGTGTAGCCCGCCTTGGCCGCCTCACTTTCCGGCTTGCACTTCTCGGACAACTGCACGCAGATCCACCGCCGGTTGCCGCCATCTTCCGCATTCTGCGCCATAACCGCATGCGCCGTCGTCCCCGAGCCGGCGAAGAAGTCGAGGACAATATCGCCATCTTTTAGATTCCCGAGAAGAATGAGATTCTTCAAAAGCTTTACCGGCTTTGGATTATCGAAGATATTCTTGTTACCATCAAAAATCTCAGCACACTCCGCGCTGGCTTCTTGATTATTGCCGAAGCTGCCATTTTCAAACCAATTCGTAGCAGACTGCCCCGCTTCCTCTCTCTCGGTTTTGAATATTTTTTTCCGTGGCAAACCATCCCCGTCCTTTGAGAAATAGATACGATTATCTTTGAGCAATGTCCTGTATGTCGCCTCCTCGCCCATCCATTCGTCCAAGATGATCTTGCCGCTCGGTAATATTATTGAATACTTCGATCCGTTTTGATTTGACCCGACTTTCCACGGCTTTGAATTCCAGTCACCGCGAGGATCGTTGTCAGGATTTGAGAAGACGCCCGTAAGCGGCAACTTCCCCACCCCGCTCTTTTTTAACTTTTCCGAATCCCTCGAATACACAAGGATATGTTCTGCGACGAGTGCAATGAGTTTCGTCGGATCGTTCGGTTGATTATGTCTCCTGCGCCAATGAATCTGCCCCTCGAAGTTTTCTTCTCCGAAAAGTTCGTCCATCACAATCCGCAGATTGTGCACTTCGTTGTCGTCTATCGAGACGAAGATCACGCCGTCTTCCCGCAAGAGCGTGCGTGCCATGAAGAGGCGCGGGTACATCATTGAGAGCCAGTCGCTGTGGTAGTGGCCGCCGTCTTTCGTGTTGACCTGATAGAGCGTGGAATTGATCACATTGCCCGCCTCGTCTATCGAGCCGTTCGCCATCTGTTCTTCTTTCTTCGTACGCGCGAAGCGATCGTTGTAGATGAAATCATGCCCCGTGTTGTAGGGCGGATCGATGTAGATCATCTTCACCTTTCCATAGTAACTGCGCTGAAGCACTTTGAGTGCTTCGAGGTTGTCGCCTTCGATGAAGATATTTTTGGAATCCTCGCCGCGCGATTTTTCCGCATCGCGCAGGAACGTCTGCGCCGTGGGCTCCTGTATCTGTAAAAAGCTCTCGCGTTTTCCCGCCCACGATATGCCGTAGCGTTCGGGACTTTCCGCGAGTTCGCCTACAAGCGCAATCTTCAGTTTGTCGAAATCGATCCGGCCTTCGCTCATTGTCTGCGGCGCGAGCGTAGCGAGCGCCGCCACAAGCGATTGCCCGATACCTCCCTCGCCATCCTGCCCCGCGTCCCCGCGCGCGTGGTTGCGTACGTCCATGCATGCAGTATAGCAAACATCCAAAGCTATACTCGTTTACTCCGCATTCAAAAATTACACTTGCTTACTTAATATTCACGACTTTGTACTTCTGCGACCCCTTCGGAGTATCGAATGAAAAGACATCGCCTTTTTTCTTTTCCATCAAAGCGGAACCCAATGGCGAGAGATGCGATATTTTGTGTTCTTGCATATTCGCTTCCGCGCTCCCCACTATTTCATAGATATGTTCTTCTTTCTCGCCTTGTTTCTGTATGGTAACGATGTTGCCTAGCGAAACGGCGTTGCTCTTGCCCCCCTTACTGTGTTCTATGATGCGCACATGGCTAAGTTGCTCTTCAATAGAACGAACGCGATCTTCGCTTGCTGCCTGCAGATTACGCGCCTCTTCGTACTCGGCGTTCTCCGATAAATCGCCCAACGAACGCGCGTATTCGAGCTGTTCGGCGATCTCGCGACGCCGAACCGTTTTCAGGTGCTCAAGCTCCGCCGTCAGCTCGTCGAATTTTTCTTTGCTTAAGTAATTTGTTTCGTCGGTCATATGTAAATCGCAACTCTATCACAATCCTGCCACAGAATCATAGATGGTGACGAGAAGCATTATACAGGTTTTTGTGTTTGCAACAATCATGCTTATTCATTTTAACACGCATCAATGCAGATATTCCGGTTTATTCGCGATGAGCCACTCAAAAAACGGGCGCAAGGCCGGCGCGGCACCGCTCAATGTGCCAGCCCGCGCCTTTTCCAATACCACGGCATAAGCATATTTCGGATTCTCCGCCGGCCAGTATCCGATATTCCATGAATTCATCCATTGATTTTTAGCGCCAATTTGCGCAGTGCCTGTTTTCGCCGCGATCGGGAACCCTTCAATATTCAAGACTTTCACAGTTGCATCGCTTCTATCCGATGTTACTGCAAGACGCATTCCTTCACGCACTATTTGAATATATGCATCCGGAATACCGACATCGGCATAATCAACAACATCAGATAGATACGGCGAGCGAATCAGTATGGATGGACGCAGAAGCTTGCCCCCGTTTGCTATTGCGGCGGTGAACAAAACAGCTTGCAGTGGCGTAATCTGAAAACCATACTGTCCGATTGCCGTGTGGTAAGTGTTGCCAATATTCCATGGATCATCGTCTTCGAATGCGGTAGCCTTCCATTCGGGAGTCGGTATGAGTCCCTCTTCTTCTCCAATCAGCTCTATTCCTGTCGGGACACCTAAACCAAAACGGCGAGCGTATTTCTCAAGCCTTTCGATGCCTAAACCTTTTTGCGAACCGTATCCACCGCCTATCTGATAAAAATATTCGTCCGAAGAGACCGCGATGGCTTCGCGCATGTTTACCAGCCCATGCACAGTCCAATCACGATAAACGGATGGATTTTTTGGATCGTATCGATTCGGAATCGTGATCGCGCCCGTTGAAAGAATTTTCTTTTCTGGATCAATTATACCTTCGTTCAATGCCGCGACGGCAAAAATAGGCTTTACGATCGAACCCGGTGCATAGAGACCCGACACTGCTCGATTCAGAAGCGGAGTCGCGGGATCTATAGAAGTTTTACTCACTGTAGACACATCTCCATCGGTAAAAGCATGATTGTCGTATTCGGGAAAACTAGTTAGGGCGAGCAGTTCGCCAGTGCGAACATCCATGATCGCCGCGGCTCCGCCGATAAAACCCTGCCTAACCGCATGAGTCGAAAGAAGAGAGAATAATTTACTCTGTACTTCGGCATCAATCGAAAGCCTGATATCGGATCCATTTTGCGTTGGCAAGACGATGCCCTGCCTCTCTTTATTTCCCAGCGCATCAGTTTCAACCATGATACTGCCGTTCTTGCCTCGGAGAGCCTCGTCGAAAACACCCTCAACGCCCGACACTCCTATTGTCTCTTCACGCCACCAGTATCCTTCATCATCCGCTTTCGGATACTTTACAAACCCGAGAAGAAGCGACAAGCCCGGCATATCGATATATTTGCGCAGAGCAAACGAACCCGGCGTAGAAGAGGCGGGCGCAGTATTCCATGCGATCTCTCTAGATGTGCGATCATAAATGACTCCGCGTGCCGCGAAAATAATAGAATGATCCAAACGATTTTCACGCGAGATCTCTGCATATTCAGCGCCATGTACGATGCCGAGTTCGAATGACCGCGCGGAAAATATAATGGTAACAATAGCAAATACGACTCCGATGCCAACGATAGATCGGCTTCCAAGAGATCTCACGACTCGAGCCTCGACCTGCAGATCGTCCCGTCCCGGCAAATTCGAGGAATCCAAAAAGATCTCATCGGGCGCGATCTCGTGGTCATTTGCACGCTTAGATACCATATTATCCTCCACTATAACAGACCGCCTTTTCCAATCAGAAATTTCCTACGAAGCGGTTCGAAACCCCACACCATAATCATAGAAGCAACTGTAAAAAGAGGGAATGAAATTGGAACAGCGGGCAACCACACGAAATCCGCATAAAGACCAATAAGGAGAACTTCCCATGCCGTATACCGAAACGCACTAACGCTCATAATAATAAGCGTGATCCACGGAACAAAAATCACACATAGCACTCCGAGTAAAAAGAGACTCAGTCTAATCTTATTTTTCATTAGAAATGACATACACAAATCTAAAACTTGAGATCGGCATAATATTACGTATAAAAATGTTTTTGTACGCTTCTGATCGAACCTCATGAATATAACCCACAGAGCCGACAGAAAGGCCTCCAAGCCCCGGAGCAAACACCGGATCGCCCGTTTCGACCTCAAACGATGCTGGGACTTCGATACGAGCATTCCCGCCCCCTCTGCCTTCAAGCGTAAACGGCGCGCCGCGTATCAGAATCTCAATATGCGCGCGGGGGGCGAAAATTTCTGTGACGAGAGAGTGGTGTTTCGCGCTCTCGCTCACGCGGCCGATTACGAAACTACTATCATAGGCGCCGGCAAGCACGAGATAACCCGCGGCTATACCGTCTTCCGTACCCGCCGCAATAACGAACGTTCCGTAGGGAGAATTGGCAACCGAAGAAACGGGCACGGTAATACCCGCATAACGTTCTCCGAGATGCACTAACGCACGAAGCGCTATCACGTCTTCACGAAGCACATTTATCTCCGCACTTTCGATTTTGAGCTTCTCCAATTCTTGCTGGATGACTTTGTTCTCGTCCATTAACGCTCTGCGACTTGAAAAAAAGCCGATGTCTGCGATTGCGCTGATAAATCTCGAACCTGTTATCCAAACAGTGGTCGATGCCCCGCGTGCAAAACCGCGAAGAACACCGCCCGACATGATGTCGGCCACGAATATGGCAATAACCAAAACCGTAACTAAAAATAGCCGGCGTACGTTTCTTCCGTCATTCCGTCGGGACGAGTTCATCATCGGATTTTAGAAGTGCCTCGCGATACTTTCCCGTATCTTCGAGTACGATTGCGGTTCCGCGCACGACAGCAGTAAGAGGATCTGAATCAACGTTCACTGGTACTCCGAGAGATTCCATAAGAAACTCCGGAAGTCCACGGATTAAAGCTCCGCCTCCCACGAGATGAATCCCGCGTTGCATTATATCGGCAACTATTTCCGGAGGGGTCGATTCGAGTACGCTTTTCACAGCTTCCACGATCTCCTCGATGGAATGACCCATCGCATTACGAATGTCTTGATCTGTAAGAGTGATCTCGCGCGGAAGCCCTGTAACAAGATCGCGGCCACGGGCAATCGCCTCAATCCGATCGCGATTCGAAACTACCGACGCAAGCGCTATCTTCAGATTTTCGGCAGTCTTCTCGC
>CAYHIZ010000028.1:0-9718 GCA_964356695.1 uncultured Candidatus Saccharibacteria bacterium | reverse complement strand
ATTATGCAAGATTGAAACAAAGCATAATATGCTAACGCCTGCTTATATTTATCTTTTATTTTACCAATGTTTGTGATAACAACATCAAGCCACTTATTCTCTTCGTCTGTAAAATAAATGTTGTGGAAAGTATCGTAAATAAAAGAGGGATATTTTATTTCAGATTGCTTTTTGAGGATAAATTCCACATCTCCATCGTTCAATATGGTTTCTTTGTTTTCGATCAAGGCAAGCCCGACATAATGATTGAATTTTAGTGAATCATTGTAAAAAACCTGCTTGCCGTTTTTCTTATACATGTAGCCAACGCAACCAGTGCCACCAAAAGCGTCAAGCACTGTGTCAAAATTCAAATTTTTCGTATAATAATCAATCCACTTGAGAATTTTGTATTTACTTCCTTGATAGCGAGTAGACGGTAAAACACCAACGTTTTTCGTTGGAATCTCATTGAATAATTGCGATTGTTGTTGTACGCTTCTCATAGTTAAAGATTTTTTATGTTGCGATATTTCAAATAATCTTTAAGATTTGAGTATGGTGACCGTTTCAATTTCGCGCTCCGTGCCATTTCTAGTGTCATATAATTTATCCAGTAGTCGTCAAACACCTTAACTCCCAGCATAGAAAATGGACCTGTCCCTCCCCTCAATTCACTCATCCTTACGCAGGAACCGATATTTTTTGTGTTTCCGCTTCCAGGTTGGTCTTTGGCAATTCTATATTTTTCTTGAACAATGAAATCAAAATCCTTTACCACCGACAAAACATCTTCCAAATCATCAATGGTATACACCTTGCTCTCGTCTATCAGTTCTTCCTGCTGGGTATAGATAATGCCGAGAATGTAATGCTTGTCATATTCTTTGTATGGGAATGTGATATTTTTCTTTGAATCCCTATAACGAAAATGTCCGGTAAATGCGCCGAGCGTAAAACCAGAAATTGCCTCGTGATTTTTTCGGTAAGTGCTTTTTAGATCGAGGGCAATTTTCTTTTTATCTTTCGTAACAAAAGTAACATCGGGATAATGATTTTGTTCTGCAGAAAAAATCATTTCGTAACCATTCTCTTTTGCAAATTTTTGAATAACCGGAAACATCATCAATTCGATGATTTTTGAAATAACCTTTGTATCAACCGATATGGTATAGATATTTTTTGCTATATCAATAAAGCCCTTCACCGACCAATCACCTGACGGGGTAGCAAGAACCCTTCTAAAATCCTCTGTGTGTTTGAGTAAATTCTTTTGAAAGTTATCTTGTTCCATAAGTTTATTTCTTTAATAAATCATCAACCGATACTTCAAGAGCTTTCGCAATTCTTTGGACTGTTTAAATGGTGGGATTAGGACTATCCCAAAAGTCTGGAAATATCGTTGAAAGTAACAATGATCATAAGAAGCACGATGCAAGCTACACCGATAGCATTTAAAAATTGGAGTACGAGATAAGGAGCTTCTCTCCGTATCACTGTTTCGAATCCCAAAAGGAACAAGCGTCCGCCGTCGAGCGCCGGTATGGGTATGAGATTTATGACGGCAAGATTCACAGATATAAATGCGGCAAGCGCGAGCACATTCCCAAATCCGCTCTGCGCCGCATTGCTTACAATACCAACGAGACCGATCGGACCAACAACGCCCGCAAGACTGGGATCGCCAGATACCGCACGTTCGAACATTCCAAATAATCCTTGTCCGACTAAACGAAACGTGTTCAAAAGCGCCGAATATCCTTCTTTTGCCGCCGAGCTAAAAGATAGCGACTGTGCGCTCACCATGTAAAGAGCCATTCCGACAGCAGGGCGGCCCGCCTCACCCTGAATAACAGCATGAGCGGGAGTGATGGACGCACGTATGGTTTCTTTAGCGTGAACATACGTAATAGCCAACGGTTTACCGCCTCTTGCCCGCACAAAGTCCGAGACTGTTGTCGGAGTAGGCTCACTGAGGGTTTCGCCCTTCGAATCAACCAATTCGAGTATTTCATCGCCCGGCTTAAGACCCAAAGAATCTGCTGGAGAACCTGGAACGACTTGTGCGACGATTAATTGCACCACGTCTCCCGGAGCTCTCTCATCTACAACACGCGGAATACCCACAACGTATGCGGTCGTAAATAACGCCCACGCAGTTATAGCGTTCATCAAAACACCCGCAATTAGAATCGAAGCCTGAACCCCGCGAGACGCATCGATAAGACTTCCGCGACCATGTTCTTTTTTTCCAACATCTCCATAAAGCCGAACGAAACCTCCGAATGGAATCCAATTAAACGTATATTCGGTCTCACCAATCTTACCCAGTGTAAAAGCGCGTGGCGGATACCCCATGCCAAATTCTTCCACGCGTACCCGAAAAAGTTTTGCAACGACGAAATGCCCCAGTTCATGCACCACTATCAGGGAACCCAATATGCCAACGACTAGCAGAGCTATCATATCAGCCGCTCATTTCTTTCTCTTTAGAATCAAACATCTTTTCCATATCCTCGTTCACTTTGTCGACTCTTTTTTGCATCTCGTCCTTAAGATTATATTTATCGTCTTCGGTAAGCGTCCCATCTTTTTCTTTTGACTGAATGTCCTTCCACGTTTCATCACGCGCAATTCGCAATGTCGTGCGAGCATCTTCGAGTTTACTCTTTGCCGTCTTGATAAGCTGTCCGCGCCGATCCGAAGTAAGTTCCGGAAACGAAACGCGTATGATCGTCCCGTCGGAAGCCGTACCAAGACCGAGATTAGCGGCAGAAATAGCACGCTCAATATCTTTGAGAAGTGCGGCGTCGAATGCTTGAACACGAAGCGTGCGCGCATCTTCGACACCGACGCTTGCAACCTGCACAAGAGGCATCATTGAACCGTACGCGGAGACTACTACACCGTCGAGCATCGCCGAAGAAGCTCGACCGGTGCGAAGTCCTCTATATTCTTTTGCGAGCCACTCTTTTCCTCCGAACGCCTTTGCGTCAAAAGATTTGAAATCGTAATTCGCCATAGGGACTATTCTACTACGACATTGGCGAAACCAACAGTGCGATCTGTTCTAAAAGGGGTTTGACCAGCGCGCCTTTGTCGGTAATAAACTTTCTCGCGCGATAAACCGCGATCAATCCTTCGGGACATTTCTGTAGCTTATTTTCAAGCGATGTGAGAAATGCCAGTATCTCTCCCATGTCCCTCTTTTCGTCCTCATCTTTTTCTAACAGCGGCTTCAGCATGTCGAGTCGTTTTTGCGGCGCGGCGGCAAGAAACTTTTCCATATCAATAGACGGATGTTCGATATTCGTAATATGGATATCAGACATGCGTAATATTTGAACGCGCGAGCGCAGCGTTCCCAGAAGCGCCTCCGGCGACGGAAGAATGAAGAAAAAAAGAACGCTTTCCGGGGGCTCTTCCAGAGTTTTCAGAAGAGCGTTCTGCGCTTCGCGATTTAGATCGGGCGCGGCAACAATAAATATCCGCCTTTCTCCAAGTGCACGAAGAGAAGCGCGCTCGCGAAGCTCACGCGCATCATCTATCCCAAATTGCCTGTACGCTTTTACATACACATCGGGATTGCCTTTTGTCTCAATTCCTTCTTCACGCAAAAAAGAAAGCACGTATGCAATATTTTCCGGACCGCCCGGCACAATGTGAGTATTCCCCACCAGCCTTGTTTTCATCCCTTGATTATAACAATCAGGGAGTATACTGCCGACATCGCAAATTGCGCGAACATGTTATGACAAAAGACCAATACAAAATCCGAAAAGCGGCGCTTGGCGTTACCAATTGGATCGGTTCTCCGGCTTCCATAGTGGTACATACAATTTTATTTTTGCTCAGTTTCGTATCGGTGGGCGCGGGCTGGCTCTCTTTCGACAGAATGTTGCTTATTCTTACCACGATCGTATCTCTAGAAGCTATATATTTGGCGATATTCATTCAAATGACCATCAATTTCACGACACAAGAACTCGCGGAAGTCGGCGACGACATCGAAGAACTTCAAGAAGACATCGGCGAGATTCAGGAAAATGTCGGGGAACTCCAGGAAGATGTTGAGGGAATAAGCGAGGACGTTGAAGAAATGACGGTGGAAGAAGCGGGAGAAGAAGCGGAAGAAGAGGCTCGCAAAGATGAGCAGAAAAAGACGCTTACCGACATCCAGGCAGATTTGCGCAAGTTAATGCAGGACATTGTGAAATTACAAAAAAATGGCGTTTCTTCGGATCCGCCGACTCTTTGATAAAAAGTCTCATACTCTACAGGGTATGGTATTGTGAAATCCATGCTCTCTTTCATACAGGTATTTTTCGCTATATTCGGCGTAATGGACCCTGTGGGAAATACGCCCACTTTCATTACGCTCACCAAGTCGCTCGACAAAAAGAGCAAGCGCCGTCTAGCGTGGGGCGCCGTGCTGTATGCCGGAGTGATTCTCGTCGTGTTCATGTTTTTGGGCAACGCGATATTGAACGCCTTTCATATCTCAATCGGTAGCTTCCGTGTCGCTGGAGGCATTATCCTACTCGTCCTAGGATTCCAAATCGTCTTTGATCTTGAGTTTCAAAAGAAAAGTGATTTGGATGGCGAACGAGACATCAGCATCGTTCCACTCGCCACTCCGCTAATCGCTGGCCCCGGTACTATCACTTCAGTGGTCATTCTCGCCAAGCAGTATGGATTCATACTCACGTTGGCCGGAATCATTCTAAATCTAATATTGAGCTACATTCTTTTTATGTTTTCAGACGTTATTCTCAAAGTATTGGGCAAGAAGGGTGCGCTCATATTCGCCAACATGATGGGCCTCATCTTGATGGCAATCGGCGTGGAATTCATCAAGAGCGGTGTTATGCCGACATAAAATCTGGAGAAGAATCTGAAAAAAATCAGACTCTCATGTGTGGAATCATATTTTACTACTATTCACGCATGCCCGTGAATCACCATACGAGCGAGAAACATTTCTTAACGTTTTGCAATTATTGCTTTCTTGTAAGCGTCGAGATGTTTGAGAGCTTCTCCGGTACCCTTGGCAACACAGAACGGTGCGTCTTTTGCGAGACGGGCTTTGACACCCGTGCGTCGGAAAACGAGTTCAGGAAAATGACGCAGTAGAGAAGATCCACCTGTCATTATGATGCCATTGTCTATTATGTCGGCGGCCAGTTCCGGCGGTGTTTCTTGCAACACGTCTTTCATAGCGTTGATGATGATTCGAAGCTCCTTCCCTATTGCACGCACAATCTCGTTTGTACTTATTTCTACAGAGCGCGGAAGCCCAGTAAGATGATCGCGACCTTTCACCTGCATCGTAAGTTCTTCGTCCATCGGTACGGCGGAACCAATCTGAATTTTTACATCTTCCGCCGTCTTGTCGCCTACGCCCAGATTAAAATTCTTTTTTATGTAGTCGGCAATTGCATGATCCAAAGCGTTACCCGCGCATTTGACCGAAGTCGAGGCGACGATGCCACCCAAACTTATCACGGCAATGTCTGTAGTTCCGCCTCCAATGTCGACGATCATGTGTCCGCGTGCTTCGTGAATAGGAATGCCTGCGCCTATCGCCGCAAGAATGGGCTCTTTGACCACGTACGCTTCACGCGCTCCGGCTTTCGTCGCCGCCTCCACCACCGCGCGGCGCTCGGTCGATGTCACGCCCGCCGGCACGGATATCATTACCTCCGGTCGAAAGAGATTCCATGGCCCCAAAGACTTCTTGATATAATATCGGAGCATCGCTTCCGTAACTCGGTAATCGGCAATTACGCCGTCTTTCATCGGGCGGTACGCAATAATCTCGTCCGGAGTTCTGCCGACCATTTCTTTTGCATCATTACCTATCGCCAGAATTTTATTATCAATCTGCGAAACGGCAACGACCGAAGGCTCATTGAGCACGATTCCCTTGCCCGGCACAAAAACAAGCACGGTAGTTGTACCGAGATCAATACCAAGCTTTGGTGAAAATGAAAAAAACATAGTTGGGATATGGAGTATAGCCTATGGAGAGTGTGCGCGTCGAGCGTTCGTTTCAACACTACTTTTTTACCATGCGGATAATGCCACTGGACTTATTCACGATTTAATCTTGCTCGATGATCATCTTGATCATATCGTATACGATAGAGAAGGGAGATGGCGATGGAGAAACTGTCTCGAAGAGCGCTCCTAAGATGGGGCGGTGCAAGTGTGGTGGCCTTGACTCTTAAGCCTGTTTTGCATCGCATACCATTTTTGACTGCGATGCAAGAAAAAAGAGTGCTTATTACGAAGTGGAGCCCCGAATTAACGAAACATTTTGCTGAACAACACGTTTTCGGCATTGTTCGAGCTCAAGCGGTAGTACGGTCACCATCTCGGGCAGAAGCTTCATCCGTTGCACGCGCCGAAATTTGGCCACGGCAACTCCTGAGCATACTTTCAGTCCGTCATGTACGTCGCAAGACGTTCGTAACACGCATCTAGCGGCGCAGTGAAATATCTGCGCCGCTCAAACTATTTCAACGCTCCCCCGCCTTATTGCGCCCGCCGGGCTTGTATTTCTCCGCCTTATCGTATTTTTCGGGATTCAATATGTACCAAAACTTTTTAGAAAAATTCTGGGCGTCGCTACAGACACGTTTTATGTAATAAAGATCCTTGGTCGGTATCTTCTCCAAAATTTTGCCCATGTGACCCATGGTAATCTTTGGATAACCGTCCCCCATACGAGCACCGTTAAGCTCTTTTACAAAAAAACGCATGAGCTCGCCTCGCTCCGTGATGCGTGTCTTACTGAATGCATTCTTAATATGTGTACCTATGTGATGCATAGCGGTATTCTACACTTTTCGCTATAGTTATCGGAATGAGGACAATACTGCCCGAATCAAAAAATCATGCCCTACGAAGCATGTCGAAGAAAATTCCTGTTTCCGAAATCGAAAGCAAACCCATTCAAAGTCTTATAAAAGAGATGCAAATTCTTCTCTCGAAAGAAGAATTCGGGGTTGCACTGGCGGCAGTGCAGGTTGGCGAACCTTTGCGGCTTTTTATCGTATCCGGCCGCGCACTCTTTCGACAGGCTCAAGATAAATTGCCCGCGCACAAAAAGAACGATTATGAGAATAGCGAACAAGGGTCGGACTTGTCGAAATCAGAGTCGATGGATCAAATTTACATAAATCCGGAACTCATAAAAATGTCGCGTACGAAAAAGGAAAAACATGAGGGCTGTCTTTCGATACGCGGAAAATGGGGCACGGTGCCACGTGCGGAAAAAGCCACAATACGCGCGTATGATGAAAAAGGAACACTCCTTACGCGCGGCGCATCTGGCTTTCTCGCGCACGTTTTCCAACACGAAATGGATCACTTGGACGGGATTCTCTACACCGATAAAACTACCAACCTTTATGATGAACCCTCGAGAGAAAAATAAAGAAATCAAATTTGCGTTCTTCGGCACATCGCATATCGCGGTTTATGTATTGGATGCACTCGAGGCGGCAGGCTTCATACCGAATCTTATCGTCACGCAAACTCCAAAGCCGTATGGGCGAGGGCTAGAGATACTACCGACCGAGGTTGAGACATGGGCGCGCAAGCGCAGTATTGCAGTCGCATACGATTTCAATGAATTCGAACGCGCGAAGTCTGATGTAGCCATTGTCGCCGACTATGGCAAGCTGATTCCCAAAAAACTCATAGATATGCCGCGCCGCGGATTTCTCAACGTGCATCCTTCACTCTTGCCGCGCCTGCGGGGTGCCTCACCAATTCGCTCGGCGATATTAAATGACGAAAGAACTGGCGTATCGGTAATGCTCGTCAATGAAGGAATGGATGAGGGTCCTATAGTTGCACAGAAAAAAATCGACGTGGCGCCATGGCCGCCATGGAACTCAAAGCTTGAGAAAACACTCATGCAGGAGGGCGGCATATTGCTTGCTCAAATACTTCCGCAATGGATCTCGGGCTATATTGATGCACACGAGCAAAATCACGACATCGCCACCTATTCAGAAAAAATAAAGAAAGAAGACGGACTGCTCGATCTTAAAGACGACCCTTACAAAAACCTTCTCAAAATTCGCGCCTACGAAGGTTGGCCCGGCACCTATACATTTTTCGAACGTCCTTCGACAAGCTCAGGACAAGCGCCAGCAAAAAGGATACGCGTCGGCATTATCGACGCACATATGGAAACAAACCGACTAATAATCGACACAGTGAAGCCCGAGGGCAAGCGCGAGATGAGCTACGAAGAATTTTTGCGCTCCGGCGCAAAACCCATTTAATCTTCGCGTCCAAAACGAAGAAGGCGTTTCGCAAACGCGCCACTTTTACGAAAAAGGCGAATGTGCATCTTTCTCTCGCGCCGAAGCTGGCGTTCAACTTCTTCTTTTACGTCGTCTATAGCTCCGTTCACCGATTCGGAATTATTGCGTGCATATACTCTTTCTTGTCCCGGAACGATAACCCGCATTTCCGCAAACCAAATATTGGCGCCGTGCCTAGGTCGCCCTGCATCCCGCCCGATTTCCACCTCGATACGAGTGACATCTTCAAATCCAGTAAGCAGTTTTGCGAGAGCACTGATGCGCTGATCGAGATAGTCTTGCGTCTTTGGCGTCATCTCGTAATCGGTAGCTTTGATGCGGATATCCATATGCTTTTATTGTGCAACTTTTTTATACTTCCCTATTAATTCCGCTTGTCCAATAACGTGCCCTTCCATCGCCTTCAAAACATCGCCCTTCATAGATCCTTCTTTAAGCGAAAGATTCATATCGAGCGCATAGAGCCTGAAAAAATAGCGATGCTCGCTTGGTTCGTATTGAGGTGGCGGACAAGGTCCGGTATACCGATTGCCCCCCGTCCCATTTTTCCCCGCAGTCCCCACCGTCCCACCTTCTGCAATTTCGACAGTTTTAGGAGGAATATTGAAAAGTATCCAGTGGTCGAATACTCCGTCCGGGCGCAAAACTCTGGGGACATCAGGATCATCCATGATGAGAGCAAGACTTTTTGCTCCATCCGGCACGCCCGATATTAGAAATCGCGGACTCAAATTAGCGCCATCGCATGTTAAATACGAAGGAACAGACGCACCATTCTCGAACGCCGGACTCGTAATGGAAAATAATGGCATAAATATTCCGCCGAATGGCGAAGATGAATTCTTAATACTAACAAAATAAACGCCGATAATTATGACAAGTGCAATTATACCAATTACAAAAATACTCTTCATCGCTTGAAGTATAGCATTAGATTCCAAAAGAAATCCCGCGCCAACAAAGTGCAATTATCGTTATTTGTTGTCCATGTCTACCTCATGCGCTTTTGGATCTGCCATACAGCATTGACCTACCGATTTTTCAGATCCGCAAAAACACTTTTCCGTCATCCCACAACATGCTCCATTCATTTTTCCCGATCCGCATTTGCAATCCGCCGTCAACACCGCCTTTTGTGTTTCGTCCATAATATTTTTAGATTTTAAATTAGATTAATTAACAACTTCTTTCGACCTTTAGTTTACGCTCTGCATTATACTCTTTATTAAATACAAATGGTGTAGAATCTGCGCAAACCGCACCAGTCCACACACGCCGTACTCAAGTACGGCGCTCCCCTCCGCAAAATTGCGGAGCAATTTTGCTCGCCCTGCTCAACGATTTTCGAACTTTTGACTGGGCGGAGGAGTACAAATATCCTACCGTGGTTTTAGACC
>CAYHIZ010000027.1:0-10229 GCA_964356695.1 uncultured Candidatus Saccharibacteria bacterium | reverse complement strand
CTCTCAAGAGCGAAGTTGGTACTCTCAAGAGCGAAGTTGGTACTCTCAAGAGCGAAGTTGGTACTCTCAAGAGCGACGTTGGTACTCTCAAGAGCGACGTTGGTACTCTCAAGAGCGATGTTGGTACTCTCAAGAGCGATGTTGGTACTCTCAAGAGCGATGTTGGCACTCTCAAGAGCGACGTTGGCACTCTCAAGAGTAATCTTGATAATCTCACGAATATCGTAGAGAAAGGTTTTGCCGCCGTGGCAGAAGACATAACCGACATCAAACACGACATGGCTACAAAAGAACAAATTCTCACGCTCCACATGCAAACTAACTCGATAGAAGCAGAAATCCGCGACATGAAGCGCGAACGCGCGCACATGTAATGCGTAGATTCAGGCAAAATAAGGAATAATTGGGATAAACATATTACATCTCGATATGAATATCAATGAGATTCGTACGAAATATTTGGAATTTTGCAGGACACACGGGCATGCTGTGATTCCTTCGGCTTCGCTCGTCCCGCAAAACGATCCCACCACGCTCTTTACCGGAAGCGGAATGCAACCTCTTATTCAGAATTTACTTGGTAAAAATCATCCGGCCGGCAACCGGCTTACAGATTCGCAAAAATGTTTCCGCTCGGAAGACATAGCTGAAATTGGAGACAACAGACATACCACCTTCTTTGAAATGCTGGGCAACTGGTCGCTCGGAGATTATTTTAAGAAAGAACAATTATCGTGGTTTTTCGAATTTCTTACGGACGAAATCGGACTCGATCTGTCGAAGCTGTATGTGACCGTATTTATGGGCGACGAAAAAAATAACATCCCGCGCGATACTGAATCCGCAGATATATGGAAAGCGCTTTTTGCCAACAAGGGAATTGAGGCGCAGGATGTGGATATTGGTTCCGAAGCGGACGGATACAGAAAGGGAATGGGTAATGGTCGCATCTTTTATTATGACGCAAAGAAAAACTGGTGGAGTCGCGCGGGAGTGCCGGAAAATATGCCTGTCGGAGAACCGGGCGGACCTGATTCCGAGATGTTTTATGATTTTGGGTCGCATCACGACGCAAAATTCGGACCCGAATGTCATCCCAACTGCGATTGCGGGCGTTTTCTTGAAATAGGGAACTCGGTGTTCATGCAATACATCAAGAATGAAGACGGCTCATTCGCACTTCTACCCAAACAGAATGTAGACTTTGGTGGTGGTTTGGAGCGTATAGCCGCCGCGTCCGAAGGGAATTCCGATGTATTTGCTATTGAGGCGCTACGCGGAATAATCGAGATGCTCATACACTTTTCCGGTAAACGATACGAAGATAGCCGTCATACGCGTTCTTTTCGTATTATTGCCGATCATATTCGGGCGGCCACATTTATCATTGGCGATGGCGTTACGCCCTCGAACACAGAACGCGGATATGTTTTACGCCGACTCATTCGCCGGGCGGCACAGCATGCCATGAATCTTTCTGTTGCCGATAAAGATCAAGAAGACAGTATGCTCGTACGATCAGCGATAAGGATTATAGAGGAATACAAAGGGTCATATCCAGAACTCGATGGAGAAAATGCCTATCGAACAATAATAGACACTATTTGGAAAGAAGAAAAACAATTCGCGCATACTCTTGATCGCGGTATGAAAGAATTTGAAAAAGCGGCGGCCAGCGGACACATATCGGGACAAACGGCGCTTACGCTTTTTACGACTCATGGGTTTCCTTTCGAGATGACAATGGAAATAGCCAAGGAGCGAGAAATTGACGTCGATGAAGAGGGGTTCAAACGTGAGATGCGGAAACATCAGGAGACCTCTCGCGCCGGTATTGAGCAAAAATTCAAGGGTGGACTAGCCGATACATCGGAAAAAACTACACGTCTCCATACGGCGCACCATCTTCTACTAAAGGCATTGCAGATTGTGCTCGGCGGACATGTGAAGCAACGCGGATCGAATATTACGCAGGAACGTTTGCGTATCGATTTTTTGCATCGCGAAAAAATGACCAAAGACCAAATCACAGAGGTTGAACGCATTGTCAATGAAAAAATAGGCGAGGAACTCCCCATGATTCACTCGACCCTTCCAAAAGAGAAGGCCGAAAAACTTGGCGCGGAGCAAGAATTCGGCGCGAAGTATGGAGACATAGTCTCGGTTTATTCGTTAGGACCCAAAAATGCAACGCAAGAAGATCCACAATTCGACAAGGCATTTTCATTGGAATTCTGTGGCGGTCCGCACGTTTCAAACACCGGCGAACTTTCCGGCACATTCAAGATTTTGAAAGAAGAAGCAGTCGCCGCCGGTATCCGGCGAATAAAGGCGGTGCTGGTGTGAACGCAACATACGCATTCAAACTACGAGTAAACGTATTTTAGTGCGATATACTGTAAGGGATGTTTCGTATTTTGGGGAAACAACGCAAAAAAACAGTTGCCGTTGCGGATATAAGCAGTGGACGCGTGAGTGTTGCAATAATAGAAATTTCGCACAAAGGCGTTTCGAATGTTCTAGCGGAGGAGCACGTTACATTGCCGTTCCCTGACGGTCGTCAAGAAGCCAGCGTCGCTGGCATTATAAAAACATTGGGCGAGGTTTCTGAAAAAGCTATTGTCGCATATTCTAAAAAATCCACACGCTCGCCACGTATTTCTAGCGTCTATGCGTGCCTACACACTCCTTTTATATGTTCAAAGACCATACGCGCAGAGCACGCATTTAATGATCGCACCCTTATAGGACGCGCGATAATATCTGATCTTGGGAGACAAGCACTCGAAACGGATACGGAACTTGCGCACAAAAAAATATTCGAATCCAGCGTTGTAAGAATCGAGCTCAATGGTTATCCAACTGCCAATCCTGAGGGAAAATACGCAAGCAGAATCGCGGCCTCAATCCTTTTTAGCGAAGATGTTGCGAATATTCGCTCTGGCATTTCAGAAACCTTATCTCGCGTTTTTGCATGTCCTTCGCCAAAAGTACGATCCAGTACAAGTGCGATTCTTTCCGTTCTCAAAGAGAATGATATTCTCAAAAAATATTGTTTTGTGGTTGACATGGGGTCGCAGGCTACGAGCCTGATGACCGTCAGGAAAGATGTTGCAACAGAGATAGTTCACGTTCCCGAAGGTTCATTATCTATTTTGAAACGAATTGCAGGAGAAAAAATGCCTGAAGAAACTCTTACTCTCTTGCGAATGCTTGCACTGGGGGAATGTGAGAGCGGAGCGTGCGAGACAATTAAGCAGGCGGTGGCGCGTGCAGAACCAGATTTAGTGCGTATATTCGGCGAGGCGATGGCGAAAATGGCGCTGGAGAGGCGATTGCCCGATGATCTAATACTTATTGCGCCCAAAGAGTTGTCAGAATGGCTTATGCAATTTTTCTCTCGTCTGGATTTTGCGCAATTTACCATCACAACTCGTCCTTTCTCGCCAAGAGTTCCGTTTGGTCAAGCTCCATCGCTTACACTCGAAAATGGCGTAAGTTTGGATTCGGATCTTTCGATCATGTGCGCACTTGTCAACATTGAAGAGATGCGCGTGTAAATGGGGTGGTATACTTATCAAATAAATCTATGGCTAAAGATTATTTTCAAGATATCATGCCCCCCAATATTGATGACTTCCAGTCGCATACGAATTATGCATCTGATTCAGACAATACATTAGCCCCAAGTCCAGACCTTCCGGAAAAAACTATTCGAAATATTCAAGTTCCTATTTCAGCAAGACCGAGGTCTCGCGATGTCGATTTGCGCGAACAGGCTTCGCCTTCAAAGATCCCGAGATTTGGACGGTGGTGGCTGTGGATAGGTGTAGGGGTGTCCATACTTGTCCTTGGTGCGATCGCTCTTATAGCTCTTCGCCCAACAAAAGTTACCGTTACTCCGCGTTCTCACGAAGTTTTGTTCGATGAAACGGCTATTTTTAGCGCACGTCCTGTTCTTGGAGCCGCGACAGGCACATTGAGCTTTACTTTGGAGACTATTGCTCTTGAAGATTCGGAGATCGTGTCTACGAAAGGTGTTGAGCGTATAGAAGAGAAATCTAGCGGTACCATTACCATATATAATGAATATTCGAAACAATCGGTAAAGCTTCTAAAGAACACTCGTTTTGCAACTCCTGAAGGTCTTATTTTCAGAATTCCCACAGAGGTAATTGTTCCAGGAAAAGTAAATTCGATTCCGGGAACGATTTCAGTGACTGTTTTTGGGGATGTGGCGGGAGAAAAGTACAACGTGGGGTCGGTGGCGCGTTTTATTCTACCGGGCCTTAAGTCGTCGCCCTCTATGTATTCTTCGGTTTACGCTAGCTCAAAAGACGCTATTACCGGTGGTTTTTCAGGGGAAAGACCCGCCGCTTCGAAGCAGGATATAGATTCGGCACGTGCGAATATACGCGATCGAATTCATAAGAAGATAGTAGAAGCGGTGCGTGCGAAGAATTCTGAAACAACGATTGCTTTTTTTGACCTTGCCTACATTGCATTTGAATCTATGCCACAAACACCAGAAGTGAATGGCGGCCTCAGAATACACGAACGAGCCCGAGTCGAATTGCCTGTATTTGACGCAGACAATTTTGCATTTGCTGTAGCAAAAAATGTCTCAGCCGATGTCGAGGACGAAAGTGTTGTGTTGAAAGATGCGGATAAACTGACCGCCCATCTGCGTGCTTCGGCGATAAAAATCGAATCCTTGATACAATTCACGCTTAAGGGCTCCGTACAGCTAGTATGGAAAGTCGATTCCCTAGAGCTTTCACAGGCTATTGCGGGACGAGATCGAGAGTCTTTTGAGGCGATTATAGGAGGATTTTCAAATATAGAAGAGGCACAGGCCAAAATTCAGCCATTCTGGAAAAAATCATTTCCAAAGGATGCCTCTAAAATAAAAATAAAAATTATCGACCCTAAACGCGTCGCCCTTAAGCGTTGATAAACGCATAATCGACGTTCAATTTGACGTATATGTTAGAAGTTGCTATTATTCTGCGTGCACATTATGCAAGAGCCTGAGGTTGTTGATGGAGTGGTGGATGAGGCGCTCCCTAATACCCTTTTTCGCGTAAAGCTTGGTAGTGGCGAAATTATCCTAGCTTATCTGGCAGGAAAAATGCGACTGCATAGAATAAAGGTGCTTGTGGGTGATCGTGTCAGTTTGCAGTTAGATCCTTATGGTGGTCGCGCAAGAATAATAAGGCGCATGTAAATTTATGTATGAAAGTAAAAGCTTCTGTAAAAAAAATATGTTCACATTGCACTTCCGTGAGACGTCGCGGACGCCTTTGGGTCGTATGCTCAAATCCGCGCCACAAGCAACGGCAAGGCTAATTTCATAATATGCGTGTATCTGGAATAACAATACCTGAAGGAAAACGGCTTGAGATAGCCCTTACTTCTCTTTATGGCGTCGGACGTCCGCGCTCACTTCAAACACTGTCTTCACTCGGAATTGATCCTGGGAAGCGCACTTCTGATCTTACGCCAAAAGAGGAGACAGCTCTTCGTGAGACGTTAGAAAAATTTAAAATCGAAGGCGAATTGCGTCGTGAGATTAGTGGCAATATAAGACGGCTAAAAGACATAAAGTCGCACCGAGGAGTGAGGCACATTAAAAAACTTCCAGTACGAGGTCAGCGCACTAAAACAAATTCTCGCACGGTTCGCGGTAATGTCCGTAAAACCATGACTTCAGGACGTCGCAAACTTGAAAAGACATGATTCAATGATTTATGGGAAAAAAACGTATCATTAGAAAAGCTGGAGGCACTGTTGATCAGGGGCTGAAATCGCGCTCACTTGCGCGCCTGTCCAAGAAAAATATCGTTTCAGGAACTCTGCATATACACGCCACTTACAACAACACGAAAGTCCTGCTTACCGACAAGGAGGGAAATACGGTTGCGTGGTCATCTTCTGGCGCGCTTGGTTTTTCCGGGGCGAAAAAGGGGACACCCTTTGCTGCTGCAAAAGTTGGGGAATTGGTAGGGGATAAGGCCACTATTATCGGTATAAAAGATGTCGATGTTGTTATTCGCGGGGTCGGTGCCGGGCGGGAATCAGCCTTGCGTGGCTTCGCTGGAAAAGGCATTGAGGTGTCACGTATAGCCGACGAGACCCCCGTGCCTCACAATGGCCCGCGTCCGCCTAAACCACGTCGTGTTTAGAAAAATTAAGAATTCTTAAATAATATATGCTTCGAATAAAATCCAAATACAAAATCGCGAAACGTCTCGGTGCGGGTATTTTTGAGCAAACACAAACTCAAAAATTCGCACTTTCGGAAGCGCGCTCTCAAAAAGTGCGTCGCGGAAAGCGTGGCGACTCGGATTACGGACGCCAACTTCTTGAAAAACAGCGAGTGCGTTATACATACGGAATATCAGAGAGACAGCTTTCAAACTATGCAAAAGAAGCATATAAAGCGCCCGACCCTTCGGCCACACTACATCGATCGCTTGAAATGCGTCTCGATAACGTCGCGTATCGCGCCGGACTTGCTTCTACCAGACGCGCGGCTCGCCAACTTGTTTCTCACGGACACACTTTGGTAAATGGAAAACGTACAACAACTCCGTCGTACGCGATACAAAAAGGCGACTCAATTTCCGTACGAGAGGGGAGTCGAAGGAGTCCGCTCTTTGCGCATCTAATTCTCGAGGGAGAGGAGTCTCCGCCCAATGTGCCCAAATGGCTCACGTGCGAGCATAAGATGTTTAAGGTCGACGTTTCGGAGGAGCCGTTGTATACTCCAACGGCAGGGCTTGATTACCCAACTGTATTTGAATTTTACAGCCGATGATATTTTGTGTATACTATCAACCAGTTTTCGTATTAAGTGTTCAAAATTACCAATAGGTCCGATAATATGAACATATGTCTGATTACCACATAAGCCTTCCTTCCAAGCCGCGCGTCGTTACCGAAACAGAGAGAGTCGGTACTTATGAAATAGACGGTCTGTATCCGGGATATGGATATACTCTGGGAAATTCATTGCGCCGAATCATCCTCTCGTCTCTCCCCGGTGCTGCGGTAACCCATGTAAAAATACCTGGAGTCGCGCATGAGTTTTCAACTATTGAGGGCGTCAAGGAGGACGTAGTTACCCTTCTTCTCAACATAAGAAAAATTCGCTTCAAAATAGCCACAGACGAATCACAAACCATTACACTTTCAGTAAAAGGTCCCAAATCTGTGACGGCTGCTGATCTTAAAGTGCCTGGACAGGTCGAGATTTTAAATCCCGAAAATCACATCGCGGAAGTCACAAGCAAGATTTCTCTCGAATTGGATATCAGGGCCGAACGAGGTCTTGGTTATATACCGAAAGAGTCTCATCAAAAAGATCGAGTCGAAATAGGTTCTATGGCTGTTGATGCCATATTCTCTCCGATACGTCGCGTTAATTATGAGGTAGAAAATATGCGTGTAGGCGATCGAACCGACTTCAATCGTCTTCGCATACTCATCGAAACTGACGGCACAATGGGGCCGCGCTCCGCGCTCGAAGCTTCTATAGAAACGATGATTCATCAACTAAAGGCAGTTATCGGCTTCAGAGAAGAAGATATCGCGCAAGTCGGCGCAGTTGCGGACGCGTCATACACATCTTTACGCGAGGAAAAAGGAGTTGTTGATTCTGAGATGCTGAAGACACGAATAACAGAAATGAAGCTTCCTCAACGTGTAGAGGATGCGCTCAACGATGCGTCTATTCGTACAGTTGGAGGACTTGTTCGCAAGCGTGAAGACGATCTTCTCTCGATCGAGGGATTGGGTCAAAAGGGCTTACAAGACATCAGACGTGCGCTTTCCAATCTCGGACTCACACTCCGCCAATAAAAACCATGAGGCATCATGATCGCAACAAAAAACTCGGTCGAGTAAAACGCCAAAGAAAGGCGTTAATCAAAGGTCTTGTGCGTTCACTCGTTCTATCGGACGCTGAGGGAATCACCACCACCGAAGCTAAGGCGAAGGCCTTGCGTCCGTTTGTGGAACGCCTCATAACTACAGGCAAGAAGGGTACACTCGCTTCTCGGCGCCGTCTTGCACAAGAATTTGAAGTATCAGGAGATACGGGGAAGAAAATGCTGGAACTCGCCACTCGTTACGCAAAACGTGCCGGAGGCTATACGCGCATAGTGCGCCTTGGGCGCGTTGGAAAACGCGTGGGTGATATGGCGCGTATAGAGCTCGTTAAATAAAACTATGAAAGATTATACTATTGACGCTGAGGGCAAGGCACTCGGAAGAATAGCTTCCGAGGCGGCCAAGGCTCTGATGGGAAAAACACACGCCGACTATACGCCACATATTTTATCGAAAGTTCACGTAAAGATTATCAACGCAGCGAAGATTTCTATGCGTGAAAAAAAACGTGTTGCAAAAAAATATCAAACATACTCCGGATATCCCGGCGGACAACGAATAGAGGCTTTTTCCACTTTATCAAAAAGACGCGGAGTAGGAGAGCCGATTCGTATAGCGGTGCGACGCATGTTGCCCCGCAATTCTTTCTTAAAACCACGACTGCAAAATCTAGAAATAATCGCATAGTTCGACTACGCTCACTCTAAATAATTCAGCTATGTCCACTAAATAATCATATGACTGTCAAATCACAGAGATACACAGAAGCAATAGGACGCAGAAAAACGGCAACGGCGCGTGTACGAATTGAGGCCTCCAAAAACTCATCAATGATTGTAAACGGAAAGACTGCTGAACAATACTTTCCGCTTCAGGCTATGGTAAAGACCGCCTACGCCCCGCTTCATGCGCTTGGCGCATCCTACGCCGTTTCGGCAAAAGTCGGTGGCGGGGGCCTCAAGGCGCAGGCAGAAGCAATACGCATGGGTCTTTCGCGCGCAATGGTGGAGGTTGTGCCGGAACAGCGCAAAGACCTAAAGGTACGTGGTTTTCTCAAGCGCGACCCTAGGGCGAAAGAGCGCAAAAAGTTCGGACTCAAAGCCGCCAGAAGGGCACCTCAATGGAGCAAGCGGTAGTTTGAATAGGTTTTGTGGTAGTATTTCGGCATGTCGGAAATGAGAGAGCGTGTCTCGGCACCAAAAGATCTCGCGCTACTCAATATTCTTGGATCACTTGATGATTTAAGCGGGCGAGAGAGAGGGCAGGTTTTGTATGTATTATCTGCGCTCGACTTTTATCTAAAAAAGCAGAGCCCCATTACAGCCGAAGACATTTCCTTGAATTTTAAAATAATGATAACCGGCACATTGAGCGATCATCATTTGTTCCTTGTTGATAAATTGTATAGCCAGAATTTTAAATTATTTGTTCATTCTAAAATCATCACGATTATACAGAATAAGTTGAAAACTATTGGTTTGGAGCTTGAGACCGTGAACAAAAGAAGAGACAAAGAACATATCTGATTTGATCCTCCCCTAAAAAAGAGCCGGTCCCCGCGAGCGTAGCGCGGGGACCGGATGAGACAGTTGTCGCTGGCACAGCGTCAGCAGGGCTTCAGAATCAGAAATGAAAACTCCCGGCTCCATTTGATTTTTTTAGGATTGAAAGAGACGTCCATCAGGGAAAGGAGCTTTTTTTCGGGCCCTGATGGGTCTAGATGCAATGCCCATGCATTTAATTTATCTTCATGGAATTGCCCGGCCGCGATTAGTGGCAGGAAATCATGTGCTTCTAGTTGTTCCGATTTACCCTCCCTGACAACCAAGGAGATCAGTTCTTTTGGGCCTGCCAAAAGAGCATGTTTGTCCGCCACCACATCAAGGAGTCGTTGGTGGGGGACCACAATCCCGCCGAAGTTCATGACGGCAACATCATATTCAACCACCCCCCGCCTTTCATCGGGGAAGTTCTCATCAGTTGCGCAAGCGCTTACGCAACCGATCCTTTCGCAGTCACGGCCCGCTTTTATCATGGCCGTTAGAGTCAATAACTCATGGTAAACGACGATTTTGCCGAGGTCAGTTATCGTGATTTTTTCGACGATAGACCCCGGGCGGTTCTTCTTGGCATGGGCTCGGTCCATGGCGGTTTTCCGCCAGGTGGTGAAGATGTTGGGTATACGCATGACGTTCCGTTCCTTTCCATTCTACAAGCTCTATTAGCCAAGGTGGAACGTATCATAAGAGCGATTGTTTGCCAAACGGCTGTTCAAATCGAACTGTCGGAGCAAAGTAATTATTGCATCTAGCGGGCGATCAAAAATCGTGGCGCAA
>CAYHIZ010000026.1:0-10411 GCA_964356695.1 uncultured Candidatus Saccharibacteria bacterium | reverse complement strand
GCGCTAAGAGGGATGCTCCGAGCGCGATGTTCATGAGCGACATTCTATCACTGCGTAGTGAGGCGGTGAAGGATAGATGTAAAGCTGGTTTGACATTTTGATTTGATGATGTAGACTTACATTGCAAGTTATGCAAGAATATATTTCAAATGAAGTTAATAAATTACGGACTCAAAAAAGTATCACGCAAGAAGAGCTTGCTGAAAAATTAAAAGTGAGCCGTCAGACAATCATCGCGATTGAAAAGGGGAATTATACGCCATCCGTATTGCTTGCCTTAAAAATAGCAGATTATTTTAAATTGCCGGTCGAACATATTTTTAAAATTTCCTATGAAAAATAAAATCACAAAAGAAATAATGGTTCCTTTGGCGCTCATAGTGTTGGCAATCTTACTTCTTAACCCTTTTCATTTTTGGATGCCGGACATGATGGTGATGGGGATGCTTGTTGCTCTGCTAATCCTATTCGGTATATTCGCAAGTTTTATTTTGAAAGAAAAAGTATTTGATGAACGTGATGATGCAAACCGCTCACTTGCAGGGAGAAATGCTTTTCTTGCCGGATCGGCAATTCTTATGTTTGGCATTGCGATACAAGGATATTCGCACAAGGTGGATGCGTGGTTAGTGATTGCGCTCGTCATTATGATCGTTGTTAAAATCGCCACTCGCTTTTGGAGCGATAAAAATCTATAAAAATACGGTTATCCACAAAACAAATGTAAAGGTTGCTTTACATTTGTTTTGTTATGCTATACACTCCACTTATTCATATTATAAATTAGTAATTAAAAAAATTATGAACAAAAATACAGGAATTATTGTGGGAGTTATTGTGTTGACGGCGATCATTGGGGGAGTTTACCTATCTAAGAATTCACAAGATGACGCGATGATGGTCAAGGATCAAATGGAACAGAATGCCATGGAGGAGCAAAGGATGGCTGAAGAAAAAGCAATGATGGAGAAAAAAGCGATGGAAGAAAAAGGTGCAATGATGAAAGATGATTCTGCAAAAACCGACAGTATGATGAAGGAGGATGAGACAAGCATGGTGGATAAGGGCGACAGCATGATGAAAGCTGGTTCATACGAAGTTTATGCGCCAGAAAAAGTGACTCTTGCTTCCGCTGATCACGATGTGGTTTTATTTTTTCACGCAAGTTGGTGTCCAACATGTAGAGCAGTAGATGCAGATATTAAAGCTAACCTCTCAAAAATTCCTTCCACTCTCGCTATCCTTGACGTAAATTACGATAATTCTACGGCACTCAAGCAAAAGTATGGCGTAACCTATCAGCATACATTTGTACAAGTTGATAAAGGTGGAAATTTAATCAAGAAATGGAGCGGTAGCCCGACTCTTTCGGCACTTGTTGCAGAAGTAAAATAGCATGTTACTTCTCCTGATCTCATTTATCGCCGGGGTGTTAACAGTGCTTGCACCATGTATCTTGCCGCTTCTTCCGGTGATTATCGGAGGTTCGCTTTCCGATGGGGGAGTTGGCGGATTTAACAAAAAGAAAGCGTTCACCATCATCGTATCTCTTGGTGTATCCGTCATCGCGTTTACGCTTCTTTTGAAAGCAAGCACGCTCTTTATTGATATCCCGGAGTATGTTTGGAAATGGATTTCGGGAAGCATTGTTATATTTCTTGGGTTCGCCACTCTTTTTCCGTCTCTTTGGGATAGTCCACTGCTTGCGAGGCTCAGCGCAAAATCAAACGTGCTGATGGGTAAGGGTTACCAAAAAAAGAATTTTTGGGGGGATGTGATTATCGGAGCGTCTCTCGGTCCTGTGTTTTCGACATGTAGTCCTACGTACTTTATTGTTCTCGCGACGGTACTGCCTGTAAATCCTGCAGTTGGTATGGTTTATCTTCTCTCTTATACGATAGGTTTATGTCTCTCATTGCTTATCGTGGCTATTGTTGGTCAAAAAATAATGAATAAACTTGGTGTTGTCGCAGATCCAAAGGGCTGGTTTAAGAGAACGCTCGGAGTCGTATTCATTATTGTCGGCATAGCAGTCATTGGAGGATTTGATAAAAAAACCCAGTTACTCTTATTGGACGCTGGTTTTTTTGATGTCACAAAAATTGAACAGAAACTCCTAGAAAAACATAACACTCCAGTCAGTGCTCCGACAGAATCCGATGCAACAGAACCCGATGCAGTAGAAGAGACTCAAGAAGTAAGTAAAGACGTTACGGCCGAAAAACCAGTAAGTATGAAAAAAGATTCGACCTCGTATCTCAGCATGCAACAAAAGCAAGCGAAATTTAAGAAAGTCCCGGAGCTTAGTTCTATTGATGGTTACATAAATACCGATGGCAAATCAATCACCCTCGAATCACTTAAGGGCAAGGTGGTACTGCTCGATATATGGACATACAGCTGTATAAACTGTCAGCGAACTCTGCCGTATATCAATGAGTGGTACGCAAAATACAAAGATCAGGGGCTTGAAATTGTGGGACTTCACACGCCGGAGTTCGCTTTTGAAAGAGTGCAATCGAATGTTGAAAAAGCAGTAGAAAAATTCGGTATCAAATATCCTGTTGTTTTGGATAATGATTATTCAACATGGCAAGCATTGGGTAATCAATTCTGGCCGAGAAAATATCTTATCGATATTGATGGGTATATTGTTTATGACCATATCGGCGAAGGAAGTTATGCGGAAACGGAAAAAGCTATTCAAAAGGCTCTTAAAGAGCGTGCTTCTCGCATGGGCATGGAGGACAAAATCTCTGGGAGTATATCAAAGCCGAGCAATATTGTGCCTGTTGATTCAAGTCAATCAAAAAGTCCGGAGGTGTATTTCGGATCATCGAGAAATGAATATCTTGCAAATGGAACAAGCGGTGTTTCGGGCGAACAAATTTTCTCGCTTCCGTCCACCATTTCCTTTAATAAATTATACTTTGCCGGTACATGGAATATTGCTTCCGAATATGCCGAAAATAAAAATGCCGCAAGTATAATTTTTAATTACAAAGCAAAAAATGTTTACATGGTTGCCGGATCGGATAATGGGGTTGAAGTGGAGATTTACAAAGACGACATATTTTTGAAGAAGATAAATATAAAAGATGAGCAATTGTATTCTCTTATCGAAGATACTGATTACGGTAAACATATTTTGCGTATCAAAATACCCGTAGGAGGTCTCAAGGCATTTACATTTACCTTTGGGTAAACGACATCACACAGAAACAGTGCTACAATCTTTCGTATGTTCGTGAAATTTTTTAGCACCGTAAGGCGGTATTTATTCACGCATAAAGTTATCTTGCTTGTCGTGCTCGCACTTATCGCGGGGGGCGGGTATTGGGCATACACCAAATACACGTCGACCGATGGGGAGACGCGCTACGTTCTTGGCGTGGTGGAGAAAGGCACAATCGTCGCATCCATTTCAGCGAGCGGTCAAGTCGCTGCGTCAGATCAGGTAGATGTGAAGACAAAATCTGCCGGTGAAATCGTATCGGTTTCCGTGAAAGCCGGGCAAAAAGTTGCGCAAGGGCAGTTGCTCGCTTACATTGATTCGGTGGCGGCCGAGCGTGCTGTTGTAGACGCGGGGCTTGCGGTAGAGGAGGCGCAAATCAATCTTGAGCACGACACTCTGCAGGCCCCCATTGATTACAAGACGCTTCAGCAGAATGTCGAAAAAGCCAGACGCGATCTAAATGATTTGTACGAGGATATTTACGTATCGATTTCACGGGCTTTTGTCGATTTGCCCGATGTAATGACCGGCATGGACGATATCCTATACGGCGAGAATATCGGTGGAACCTCGCAGAACATAAGCGCGTACCAAAATCTTTTCATATCAACAACATTTGGGGATTCCGGCCAGATTATTAAGACATTCACTACTCGGGCAGAAGAGGATTACAAGACCGCACGCACCGCATACAATTCCGCAACGCTCGAATTTAAAAAACTGATTCGCGCTTCGTCTCCTGCAGATATGGAGGCGATGCTCTCGAGAGCTCGCAGTATGTCGGTGTTTGTCGCACAAGCGGCAACAAGCGAAGTGAACATGAATGATACTGTTGTCGATCTTTTAACCAAGCACAACAGAACCGTGAGCGGGGCGATTATGTCGGCGCAGACATCTTCTCGCAGCTACCTTACAACCGCGAACAGTGTCCTCTCATCGCTCACAACGACACAGAAAAATTTGCAATCTGCAAAAGACATCGTTACGGACGCGGATCACGCTCTTGAGCTTGCGTCTGTCGGCAATCCATCGGGAACTAATCCGTTCGATCTCAAGCTATTGCAGAATACTCTCAAGCAAAAACAAGCGGCACTCGCGGACGCAAAACTGGCGCTTGCCGACCACTCGATCCGCGCGCCGTTTGCAGGCATTCTTGCCGTGGTTACGGTAAAGCGCGGAGACGGTGTCTCAAGCGGAGCAACGGTCGGCACTTTAATTTCAGATCAGAAAATCGCGCAACTTTCGCTTAATGAAGTTGACGTGGCGCATGTGGAGATCGGAGACAGGGCGACGTTCTCATTCGATGCGATTGAAGATTTGACGCTCACCGGAAAAGTTGTCGAAATAGACAGCGTCGGCACGGTATCGCAGAATGTAGTTTCGTATAAGATGAAAATCGGATTCGACACTCAGGATACTCGCGTGAAGCCGGGAATGACTGTGAACGCATCTATTCAAACCGACACGAGGCAAGATATACTTCTCGTTCCGTCGAGTGCCGTGAAAACGCAAAATGACGTTAGTGTAGTGCAGATGTTTGAGCCGGCGCTTGCGAATACGGACAGCTCGCAAGGTGCTCTTTCTGAAACAGCGCCACGACAAGTCGAGGTGACGATCGGCATCGCGGACGATACGAATGTTGAGATACGGAGCGGTCTTGAAGAGGGCCAGCAAATAGTAACGCGCATTATCACGAGAACCGCGACAACTAACATTGCGCCCGCCGCGAACGGAGGCGGTAACCGCGGCGGTTTTGGCGGACCGGGTGGTGGCGCGGGCGGCTTGCGCGTTCCAGGTATCCGCTTCTGATGGCGCTTGTAGTGAGCGTAGTCGAATTATGATCGAAATTAAAGACATCACCAAAACGTATGGTTCAGGCGATACGGCATTCCAGGCACTGAAAGGTGTTACGTTCACGATCGAAGATGGCGAATTCGTCGCCATCATGGGTCCTTCCGGAAGCGGTAAATCTACTTTGATGCACATTCTCGGCTGTCTTGATACTCCCACATCAGGCACGTATTTTCTCGACAGCAAGGACGTCTCGAAACTGAATGACGAAGATCTTGCCGAAATCCGTCGCCTGCATATCGGCTTTGTTTTTCAATCATTCAATCTTCTACCGCGTACTACTGTTGTGCGCAACGTGATGTTGCCCTTGGTGTATGCGGGCATAGAAGAAGGTGGGCGCATCAAGCGTTCGCAACAAGCGCTTATTTCGGTAGGAATGATGGAATCCCATTTCCAGCACAAAAGCAATCAACTGTCCGGAGGGCAAATTCAACGTGTCGCCATTGCTCGCGCGCTTGTGAACGACCCTATATTGATTCTCGCCGACGAACCGACGGGAAATCTCGACACGAAAACAGGCGAGATCGTGTTGGGTACTTTCCAAAAATTGAACAAAGAACATCGTAGAACGATCATTCTGATTACGCACGAACATGATGTCGCGGAACATGCGGAGAGAATCATACAACTGCGCGATGGTCTGATAGTTAGCGATTCCAAGCAACACGCGCGTCGGCATGCATCTTCGAGTGACTCAGGGCATGCAAAACATACGGTATGAAATTTAACGACATTGCCCACGAGACATACGCGGCTCTTTCTGCGAACAAAGTCCGTTCAGGTTTGACGATTCTCGGAATCGTTATCGGCATTTCCTCGGTTATCGCGATGGTCTCGATCGGTACCGGCGCGTCGAACACGATTTCGTCGTCTATCGAATCACTCGGCTCGAATCTGATACAGGTGACGCCGGGTGCGGAGCGTCAGCGAGGATTCGGTGCGAGCGGTGGACGCGGTGGCGCAAAAACAATCACTAACGACGATGCCTATGCAATCGCGACAGAGATTGAAAGTATTGAAGCTTTGGATTCTCAAGTATCGGGTCGTTATCAAATTACCGCCAAGGGAACGAACGCAAACACTAATGTTATCGGCGTCACTTCCAATTACCCGCAGATTCGCAATCTGCAGGTAGAGGATGGAACGTTTATATCAGATACGCAGAATGCATCCGCATCGAAAGTCGCCGTCTTGGGTCCAACAACTCGCGACGATCTGTTCGGTGAAGAAGCAACCGGTGTCGTTGGGAAAGCTATTCGCATCAACGGCATGGAGTTCAAGGTTATAGGTATCACGGTTGCGAAAGGCGGAAGTGGGTTTCAGAATCAAGATGATATGATATTTATTCCCGTAAGGAGTGCGCAAAGGTATCTTTCGGGGGATCAATATCTGACGACGATTGCAGTGCAAGCGGAATCTCCAGATGTCATGACGCAAGTGCAGGCCGATATTACCAATCTTCTTTTGGGTCGGCACAAACTTGGCGATGCGACGCAAGCAGATTTCAGTGTTCTCAATCAGAATGATATTCTTGCATCTGCGTCGAACATTACCTCGACGCTGACGTATCTATTGGCGGCAATAGGCGGGATTTCGCTCATCGTTGGTGGTATCGGAATCATGAATATGATGCTCACAACCGTTACGGAGCGCACGAAAGAGATAGGGCTCCGTAAGGCGATTGGAGCGCGGAAAAAAGATATCAGCACGCAATTCTTGGCCGAAGCGATAGCCCTCACTTTAATTGGTGGTGTCATCGGTATCGCGCTCGGTTGGATTATCTCGTATATTGTAAATTGGACTGGCCTTGTCACGACGAGCGTCTCACTTTCTTCCGTTGTCCTCGCATTCGGCGTCTCGGCGGTTGTGGGTGTTGTGTTTGGATATTATCCGGCACGCCGTGCGGCGGCACTGAATCCGATTGACGCTTTGCGGTATGAATAGTTCGACAAGCTCACCATAAATAATTATTAATTATTAGAATATGAAAAATATGGACAAAATTGTAATAGGTGCAGTAATCGGAGCGATTGTAATCGGAGGAGGTGCTTTTTATGGCGGTATGATGTACGGCAAAAGCATTGTGCCTACTCGCGGACAGAGGGGGCAGTTCACCGGCCAAGGAGGGCAGCGCGGTGCGGGAAATGGCCAGAGGGGTGGCGTACTAACCGCGGGGGAGATACTCTCAAAAGATGAAACAAGTATTACTATCAAGATGCAAGATGAGAATACGAAGATAGTTCTCGTTGGATCAAGTGTGCAAATTATTAAATCGGTTGCCGGCACGGCAGGCGATCTTGTCGTAGGCACCCAAGTTGCAGTTAACGGCTCTGCAAATAGCGATGGCAGTCTTACGGCGCGGTCCGTGCAGATTCGTCCAGCTGGCCCTATGCCGTTTGGAGGTCCCAATCGAGCGAATCAGTAGTGGTGGAAAACCTGATTTGGCTTCAGCCATCATATGCTAAGTTGGGTGAGTGAGATGCGTTATATGTTTGTACTGGGGAAAGATGGCGATTGGCGGCGTTTGGTGTTCAATGTTAGCGTTGCGGTATGAATGGTCAAGAATCACCGGCTGTAGAGAATAAATCGATAATTTTCATTGTTTTTGCGTTGGTGCTGGCATGTCTTTTCGATTACTTTTTCGTCTGGAAAATACCGGGCATCTCCGTCCTCGCCTTCACTCTTTTGATTGGCTTTTCGCTGATTTTTCTTACCTGGCTATTCAACCGAAAGTTTTCTCGCGACGTGTTTTTATTGCTCATTCTGGCGATGTTTTTTTCGGGGATGGTTGCAATCCGCGCCAATGTGCTTCTTACGATACTTAACATTCTGGGGACTATCCTTATCCTGTTACTCATTACGGAGGTCAATGTGAGAGGTTTGGCAAGAGAATTTGGATTGTCGGATTATCTGAAAATACTCGGTCTACCATTTCAATATCTCATTTCACTCGTAGGTACGTTTACAAATATACGTTTTCCATTCTTCAAATCGGTCGACAATAAGTCAAAGCAAATAATTCGAGGGATACTGATAACTTTTCCCGTGATTGCACTCTTTGCCGCTTTGTTTTCTGGTGCCGATCCTGTCTTTTACAAATTGTTTTCTGTAATTTTTAATTTACCTTTCGTTTCGCCAGAACACGTATACGTGACAATTATTGTTTTTGTTCTCATTTGTGGAGCATTAGGATATTCATTCTCTGAAAAATCTTCTATAAAAAGTGTCCCCACCGCGCCTAGACGGCCGATGGGGCATATTGAAACCTCAATCCTTTTGGGATCCGTAAATGTGCTCTTTGTAATATTTATTGCACTGCAGGCAGGATACATTTTTGGCGGTGTAATAAATATCACCAACGACGTTTTCACCTACGCAGAATATGCACGGAGGGGTTTTTTTGAACTTATTGCCATATCTGCGTTCACATATTTGATAATGTTGGCAACAGAGAAGCTTATCGAAAGAAATACGGAAAATCATTCAAAAGCCTTCAAATACTTAAGTGCGGCGCTCGTCGTACAAGTGATGATCTTGATGGTGTTCGCATCTAATCGACTCTCGATATACGAGGAGGCATTTGGATTCACAACTTTGCGTTTGTATAGCCACGTGTTCATCGTTTTGCTGGCCGCAGTGTATTTTTTCTTGCTCTATAAGATATTCATCGATACAAGAGAGAATGCGTTTGCTTTGAGGACATTTTTCGCCGTTGTCTTTTTTGTTGCGGCAATGAATTTTCTGAATCCTGATGTATTTATTGCGCAGAAAAATCTTGAAAGATTTAATGCGACTGGAAAAATCGACTTCGATTATCTTTCCGGGCTTTCGTCCGACGCGGCTCCCGTGCTGATCGGTATTTTTGAGAAAAGTGACGCAACCGAAAGGTCTCCTTTGGGCCGTGCCCTATATGACCGATCGATAGTTGGTCCGGAGGCGTGGCAATCGTGGAATCAGTCTCGCGAGATTGAGATGCAGTTGTTAAACAGCTATCGAAGCGAGCTGGTTGCATACAAAGATTATCAGAAACCAATATTAAACTCGGGTATCTGAACATGGCTTGGATCTGTTCTTTTGTTATACTCTCGAGAATGCAAAAGATTCTAGTGCACTTACAGTCTAAAATGGCTCTATACGGCGCTGTCTCCGTTGTTCTTTTATTATCTGCGCTATTTCTCCTGTTTTCTAACATTTAGTGCGACATCTTCCGTTCCACCTTCTGTTTCCTATCGTATAGTGTGACAAAGTAATTTGAAAATCGAATCAAATGCACGTATTTAAGCCATCCTTCCGCCGTGAACGCTAAAATTATGGGAGAAAGGATGAAAATGTAAATAGTGTGACAAATTACATGATTGCATATTAAAAAAGCCAGCGTTTAAGCCAAATAACTTTTTAAGTCGAGTGGGGTGATAGAAAACAGGAAACACGTCCTCCTCGCTTTCATATTTGTCGCGAGCGTATCGCTTGCGATTACTCTGACTACGAACGCGCAATCAACGCCATCCGCCACATGCCCCCTCGCTCCCCCTGTTTGTCCATCAAGTCAGACTCTATACTACATACCCGACGGCAGCACATGCGTAAACGCGCAGATGAAGTGTCGCGGAGCGGGTGGATTTGCTACCACACGTTCCGCATACAGTTCTTCGTCCTTCTCTCGCGGTTCTCGCGGTGCATCCGTTCTCGCACTCCAACAATCACTAATCACTGCAGGATTCCTAAAAGCTGGCAACGCCACAGGATTCTTCGGCGCACTCACCGAAGCGGCTGTCAAGCAGTTTCAGGGCGCGCGCGGTATCGTATCAAGCGGATCACCCGCCACGACAGGATATGGGGCCATTGGCCCCAAGACACGCCGAGCGCTTGAAGGTATTGCAACCGCCATTCCTGACACTGGCGCGAATTCCACGCCGGTTCAATCTTCGGTCGAACAGCTCCTCGCCCAAGTGGCGCTCCTGCAAAAGAGGTTCGCCGAGCTAGGTGGTACATTTGTCTCAATTCCAACGACATCTTCCACACAGGCTCTCGAGAGTGCCCGCACTCTCGCTATCGGATCAAAGAGTTGGAAGAAAAAGACAACGACAAGAACGTAAAAATCGAAGCGCTGGCATTCCAACTCGAACAGATCAAGAACAAAGTCTTCGGCAAGAAATCGGACAAAGGTAGTTATACACACACTCCGACTATCGTTTCTAACATCTACTGATACGATGCAATTATGTCAATCTTAAAAAGAGGGTACCTTGTACCAATTCTTTTTGCTATTGTATTCGTTGTAAGCCCTAATATTCTTATCGCCCAAAGTGGGGGCTGGGGAACTCT
>CAYHIZ010000025.1:0-10657 GCA_964356695.1 uncultured Candidatus Saccharibacteria bacterium | reverse complement strand
GCATCGAAACTTAAAGAAAAGACTGTTACTATCGCCATTCAGATTAACGGCAAGACACGCGGCACAGTGACGGTGTCGCAGGATGCCAGCAAGGAAGATCAGGAAGTTGCCGCTCGCGCCATCGTGGCCGACCGCCTCTCAGGGCAGACCGTCACGCGCACCATCATAGTACCGGACAGGTTAGTGAATTTTGTTATTGCGCAATAATCAAATTACACGCGGATCTCGAGCGAGCAGGCCACCGTGTCGCCTTCCTCGATGCCGGCCTTGCGGCGGATGATGGCTTTGAGCGGAAGCAGATAACTTTCGGAGCGACTGTCGTAGAAGATAGAAGTCTGCCACGATACTTTGTTGATGGTAGCGGTTACGGGCAGTGAGCCGAAGCCACGAGCGTTAGCGCCGTACTTTTCCCGTATAATCTTCGTCTCTTTCTTTGGTATCGGCAAAAATCGCCACGCCGCCATAGCCCCCGGCCACAGAAGGATGGTGGCCCGTATCGTGTGTGTTGAGCGCGTATGTTTCCGCATATGTACCTTAATCTTTTTTGAAAAGCCGAGGACCTGTAGAGGTATCCTCGATCATGTAATTCATTTTTTGCAGTTCGTTTCGTAAAGAGTCTGCGTGTTGCCAATTTTTTTCCTTACGCGCTACTTCGCGCGCATCAATGAGTGTACGTACACGTTCGGGCAAATCGTTGATCTCGACTGGTACGCCGAATAATTTTTGGCATAATGTTTCTGCTTCGGAATCGGATTTTTCAAATCCGAGTCCCATAATTTTGTCAGCCTCCAATATTCCGGCGCGGATGTCCGCGCCCGCAAGCGAGCGATCTCTGACCATCTCCCAAAGAATTCCCAAAGCGCCCGGCGTATCAAGATCATCGTTGAATCTATCGTGTATCTTTTTCTTTAATTCGATCGGGGCTTTTCCCGTGCCCGTTTCGGTATTAACAAAACGGCGAAGTTTTAGAAAAGATGTTTGCGCGGCTTCGAGCGATCCCCATGTGAAATTTGCCGGAGTTTTATAATGTGCGCCGAGAAATAAATATCGTACTGCAAGCGGATGAAAGCCACGATTTAGAACTTCGGAAAGATAGACGACGTTGCCTTCGGATTTTGCCATCTTGCCACCTTCGAATTGTATGTGCGCGCGATGCATCCAGAAACGCGAGAAAGGTTTTTTTCCAGTTGCAATTTCTGACTGTGCTATCTCGTTGTTGTGATGAATAGAGATATGTTCTATGCCTCCGGTATGTATGTCTATTTGTTTCCCAAGCGTTGCGTTTATCATTGCCGAGCATTCAATGTGCCAGCCTGGAAAACCTAAACCCCACGGAGAATCCCATCCGATTACGTTTCCTTCGGACGAGAATTTCCAAAGCGCAAAATCTGTTGGATTACGTTTTGTAGCTTTCGTTTCGACACGCGCATGTTCATTCACGTCGGCCATATTCACTCCTCCCAGTACTCCGTATGCTGAAAAGCGAGCGGTGTCGTAGTACATGCCGTCCTCGGCCTTGTAAGCGTATCCTTTTTCTTCCAGCGTTTTGATCATCGCAATCTGTGCGGGAATGTAGTCGGAGGCTCGTGGAAATGTGATGCGTTCTGTATCTATATTGAGTTTTCGCAGATCTTCAAGAAAAATCTGCGTGTAATTCTCGCCAAGCTTTAGCATGTTTTCAAGTGAGAGGGTAAGACCTTCGCGGTGTAGTCCCTTGCTCATCTTGTCCTCGCCCTCATCTCCATCGGAAGCTAGGTGGCCAACGTCGGTTATATTGACGACTTGTTTGACGGAATAGCCGTTGTACTCCAGCGTGCGGCGCAGAATATCCGCAAAGACAAATGCCGATAAGTTGCCAAGGTGTTGTACATCGTAAACCGTAGGTCCGCAATTATACATGCGGACAGTTCGTGAATAAGATGCCAAATCGAACTTTTGTTTCGCTTTACCTAGCGTGTTGTAGAGATAGAGCGGTTGCTTGCGTCTCGTGCCGCTCAATAGTTCCCCGAGTTTTTCGAACCACATCGCATCATTCTATCATCTTGTGGACGTTTGCAGATGATTGAGATTTTCCTGTTATAATGTCTCGCATGGACTTTCGCGTATTCAGTCTCGGTTCCAATGATCAATTGGCGCAAAAAATTTCCGATACGCTCGGTGTGGAATTGGGGCAGATTGCATGCAAGGCATTTTCAGACGGCGAACAGCATGTGCAGTTTCTCGAAAATCTTAGAGGCAAGCACGTATTTTTGGTACAACCAACTCCGCCACCTGCGGAAAATTGGATACGGCTTTTCCTTGCGATAGATGCGGCACGCGGTGCATCCGCAAGCGAAGTAACCTGCGTTGTGCCGTATTTTGGATACGGCCGTCAAGACAAAAAGTCGCACCCGCGCGAGCCGATATCCGCCCGCGTGTTTGCCACAATCGTGGAAACTCTCGGGGCACGCAGATTTCTTACAATGGACCTGCACAACGATGCCATAGTGGGATACTTTAGGCATGCCATAGCAGACAATCTTTTGGCTAGGCGGGTATTTATACCTCATTTTCGCAAATTCTTTGATAAAGCGCTTGCTGACGACGATTTTGTCATAGTATCTCCCGATGTTGGTGGCGTTGCTCGCGCGCAATCATATGCAAAACGCTTGATGAAAGATGCGGAGCTTGCCATCATCCATAAGGAGCGTACGATGCCGAACAAAGTATCCCGCATGAAGCTCATCGGCGATGTGAAAGATAAAATAACTCTTATTGTTGACGATATGGCAGACACGTGCGGGACGCTCTCGGCCGCCGCTAAACTCTTGTCTGAAAGTGGCGCACGCGAAGTGTACGCATGTGCAACGCATGGACTCTTAAGCGGATCAGCAAATACGGTAATTGACGATTCGCCCATAAAGAAACTTTTTATTTCCGATACTATTTCCACAGACCGAAATCTTTCTTCTAAGATCGAGGTTGTTTCTGTGGCGGAGGTGTTCGGCACGGCGATACGCCGTATTGAAGGCGGGGAATCTTTGAGCGAACTTTTCGAGACAGAGTGATGTGAGTATACAATCAGTTTTTGCAGTTTCCACCCCGCGTCGTTCAACGGATAGGACGCGAGCTTCCGGAGCTCGTAATGTAGGTTCGATTCCTGCCGCGGGGATAGAAGGAAAGTACGTGTCGGCGCATGTTATAGTTGCAAGCATGAATCAAGTATCGACTGCGAAACTTATTGAAATTCTCATAGTTTTTGCTGTAATCGGTGTATTCATTTTGGCAGTTACGTCGAACAGGGAACCGAAGCAACTTCTGTACGTTAACGTTAACAATTTCGACGAATGCGCATCGGCAGGTTTTCCTATCATGGAGTCGTATCCAGAGCAATGCAGTACTCCGGATGGTCGCACCTTTTCTCGCGATGTGCCTGTAGTTGCTGAGCCGATCAATGGCACTAGTTCGAATGACTGTGTGATCGGAGGATGCAGTTCGCAGTTGTGCGGTGAGAGAAAAGATATGGAACAAATCGTATCGACGTGCGAGTATCGCGCTGAGTATGCTTGTTACGAACATTCCGTTTGTGAACGTCAGGTTGATAAGGAATGCGGTTGGACGCAAACACCGAATCTGAAATCGTGCCTTGCCAATCCTAGAGAACAAGACGCAGGTCTCGAGGAAGTTTTCTAAACTTCTAATGTCGGGGTGGTTCTGATATATTGTGCAGGATAAATACAGAGGGCCTATAGTTCAGCGGTAGAACGGTTCCATGGCATGGAACAGGTCCGGGTTCGACTCCCGGTAGGTCCACTCGTGAAAAGCAGACAAAAGATACTTATTATAGTAGGTCCGACATCGTCGGGAAAAAGCGCGCTTGGGGTTATGCTTGCAAGAAAATTCGACGGCGAGATAATATCCGCCGATTCGCGGCAAGTATACAAAAAACTGGACATTGGTACCGGCAAAATCACGGCAAGTGAGATGAAGGGGATTTCCCACCATCTTTTGAGTATTGTGTCGCCAAAAAAGATATTTACTGCACATGATTTTGTAGAAAAGGGGCACGTGCTAATTAAAGAAATTACTGCGCGCGGGAAACTTCCCATTATCGCCGGAGGCACTGGTTTTTATATTGACGCGCTTGTCGGAAGAATTATTCTGCCAAATGTTCCGGCAAATGAGAAATTGCGTACACGGCTTCTGAAGAAAACTGCCGGACAACTCTACTCGTTTCTTGAAAAGAAAGATCCGCGGCGCGCGAAAACTATCGATCAAAACAACAAGCGCCGCCTTATACGGGCACTTGAGATCATTGTGGCCATTGGTCGTGTCCCGAAAAATATGGATGTCCGACATCCATATTTTGACGCACTATGGATCGGTATCAGGCATCCGTTAAAGAAGTTGGAGAGTAAGATAACTGCTCGGTTACGTACACGGATTAAGCAAGGAATGATCAAGGAGGGTAGAAAATTGCACGCCTCGGGTCTTTCTTACAAACGAATGTTTAATCTTGGTCTGGAGTATCGCGCTCTCTCGCTATATCTGCAGGGAAAGATTACGCGACCACAAATGTTTGATGAACTTAATCGCGACATCCGTAATTACGCAAAAAAACAAATCACATATTGGACGCGAAATGACTCGATCAAATGGTTTGATTCCCCAAGGGAACGCGACATCGCCGATTGCGTGCGCGCATGGATGCAAGACAGGACGAACGATTTTCGCTAAGCGTAGATTTACCGATAAAAATTGTCTTGGCGGGCCCACAAGGATTCGAACCTTGATCTTTCGTTTTGGAGACGAAAATTCTACCATTGAACTATGGACCCGTACTTGGGATTGTACGGCTACAAGCTACAAGCTACAAGCTTACTGACTAATCGCATGGGGTCTTGGAATCATGGCAAACAAAATTCTCCACAAACTCGCGCCGGGGTTGATGGCGAAGATTGGATAGGAGAGCTTCTTTATGCAAAACGTACCTATTGCTTATCTATAACGACCGTCTAAAATAAACATATGGGCAGAATAGAACAGGCATCTAAGAAACGTGCGAGACGTGTGCGGATAGAGTCAGCTATTCTCTCGACACTCGCGGTTGTCGGAGTGGGACTTATTGCAATCGCAGCGCCAAACGCAGTGAGGCTCTTAAAACATATCGATCCAGATTGGATAGTGAAGCGCGATCCGAAGCAGAGGGTACGCGAGGTTGCCTATAGGTTGCGGAAAAAAGGGCTTGTCGAATTTGTTCACAACAAGCAAGGTCGCACTTTCCTTAAGATTACAAGCAAAGGGAAACAAAAGCTGAGTTCATTGATCTTGTCGGGTCCTTTAGAGAGGCCGATACGATGGGATGGTAAGTGGAGGCTCGTGATCTTCGATATTCCGGAGAAACAAAGATCCATACGTGGCCGTGCTCGCTCGATAATGGTTAGATTTGGATTTGCACGGTTGCAGGACAGCGTGTGGGCCTACCCTTACGATTGCGAAGAGGCGATTGCTCTCTTGAAGACTGAGCTACATGTGGGAAAAGATCTTCTCTATATAATTGCCGATGCAATTGAGTACGATGTCCCTTTACGGAAAGAGTTCGGACTCCCGCTTGAATAGCGCAATGAAATACATGGTATTGCTTAACTATGACGGTCGGCGAAGATAAGCAATAGGTGAGTTTGGCTTGCCATGTGATTGAATTGCAGTATTATTATCGCACTTGTCCCGTTATCTTGAACCGTTATGCATAATATTTTCAGCAAGTTTGCGTACCCTCACATACTTACATTTGCGACCGTACTGATTGGCTTGAGTATAGGCTCTATTGTACTTGCAGAAATTGTCTCCGGTTCGTTCACGACGAATACTTCCACCAACATCACGATCACAAATCTCGTTCTCTCAAAGCCATCGAGTGTCGCGGTGGGCGACTTTATGCTTGCTAACGTCAGTCTAGGGGGGGGTCTGAGAACATAACAGTTCCCACAGGGTGGACTCAAATACGGCGCACGGACAATGCTGAGAATGTTAGTATTGTTTCGTATTGGAAAATTGCCAGCAATTCTGAACCTGCCTCATATACATGGGTTTTCACTCCGCAGACTCGCGCTGTGGGCGGCATTACTCGCTACACCGGGATAGACGCCGAGAATCCTATAGATGTTTCCTCGGGGAATATGGGTCGCAGTAGGGTGGCAGTAGCGTCCTCAATTACAACGACTTCTGCAGATGAGGAGGTCGTCGCACTCTTTGCAGTTGATGCCCGCGTCCAGTTCTCAACTCCCGCAGGTATGGCGGAAAAATACGACACGAGTAATGGATCCTCCGGACCCTCTACCGCCGAAGACGATGCGCTTCAAATATCTGCCAGTGCAACGGGCGATAAATCTTCAACGATGAGCGGAAACAGAAATAGAAATTGGGCATCCCAACTGATTGCCTTGCGACCGTCTGTCTCTGTGGTTCCAGGGATTGCATTTGACAACAGCACTCTTGGTGGAGGGCTCGGCGGTTCATCTCTCACTTTTTCACATACGACAAACGACAATACCAACGGGCTCATCATTGTAGCTGTCGAAGAATCTGCGCCAGATGTTTGTTCGCCAGATATGATCACCAGTGTCACCTACGATGATGTCGCTCTTGTCGACCTTGGTTACTATGTGGGCACTAATGCCCCAATCGGCGGAGCTTTGAAAACTTACTATGGGTTCGCTCCAGCGCTAGGGGTGCACGATGTTGTTGTCTTGGCAAGTGCGCCCTGTCTGGGCTTTGCGGTTGCTGTCACATACACCGGCGTCAAGCAAAGCAGCATGCCTGATGCTTCAGGGGTCGGAAATCCACTCTCAAATAGCGGGACAGTCACTGATTTCGAGCGCACTGTCGTGACTTCAGTTCCGAATGCATGGCTCTTCATGTGCGGTGTGCCAGGAGGCGGTGGAACCGCAACTGCGTTGAGTGGTACCACACTGCGCCATCAGGTAACCGGCAACTTGTACTGCGGTGATGCAGGTCCGAAGGTCACCGCTGGTCCAAACACAATCGGATGGACCATGACATCCGTACCTTGGCTTGCGAACTATTTCTCGATAGCACCAGCGAATTAACCAGAATGAAAAGATTGACATTTCCCCATATTGCGACCGAAAGGCACCCTCTCGCTGTGGGTAATAGGGTGGCGTTATCTGTAAAGAAGGGACTATATCATCCGACGAAGGAGGACATCGACATTGCTCGAGATATCTTAGAAGTACATACGAGGCTCACGAGTGCATATGGCGCTACGGGCGAGTGGAAATGGATAAATAGGAACAGACGCAGCAAGTATCTAAGTCTATTGGAAAAGGGGGACCCAAAAAAACTTGCATATTGTTTAGCGAATATGTTCAGAAACGATGCCATATACGGAATAATCAGTAGCGATTTTGCAAAGGCGAGGACGAAAAAGGGACAATTTGATCTTGAAAATCAAATATTGCTTGATCTCGATACGCTCGTCGAGTTTGATGAACACGAACACAGAAGTCTCGCGTGGAGTGTACAGGATTGGCACTGCGGAAATCCGTATGGATATCTCACCCGTAAAAATACTCTCATTGTTGTAGATACTGCGAGGCACATCTATTATGCGAATAAAATAAACGCGCTTTTGAATAACGCTACAACTCATCGCCCTACAATTTTTGAGGTAGGGGGTGGGTATGGGGGGCTGTGTTTGGAACTCTTGAATCTTTCTGATCTTAAAGGGTTGAGATATATCAATTGTGATTTACCAGAGACACTCTATTTATGCTATTTCTTTCTCAAGAAAATGCTTCCATCCTCTGTACGTATTGGGTGGGCGACTGAAAAAATGCCGAACGCAGATATCATTCTAGTTCCCGCACATAAGAAGGACTTGGTAACGCATGCAGATATTATGTTCAATACACTCAGTCTTTCTGAGATGGGCAGGAAAACTGTGGACGAATACATAGGGATTCTTCACAAAATAAAGCCAAGATATTTTTTGCACACTAACAGCAACTTCGTGTTATTCCCTGATTCAGAGCGGCATGTGGAGGTGACGGCATCTGAATTCGGCATAAAGGACTCTGTTTATAAGCGAATATATATGGCGCTTAGTCCATGGCAGGGCGGCGGCGGTAGATCGAGAGAATATTTGTATATCAGGAGAGATAAATAAATCACACGACTGGTTTTTTTGACGCGAGGGACTCAAGGTGTGAGATAAACTTTTGACCGATAAGATCAGGATCGAAATCGCACGCGCGAAGGAGCGATTTTTTTGAATAATCAGAGCGCGCGTCCGGATTGTTGTAGAAAAACAGAATGTGTTTTTGCAGTTCCGCTACGTCGTTCTTTTTGAAAGTGATTCCCGCTTCTCCCGCCGCCCAAGCCGCGCCAGTCTCTTCTGTCGCAATGACTGGCAATCCTGCTCGCAGAGCTTCTACTACAACAAGTCCGAACGGCTCGGGCCACCTGCAAGGATGTACGAACAGATGAGCATGTTGAAAGAAGGCAGATAGCTCTTCACGGGATTTCCATCCATGGAGGTGAGCTTGTTTTTCAAGCTTGTTTTCCTCAATCAGTTTTCTAAGCGCAGTCTCTTCACCTCCTGAACCGATCACATGCATATGGATATCTTTCGGCAATCCTATAGTTGCCTTCACAAAAATATCCGGTCCTTTGTCTGCCACCAGCCGCGCGACAAATAGTACATGGAACAATGCCGAGTCGTTTTGATAGGGTGAAAGAAGGTTGTCACCCGATGCTCTGTCTACCGGAGAGGAAATGATGATGCTTTTTTTGAAACGATAGCCGAAACGCTCGTATTCCTTTTGCACGATCGGAGATTCCAGTATCGCCAGATCGATGATTTTCGCATACTGAATGCCGATTAGCTTTTCCCACACATACCACTTATATCTATGTAGTAGAGAGGTATTTCTCTGGAGACCCATGCCGGGCGTGTAGTTATTCAGATTGACCACGACGGGAGTGTCGCCATGCTTTCTATATATTCCTCCGCCCCACATAAGCGTAGGTCCGGCGATAATATGCACATCGGCGTCTTTGTTCTCTCGCATCACGGTGGCAGTGCGATGTTGAAGAGCGATGAAGCCTCCGCGAAAGTGCTCTTCGCGCATCTCGCACGGTTTCTCTTTGTAATTGTTGTCGTCAGAAAAAAATGTCGTGAGAATAGGCGTATGACCTGCCTTCAGAATGGCCTGTATGTAGGTCGCTAACGCATGATGCGAGCCTCCGCCAGAGAGCGGATTGTATCGGAGAGTGTAGATGTGTACGCGCATGTCAGTTTCGCTCAAAGAGTACGTTCGCATAATCGCTTTTTCCCTCATAGAGTTGTAGCCCCCCTATATCTGCAATAGGCGCGCTCCGAACCCCACCGCGTAATATTCCGTAAGCGATGAACCCTTTTTCTTTCATAGACGCAATCATTGCGGATGCCGTCGTTCCGCTTCTTCCCAGAGCTTCGGGATTCAGCTCCATCACGATTCGCAAAGAACGTCCGCTCGCGAGCAGCTTTTCCATTCCCAGAAGCGCGCGCGGTTCGCCGCCCTCAATATCCATCTTAATAACATCCGGGAGTATGTCCGCAATGAAATCATCGATGGTAATTGCTTCGACGGAGAATCTTTTTGCGGGAGCATTTGTCGGGATAGTCGTGTGACAACCTGTCGAGTCTTCTATCTGATAAAAATCCACGATGCCTTTTTTGTCGGACACTGCCGAATTGATGAGCGTTACGTTTTGCAGGTGAGCCGTGTTTTTCTTCAATAATGCAAAGTTGTATGGATCTGGCTCGAATGCAAAGACTTTGCCTGTACCCGTCAAGCCAGCAAAAATTCGCGTGAAGTATCCGATGTGCCCTCCAATATCCAAGACCGTCATTCCGGGAAGAATGATCTTTTTAAAAAGATCGGTTGTGTCTTTTTCATAATGGTCTCGCAACATTTCAACCTTCCATTGCCACGGATATTTCGCGGGAAACGAGAAGTTACGCGCCTTGGCCCATGTATTTACGAAATGATTAACCGCGAGCTTAATCGTTTCTTTGAATCTAGAACGTATCTTTGGATAATTACTCATGAAGTTTTGATCGTCTTATATTTTTCGAGAAGCATGCGTGAGAATTTAGCGATGCTGTCCTTTGTCTCTTTATGGTCGAGGCCCTTATCCCAGAGCTCATGGAGTCGTATGTTGACGGAGTCTTCCAAAAGTGAGGCAATGAAATTAACGAGCTCGTCTTCTTTGTGCGAATGATTCTCAAGTTTTTCTTTCACGAGCAGCGGAAGTGTTTCAATATTCGTGCATTTTGTGGCCATGGAAAGCGTATTGTAATATACGTCGCCGAAGGTGATAACCGGTTTTTGGAGAAGCAGGGCCTCCCAGCCCGCAGTACCGGTCTGCGTTGCTATAAGCTGTGCATCTTTGATGATCGCATGCGAATCGTGGTTTGGATGTATAAGTCTTACGTTGGGGATTTTTTTCAGCTCCTTATAGTACTCGCGTGTGCGAAAACCGACCATACCCGGATGTTCTTTGACGTACAGCTTGAAAGAGAATGGCAAAGATTCCGCAATTTGTCTGACGAGGTTGATTTGGTCTGTCCAACGCGGAGCCAAGACAAGCATTGCCATCTCTGGTTCAAAAT
>CAYHIZ010000024.1:0-10780 GCA_964356695.1 uncultured Candidatus Saccharibacteria bacterium | reverse complement strand
TGGGACATAATAGAGGACTTGACCTGACGGACAGACGGAAGGAGTGGAGGGGCAGCCGTCGGATGGTGTTGATTGTGCGTGTGAGCGTGCTGGCGGGACGAGAGAAAACGCCGCGCCCGCAACGACGATACAGACGGCGAGTGCGAGAGTGATGCGTTTCTTGTGTGGCATAGGGGTATTATCGCATGGGATGCGGCGGGAGGGAGGAGTTGTGCACAGCAGGCCGCCGACGATCATCGCACCCACTTCACACCGCCGCTTCGACCGTAAGGAGCCGGATGACTTCGCGCTTGAGATTCGCACGCGCCCACGCGCGCTTCTTTTCATCGAGGAGCACGCCGAGCCCTTCGAGCACATGCGTATCATCGACATGCTTCTCAACGAATTGCACCGCGTGCGCGAGATACTCTTTCGCTTCCATGCCGGTACGCAAGCGGATGATATCCTCATTGAAGTGCCACATGCGCGAGAAGAAGAAATGGATGTCGTACAGATCGCGGTTGGCGACGAATCGGTCGCGTTCGTCCCTGTGCGCACTGCGATCGGTGAGTGCCACGAGCTTGTGCGCGAAGATGTCTTCCTTGCGGAGCGTTTTGAGCGGCACGCCGGAGACGATATCGCGGATATCGTAGGCGTTGCGCGCGTTGATGTCGTGGCGGAGGGAGACATCGACGATGAGTGCCTGCTCGCCGCCCGGGTACCGCACCGAGAACCGCTGATCATCTTTTACTTCTCCGTATACTGAAAGCAAGGTACGCAATCGCGTCATGGTCGTTTCATTTTTGCGGGCGTCGAGCGAATCGAAATCGAGATCCACCGAAAAACGGTCGAGACCGTACAGGAAGTAGCAGCAGGTGCCGCCCTTGAAACCGAGATTGATCGACAATGCCGGATCGGCGGAAATGTCCGCCAAGACGCGCAGCATGATGCGCCGATGTTCTGATTGATTCAATCTCATACGGCGAGTCGTTTGATGTCTTCGGCAAGGCGTTTGTTGCCGTAGAGGGAGGCGATTTCATGCAATGTCTTCTTGTCGAGCGTCGACGTATCGTCGAGGTGCATATATCCGACCGCATAGAAATAATCGCACACGGCGCGCTCTTTCGAGGCAATCGCGTACATGCCCGTGTGTATGATGCCGCGGCGATCATTCAATATATATGTGGGCAAACGCCGATACGCAAACGTGCCATATGCGTTCTTGATTTCCGTTTTCCTGTCGGACGCCGAGAAGATAGTATCGTACCACTGGCGTATAAGTCCCTCGCGGGCAAGCACCGTCTCGAAGCTTACATACGAGTTATTCTTCAGCTTGCCGACAAGTTCGAGGGTATCCGCATCGGTGCCTGCGATACGGTAGAGTCCGCGGCGTATCGCGACAAGATACCCTGCATGCTTGGCACGCGCGATATCTACGCGCAGGACGTTCTTATTCTCAACTCCCCACGCGATTGCGAGATCGGCGGTAGAAAAAACCGTCTTGCCGGATTTGTGGAGAATGTCTAGACGTTGTGCGGAAGTTGTCATAATAATTAGCGAATCTGCTAATTATCCTGATAATATCACATAATTTCGGGCGCGCATGAGCATCTGTGGATACGTTTCCGCAACGATGGCGAGCGGAAAGATTTTCCACATAACGCATCATCGCCCTTCAATCTCCCCCACCATCTTCCTCGTGAACGTGCCGAAGAATCCGGTGCCGGCGGAGAGGCCGGCGGGAGTGAGGATCTCGCTCTTGTAGGCGTTCTGGAAACGGATGAGCACGGAGACGGTTCCAGAGCCGAAGTACGTCGTCTCTTTGCCGGAAGATCCGTCGCCTGATGGTGTGATCAGGAATCCGTGTGTATTGAGGAAGCTTTGGAGCATGCGGACGTCTTCTCCGCGATCGCCGCGCTTGAGGTTGCGGGTGAATGAGGACACTCCTGTTTTAGCCGACTGTGTCAGGGTACTGCTGGAGAATCCGGGGGGAATCGCAATCGGCTTTCCACCGAGCTCGACGATTCTTTTTTGGAGTTCGAGGACTTGGGCGAGGAGCTCTGCGATGAGCGACTGGCGCTGGGCGACGGAGAGAGAGGACGACTGTGCAGGTGCCGCGGGTGGTGCGACGGACGATACGAAAGGTAGGTAAAATCCGCCGCCTCCACCACCGCCACCACCTCCCGAGCTTGCGACGGGAGTGGACGGAATGATGGGCTGTGTAGGAAGAACAGGTGGCGTAGGTGTCGGCAGTACTGTAGGAGCGAACAGATTCTTTACCTCTTCCGCCGTAAGCGCCACGCTATACACCCGCGCATCATCCACCGATCCGTTCATCATCCAGTTTGTCTGGAAACTATACGCAGTGCCGATCGTAATAGGTGCAGCGTTGTCGACATTGAACGAAGTTGTGTATTTGCCCGCGAGCGTCGAAGTAGCGGCAAGCACGCCGTCGATATAGAGCTTTATGGAGTCACCCTCTCGTACGCCCGCGTAGTGGTGCCAACCGCCGATCTGTAACGTCGATGTCGCCTGTGCGAAAGTAGGCGTACCGCCCTCCGTATTCTCGAGCATGAACCTCACCTTTCCACCATATTGTCCGAGGAAGTACCCCGGATACGCGTTTTGATTGGCGATGTTCTTCGCCATGAAGGTCTTGTACTGGCTTGTGGCATCGTCTGTCTTGACCCATGCCGCAACCGTGAAGTCACCCGCGCCGAAGTTGAATGCCGTCTGGTTGCCCGCATTCAGGTACTGGGTCGTGCCGTTGAAGCTGATTGCTTTTGCGCCGACTTTGCCCGCGACACGGACGGGGGCGGAAACGGGAAACGCCGTGTAATTGTGGAGCGTCGAATCCTTGGCTTTGTCCGATGTCTCTTCGAAGTCCCATTGCGCGAGCAGGCCATTAAAGGGTGGCTCGACGGCGAGCGGTGTCTCGTCTACCCAACCATCGACGCCGCCGTCAAAATCGATGTGCCATCGTGGCGTGCCGGAGAAGACGTCTGTCCCCATCATGACGACGCCGCCCATGCCGGCTGGTTGCGTGCCGACGTTCGTAGTGCCGGCTTTGGCGGCGTATACCGTCGCCGAAGCGGACACGGTGGTGCGCTGACCGATTGTGAATTTTCTACTCGGCACTTGGTCAAGGGATCGTTTCGCGACGAAATCCTTGGTCTGTGCGAGCCATGTGGCAGTTGTATCGAACGACCGTGTCGGCGAAACAGCACCCGCATCCCACACGACGATACCGTCCCCGCCCTGCTGTTTGACGAAATCGAGTTGCATGCGCCAGTAATCACCCGGTATGAAGTGCCAATCCTTGTATTGACCACCGCTATGAAAACGAGGCATAAGATAGGCGAGTACCGGCTTGCCGTACTGGAAGGCCTGCGCGAGATTCTCGCGGGCGTATACTTGCCAGCCCGGCTGACTGTTGTAGAAAGTATATAAACTCACAGTGACGAAATCAGAATCAAACGCCAATGCGCGAAGCGCTACAGTTTTCGCTTCCCATGCGTTGTATCTGTCGCGATAAGTTGCGTTGTTCGGAGAGCCGTCGTATGAGACAGGGTCCCAATAATTCCGGTCAGCTTCTACGCCATAGAATCCCATTTTAAGATCTGGATTTTCATTGCGCATCCAATTGATGATCTGCTTCATCTTCGCGAGGTTGGCATTTGTTAATCCGTCGAGCGGCTCGATGTCGATTACAAGATATTTTCCCTTCGAAGCCACGCGTGCATGGTGGCGCACCTGCTCCTCGGTTATATTTATATCATTCCCGATGATTGATATGGGGACGACGGTGTCCCAAAGCGGAGACGGTTTGTCCTTGTATCCGCCGATGTTGTCATACATGGGGAAGATGGCACGCTTCTCGAAACGGGAGATGTTCATGATTTCCCCTGCCATTAGTCCGCGCTTGTATACACGCATATCGTCGATCGCTCCGTCGAGATATTGCCCTACGGTGAAATACGAAACGGCGCCGATGGCGAGAGGATAGCCGTTGTCAAGGTTGAATGAAGATATGTAGTGCCCGGCGAGCGTGGCGGAAGCGACGAGAACGCCGTCGATGTAGAGCTTGACGTAATCGCCCTGCCGCACGCCGGCGTAATGGTGCCATGCGCCACGATACGGAGCGGCGCTCGCCGACAGGCGCACCGTGTCAAGCCCGGACTCATCGCTTTCGAGCTGAAAGACGATCTGTCCGTACTTCTCACCGAGAAAATACCCTGGATATCCTTTCGGGTCGCAACATGCACCGGCGAGATTCTTGGCAACGAACGCATTGTGTTGGTCAGCTCCGGCGTTGATCTTGGCCCATACCGCGACGGTGAAGTCGCCCGCGCCGACGTTGAGTGCAGATGATGTGGCGAGCTTGGCGTATTGGCTCGTGCCGTTGAATGCAATGCCAGACCCGGCGATTGCGCCCGGTACCCATGACGGCGCGTCGATGGATGTCATCGTATTGCCTAGGCCGGATGAATCGGCGACTGTGGTACCAGATCCTTCGGTGAAATTCCATTGGCCGAGAAGATTAGTCGCGGAGACATCGGCGGCGACGATATGCGGGAATCCGTTTGCAACAACGAACAGAACAGCGAGAAAACAGAAAGCTGACGCGATGCGTCTTTCCTGACTTCGGACTTGGGACACCCTCATGATTTGTGGATAACTCCGTAAAGCGTCTTTTGTTCGTTGTCCATTGCGAGCTTTGAGGACGAGGCGTTCGATTTCATCAGGATTATTCGATGATCCAATCGCTTTGATCAACGCGTACGTACCTGCGCGCTTTTCGACGATATGGACGCTCGTGGTGCCGCTTTGCAACATTTGAACATTATCGCACGAATATACTCTGGAAAATAAGTTCCCCCGATTTTTCCTCCACAGATTTTCCCGGCAATCGGACATACCTACGGAGTCGTTTGCGTTTGACTTGTCGCGTCCGGTGTATCTGCGCTTGCGGTCGATGCATTCGCATCTTCCACGATCACGATTTTTTCTGCCGTGCCGACCTGTTCACTTGCCGGCGAGGTGACACTATTAGTAGTAGGCTCGCTAACAACACTCGTGGTCGTACTGTCAGGGGCAATCTCAACGTTAGACTTCAGATCGCTTTTGGGAGAAGTGGTGCCCGCGCCGAGATCGAGATCCGGCAATACAACACTGATCGTACTTGTTGCATTGTCGTTGTTTTGGATGACGGGCACTGTCGTCGTCGCTGGAGCTTCGATGGGCAATGGCGTGGAGGAACCGGAACTGGCTCCTCCGGCATTTCCAGCACTCGTGACTGATCCGCCCTGACTCGCCGAAGCACTTTGCGCGGAGGCGGCTCCAGCGAGCATCGCGTCGAGTTGACCCTTAGTGATACACGTCTCGCCGCTTTCATCGCTCACGCATATCTCTTTTGTATGCACGCGATTGGCAAAGAAGTCCCCTATGCCGTTTGCCGCATCGGCAAACCACTGCGTGATGCGCACAAAGAGATTCTTCACAAAAATATCCACGAACGACCCTTCGGCAACAGGTGGACTAGTGGTACTTCCGAAGGCCGCCAATTCGCCGAGCGTATTAATCTCAAGATCGGCAAAGGTGAGTTGATTTTCTACAAAGACTTCGATGATGCCGCCCTCGCTTGCGGGCTCAAGCGCGATACCCACGGTGTATACGGTCGTCGTTGCCTTCGTCCCAACACCCGCGACACTCGAAAGAGCCAATCGATCGCCGACCGCAATTGGGCCTCCCTCCATATTGATGTGCAATGGCACACGGCCAGCGAGTGCAACTGGCTTCCCGTTTGAAATTTCTTTACCAAGCAAGACTCCCGGTTTTGTTGAAATGATACCGAGCGGTACGTCGTTCGTTCTCGCACGCTTTATTGTGGAGCTTGCTGATGAGTCGAGCGCGACGATTTCTCCCGGAGTGAGTGTGGGATCAAGTGTCGGATAGTTTTCGGCGAGGTCGATGTCGACAACTGTTGCCGTGGTCGCGTAAATAGTGCCCGCCGTCGTTCCGCACGCGCCAGTACTCCGCACGCAGAGTGATCCCTGAATGGAGAGCGTAGAAACCGGACTCGTCGTGCCAATGCCGATGGTACCGTCGTTCGCGATACGCATACGCTCGGAACGCGACGTCGTGAGAGCGGTTTGGAATATGATAGCGCCACCCGATCCTGTGACGTCTGTTCCTGTTCCACCGATACCGCCATTCAACGTCAGTGCGCCACCAACTCCGCCGGTACGCGTACCCGGCGTTGCGTTCGCATTTGTCGCGGCACCTCCTGTACCTGCCGAGAGTGTAACGGCTCCACCTGCACCTGCTGTATTTACTCCTGTTGTGTTTCCGTTCGATGCACCTCCAGTACCAGCCGTCCAGGTGAAGGGACTACCCGCTCCGCCGGTGTTGTTGCCGGTGCCTGCAACACTCGCGGCACCTCCGACTCCGCCTGCCACTGCATATGTGCCTCCTACTCCACCTGTTGAAAGTGTTGTTGCGATAGATGCTATTCCCCCTGCTCCCATGGTTATTGTTTTTGCACCTCCTGCACCTCCCACTGCCGTACCGTCATTGGTGTTGGTACCACCAGCACCAGTAGTAAAGTTGAGAGTACCCCCTGCAAGGGTGCTTGATGCGCTGGATGCACCTGTTGCAAGAAGAATCCCAGCACCTGCGTTATTACCCTTTGAAGCTCCTGCGGTAAGTGTGATTGCTCCTCCTATGCGAGCGACGCTGTTGTCTCCGCCGGCAAGACCACCCGTTAGTGTGATTGCGCCACCTGCGCCACCCGATCCTGTGACAGAACCGGCGTCGCCAAGGATGCTGACTCCGCCGCCGGCGGAGCTGGTGGCTGCGGCGGCGGCACCGCCGGAGATCGTTGTGAGACCGCCGTTGCCGCCGGTATCGGTACCGACGCCGCCGGTGCCGGCGTTGAGAGTCAGTGCGCCGCCGACTCCGCCGGTGCGCGTACCCGGCGTTGCGTTCGCATTGGTCGCCGCTCCGCCGGCTCCTGCCGTCCAGGTGAATGCACCACCTGCTCCTGCGGTGTTGTTGCCTGTCGTGTTGCCGTTGGCGCCGCCACCGGTGCCTCCCGTCCACGTGAAAGGACTGCCCGCTCCGCCGGTATTGTTGCCGGTGCCTGCGACGGATGCGGCACCTCCCACTCCGCCTGTCATGGTGAACGTGCCACCGGCGCCGCCGGTGGATGCGGTGTCGGCGGCGGAAGCTGTTCCCCCTGTTCCCATTGTAAATGTATACGCGCCACCGATACCTCCTGATGCGGTCCCAATATTGGTGTTGGTACCGCCTGCACCGGCAAGTAGTGTTAGAGCACCACCTGCAAGCGTACTTGATGCGCTTGATGCTCCTGTGGTAAGAGTGATTGCTCCTCCCGCGTTTTGTCCCTTCGATGCTCCTGCAGTAAGTGAGATCAAGCCACCTGCTCGTGCGACGCTGTTGTCTCCGCCGGCAAGACCACCCGTTAGTGTGATTGCGCCACCTGCGCCGCCACTTCCAGTAACAGATCCTGCGGCACCATTTATTGTAACGGCACCACCTGCAGAGGATGTTGCGGCGGCTGAAAGACCACCATTCAATGTGAGAAGTCCTCCGTTCCCGCCTGTGAGCGTACCCGGTGTTGCATTGGCATTGCTTGCAACACCACCTGTACCTGCACGTAGAAACAAAGCACCGCCAATACCACCTGTATTATTACCTGTTGTGTTTCCTGTTGCTGTACCACCTGTACCTGCTATCCATGTAAACGGACTACCGCCACCACCTGTATTGTTGCCGGTGCCGGCGACAGAAGCCGCACCTCCGATACCACCTGTCATTGTAAATGTGCCACCTACGCCACCTGTGGATAGGACTTCTGCGTTGGGAGCAGTACCACCTGCGCCTCCGGTAAATGTAAATATGCCACCGATACCTCCTGTGGCAGTTCCTGTATTCTGATTTATTCCCGATGCACCTGTGATAAATGTCATGAGACCGCCCGCTCCTGTACCTTTTGATGCACCTGCTGTCAATGTGATTCCACCACCAATACGATTAACTGTCTGATCGCCACCTGCCAATCCGCCTGTGAGGGTGATTGCGCCACCTGCGCCACCAGAACCAACGGTCGCGCCTGCGGCGGCCGTGATATTGATTGCACCGCCGGCGGAACTCGTTGCGGCGGCGGCGGTGCCACCAAGTATTGAGACAAGGCCGCCATTGCCGCCTGCGTTCAATCCGATTCCGCCGGTACCACCACGCAGTGCGGCTGCGCCACCCGCGCCACCCGTTTGCGTGCCCGGCGTGGCGTTTGCATTACTCGCCGCTCCACCGTTACCGGCTATCAAAGAGAGCAGTCCGCCCGCTCCCGCCGTGTTGTTGCCTGTCGTGTTGCCGCTTGCCACGCCTCCACTGCCGCCTATCAATGTGGAACCCCCACCAGCACCACCTGTGTTATTGCCTGTACCTGCGACAGATGCCGCACCGCCAGTACCGGGAATTAAAGAGAACGCGCCACCTGCTCCGCCAGTAGAGAGAACCTCCGCTGTCGTTGCGGTGCCACCGCCGCCGGTGGTAATCGCAAATGCGCTCCCCGCTCCTCCCACTCGCGTCCCCGTATCAGTTGTAATGCCGCCTGTGCCACCTGTCGCATTGAACATCGAAGTCGCCACAGTGCCGTTACCAGAACTCACAGAATCAGGTGTCGTACCGGATACATGGAGCATCGAGGTCGGCGCGGCAATGCCAATGCCAAATTTAGTACCATCAAATACAAGTGCAGTTCCACTCGTAATCCGTGTCCCATCAAAGAAGTTAACACCGTTTGTAACTTGGGTTGATGTTGCTGTGCCTCCGTTTGCAATCGGAAGAATGCCCGTAACATCCGCGGTGAGAGATACGGTGGCGCAAGTTGCGACACCCGCTCCGTTGAGTGAGCGCACGAATTGATTTGTACAAGAGCTTCCTGCGTATGCGCTTGCTACTCCGCTTGCCGAAGTCGTGATGAGAGATGATTGAATACTTGAGACGGTGAGGTTTGTCGTGCTTGCAGTTGCGGAATAGAGCGTTCCGCTTGCTGTTGCGTTTGTGGTGGATGCTCCCCCTTTCATTGAGAAAAGTCCTGATGTGATTGTTGAAGAGGCGTTTGAAAGGAAGCCGTTGGTGAATGTGGCGAGACCTGTTTGTGTGAGGGTGCCTGTGTGTGTGGTGTTTCCAGAGACAGTGAGTGCACCTAGCGTTGCCGTTTGTGAGAATAGATTTGTTGATGAAGCTGTTGTTGAGAAGAAGTTGGTGGTTGTTCCTGATGTGAGTGAAAGAGTTCCGAGAGTGGAGAGTCCTGTAACTCCAAGTGTTCCTCCTGTTGATATGTTGCTTGCAGAGAATGTTGTGCCGTTCCATGTGATGGCAGTGCCAGAGGTGATGCGTGTGCCATCAAAGAAGTTCACACCGTTTGTAACTTGGGTTGATGTTGCTGTGCCTCCGTTTGCAATCGGAAGAATGCCCGTAACATCCGCGGTGAGAGATACGGTGGCGCAAGTTGCGACACCCGCTCCGTTGAGTGAGCGCACGAATTGATTTGTACAAGAGCTTCCTGCGTATGCGCTTGCTACTCCGCTTGCAGATGTTGTGATGAGTGAGGATTGAATGCCGGAGACCGTGAGGTTTGTCGTTGATGCTGTTGCAAAATATCCCGTACCCGAGGCGGTGATGTTGGTGGTGGAGGCGCCACCGTTCATTGAGAAGAGGCCGGAGGTGATGGTGGAGGAGGCGTTGGATAGGAATCCCGCAGAGAAGGTGGAGAGACCGGTGAATAGCGATGTGTTGTTGACAGTGAGATTGTTGCCGAAGGTCGCCGCTCCGTTTGGATTTATCGTCAATGCCGATTGGCTGGATGTCGCCGTCGCCGTACTCGTCGCAATATATAATGTATTTCCAATACTGCGGAATGTCCATGCGTTTGATGATGCAGTGGTGTCGACGAGCGCGAGCTGTGGGCCGGTCGATGAGGCGACGGTGAGGGCCCAAAAGGGAGTGGTCGTGCCGATGCCAAGAAGACCGCTGACTTCGACTATACTTCCCGCGCCCCCATACAACGTATCTGCGCCCGAGGTGGAATACACTTCGACATTGTCGACTTCCCATCCTCCGCTGTAGTACGCGATACCGAGGCGCACCGGCGAATTGGTCGGCGCCGAATCTCCCTCCCAGAGCAGTGTCCAGCTCCTGCCGCGATTGGAGGAGATGTAGTATTCTGCGCCACCCGCCGTCTTGAGCACGATACGAATGCGGTAATTTACGTTCGCAGACCACGCAGTCGTAGGATTATTCGCTACGACGCCATCTTCCCAGATCTGGATGTCGCCGCCCAAAACAAAGTAGATGTAGTGGTGCCCCTGTGTATAGGAGAAGCTCGACGTATTGTTATTCTTCCAGCCGATCATCATGTATCCATTGGAAGTGTTCTTCACATCCGCTTCGAGCACGAGCTGTTGCAAGCGAGGGAACTTGGATTGGGATACAATGCCTTCGTTCCAAGCACTATTCCCGCCAGAAAGGATCAGCTTGTCGGCCTGCGAGGTGCCTCCTACGCCGGAATCGACCCAATCGTTCGTAGTATCGAGCGTCGAGCTCGAGAACGAGTAATACGCCTTGCGATTGTTAACGGCCACTGTGTAGCCACGAGATGCGACATGACCGGCATCAATACCGCCGACGATATCTACGAGCTCGGTCGGGCTGGTGGTCCCAATCCCCACCCTCCCGCTCCCCTGTTGCAAGACGAACTGCGAACTGCCGATGG
>CAYHIZ010000023.1:0-10807 GCA_964356695.1 uncultured Candidatus Saccharibacteria bacterium | reverse complement strand
GGAAGTCATTTCCCCTACAGTATATTGTGTCGTTGCAAAAAATGGCTTAATTACGATTGAGTGTGGGGATTACTGGGAATCGCTGAATAGTTACGGCAAAATACCTGCCCGCCCCTTTCTCCGGCACCACAAGGGCATTTCCATTTTCTAAAGCGGATTACCGCTAAGAGAAATTGGTCGCGCATCATTCTGCATTGGGCGGGATTACGCGTCGAATTTGGTAAGCTAATAATATGGATTTCTGTTTCACCTTTTTATAACCGCCCCAAGTCGACGTATTTATATTTGATTCCGTTCCACTCATGTTCTTCCTCAAAAATTTTCTTTGTAAATAAATGCTCGTACGGCGGAAAAAAAGTGTCGGCATCCCCTTCTGCGTCAATCAGCGTAAGATACAGCTTGTCGATAAATGGAAGCACCTCTTTATAAATCTCCGCACCACCGCCAATGTGGATTTCCACAGAATCCAATGCTCTCGCTTTTGCAAGAGCCTCCTCGAGTGAATGTACGACAACAACTCCTTCGTATTTCCAATTTGGATGTCTTGTAATAATGATATTTGTTCTATTCGGAAGAGGAGCGCCACGATAACTAAGAATCGATTCAAATGTTTTTCTTCCCATTATTAACGGATGCCCGAGTGTCAATTTCCGAAATCGCTTTAGATCGTCGGGTATGTGCCACACTAGTTTTCCATTCTTTCCAAGTTCCCTGTTCCTTCCGATTGCAACGACAGCGGCCACGACAGGCTTTTTCATAATCTCAACTATACCAATTTATCTAGATGCAATGAGATGACATCTCATTGCATTACCTTTCAAGCCGATGTTCGACAATTTCTGCATAATACGCTCGTGCCTCTTCAAGCATGCGCGACACAGGCATTTGATTTTCAATATCAAATCCTTCTCTTGAAAGAACTGGACTTACGGTCTTAAAGCCTGTATAGCTTCCGAAACTCGAATACTTGTACTCTATTAGCTTCTTCTCCAATGTATTCATATTCTTTACTGTGCCTGCTTTCCATCCAGATTCAAACAGTTCGGCAGGATTGCAATGTATGTATTGAAGTACTCTTTGAAAATATCGATCAGTTGATATGTGTCGTGATCGAAATGGCTTCACAAAAAGGTTTCCTACACGTTCATTCTTAGCATTAAAATACATTGCGTAAGCAATTCCCACTTTCTTCATAAATAAAGTAATGCCACCCTCACTTATTTCTTTGAGTAGCAAATGAAAATGATTCGGCATCAAACAATACGCGCCTATCGCGACTATTGGGTTGCCACGATTAACTTGAAATGCTTTCTCCAAGGTAGGTTTACGTTCATTGAAAAGATCCACAGCCTTAGTTCCATTTGCCAGGTACAGCAGACTAAGGAAACGATTCGCATCGAGTTCCGATTCAAATACGATACGTTTTTCTACGCCACGATTAAAGCAGTGGTACCATTCTTGCAATTCAAACGGTTTACGATTCATCACAACACTATACCAGATGCAATGAGATGACATCTCATTGCATCGTCAAAGAGCGGGAAAATCGTTTTTTAATTTTTTTAGGTCGCCACTGAAAATCAGCCTCATCTCTGCGCCTTTTTCTTTAGATCCCTTGTCGACGACATCTTTTTTATGCCAGCGCGATTTGCGCGGTTTTACTTTTTTGGAAAGTTGTTCGAAAATGATCTGGCAGAAACGCTCGCCTGGGTGAAGCTGAATCACTTGCGAGGGCGTGTTGTTGCGTATTGGAAGCGTGAGCGATCCTTCGTATCCAGAATCGATAATGCCGGTAAGATCTACTGAAAGTCCCTTGCGATTGACTGACGAACGCGGATAAAGAACGCACATAAGATCGTCGGGAATCTTTACCGTTTCGAAAGTAGACACAAGCACATACTCCTGCGGCAAGAGCTCGAAATGCTGTCCCTGCTCAAGCTCTATCACGTCGAAATATTCAGGCCCATGGTCTTTGAGGGGATCGATGCGCAGTGCTTCGCGACCGTGCGCTGTCATTTTCCATTGTTTAGGGACTAAAAAAGTAAAGCCTAGCCTAAGATCGACGGCGTGAGTCTGGATTTGGAAATGATCTAGACTCGGCGTAAACGCGATATTGCCTTTCTTCACTCGCGCGAGAATCTCATCTTTGGTTAAAATTGACATAAGCTGGCATTATATCTATTTACAAAACGATTTGCATTCCCGTGATAGCTGGAAGTGGGTTGTATTGCTCGGAAAGCGATCCGACGATTTCCTCAACCAATTTTTTGTCTTTTTTCTCCGAGCGGTCGAAAGCGTTTTTGGGAAGGACTATGCGAATAGGGGCATGCTCGTTGGCGCGTTTCAAAAGTTCGTTCACCGCTTCGAGCTGATTATCATACACGTGCGCGTTTGATATCGAATGAGAATATGTTCCGACGCCGACGCCTAGTTTCTGCGCAAGTATGCATTGCAAAAGCGCGAAACCGGCAACGTCGGCAGGAGTGCCGAGAACCACATCATTGGAACGCATGATGTTGTGCAGGTTGAGCCGTCCTCCGATAATGTTTACGGTAAAAGAATATGGACAAGGAACATTGGCTCTCTTTATGCCACCGAGCCCGTCGCTCGCAGGATCCCACGCCACAATAACACCGTGTCGTGAGCTCGAATCTTTTTTGAGAAGCTTTAAAAGGGCCCCAATCTGATCTCGGCCAAAATGCTTTCTCCAGCGATATCCGTATGCGACGGTGACGGTGTCGGCGGGGTTAGTGAATGAATCCCATATTTTCGTAAATTCGCGGAGAAAATCCGCCGGTTTGCGTGCTCCGGATATAAACCATATTTGCTCCGCGACAAACATTTTGATTGGAATTTTTCGAAGCGTGAGCAATGGAAAACCTTCTTTTTCAATATCTATGGAAAAGTGCAGTCCGGGCAACGCTATTGTTTCGTGCTGAGTCCGCGCGTTCATCTCGCGCACGCCCTCGCTCATAATCCTTCGAAGCATATCTTGATAGAGCGCGTCGAAGCGAGTCATAAGAGTACCCATTATATATACGTGGTACATTGTCGCAATGGTCGTTTCCTATCCCTATCTACCAAAAAATCGAGAGATCAAGTATGTGCCAGAGGACAATGAGTTCATGGCGAAGTCTATGGAATTCGCTCGACAACACAATACGGTAAAGCACATAGGGGCCGCAGTAATCGTCAAAGAGGGTCGGGTGATCGGATACGGTTCAATAGGCGCGAGTGTCCACGCCAAGCAGGGCGGCTGTATCCGAGAAAAAATGAATGTGCCAACTGGAACACAATACGAACTTTGCGAAGGGTGTGACTCAAAATACCACAGCGAAGCTGACGCTATACGCGATGCAAAAGAAAACGGCAAGGACACTCGTGGTGCAGATCTCTATCTCTGGGGCCATTGGTGGCTATGCGAGCCGTGCTGGAATGCCATCATCGAAGCAGGCATCCGCGATGTATATCTCTTGAAAAACAGTGAAATCCTTTTCAATAAAGAAAATCCGAAGAATGTTATCGGAAGGCAGTTCGAATAGCGTATACTACTTACATGACTAGGGGAAAATTTATAATTCTTGAAGGCGGTGAAGGTTCCGGTAAGACGACGGTCGGAGAACGTTTAAAATTAACATTCCCAGATGCGGTATACACTCAAGATCCAGGAGGCACGCCACTTGGCGAGCATATACGCAAGATTCTAATGTCCGATGAAACCAAGGGCATTGATGTACACGCGGAACTTTTATTATTCCTCGCAGGCAGAGCGGAACTCGTTGAGAAAGTGATAAGACCGGCACTCGAAAATGGAAAGCTTGTGATATCAAACCGCTTCGGTCTTTCCTCTATCGCCTACCAAGTGTATGGCAGACAAAAACCGGAATTGCTGGAATTCCTCCGCACAGCATCAAAAATAATCACACTAGGATGCGAACCCGACGCTTGTATTCTCCTCGACGTAACTCCAGAAACGGGCGTCGCGCGCGTGCACTCGCGTCCGGAAGAACCGACTCGTTTTGATAATGAGACGCTAGATTTTCACGCTCGCGTACGAGAGGGGCTTCTAAAGCACGTCGCGGAATTCGGAATTCCTTTCGTAATCGATGCTGAAAAGCCACTCGAGGACGTGTGGACAGAAACAATGAATGCCGTACAATCAGTGCTTCGATAATATAATTATGGATTAGAAAACAAACATTATTAATCTATTTATTAAAAGTATGTACGATTTTATACGCAAACAAGACCCGGAAGTTTTCCAAGCCTTGGAAGGCGAAGAGAAGCGCGAGGCCGAAGGGCTGGAACTCATACCATCGGAAAACTACGTGTCCAAAGCCGTACGCGAAGCCAACAGCTCAATATTGACCAACAAATACGCCGAAGGCTATCCGAGCAAACGCTATTATGGCGGACAAGACTTTACCGATGCTGTTGAGAATCTTGCACGAGACCGCGCGAAACAGCTTTTTAATTGCAAATACGCCAATGTTCAACCGCACGCGGGAGCCAACGCCAACATAGGACTTTATTTCGCACTCCTGAATCCCGGCGACACCGTGCTTGGCATGGATCTTTCGCACGGAGGCCATCTCACACACGGACATCCCGTCACATATCTCACAAAAATATTCAGATTCGTCCGTTACAAAATGAAAGATGTCGAAACCGGCGAAATTGATTATGAAGAAATGCTAGAGGTCGCGAAAAAAGAAAAGCCAAAAATAGTTCTGGCCGGATATTCGGCATATCCTCGAGAACTTAATTATGCAAAATTCGTTGATATTGCACGCGAAGTGGGCGCATATGCGGTTATGGACATAGCGCATATCGCAGGCCTCATCGCGGGAAAAGCAATGAAGAATCCCTTCGATTTTGGCTTCGATGTAATGACGACCACGACACATAAAACTCTTCGAGGACCGCGTGGCGGTATGATACTCACCAAAGATAACGAAGAGATCGCGAAAAAGATCGACAAAAGCATATTCCCCGGCCTACAAGGCGGTCCACTAATGAACACCATCGCGGCAAAAGCGGTGTGTTTCGGCGAAGCGCTATCTCCAAAATTCCAAGAATACGCCTCACAGATACTCAAGAACGCAAAAGCTATGGAAGCGGTGTTCAAATCCGCAAATATTCGCTTAATCACCGGCGGAACAGACAGTCATCTGCTTCTGGCGGATGTGTACGGCTCGCTAGACATGCCGGGCAAAGAGGCCGAGACTCTTTTAGATGAGGTTGGAATAACCCTTAACAAAAATTCAATTGCCGACGATAAGCGGGGTCCAATGGACCCTTCTGGCATCCGCTTTGGCCCGCCTGCGATAACGACCCGTGGCTTAAAAGAAAAAGAATGCGGACGCGTCGCTGAACTGATGGTAGATGCAATGAAAAACAAGGGCGACGAAAAAAAACTCTCCTCGATAAGCGAGGAGATCCGCGAGCTCTGCAAAAAATTCCCAATCCCCGAAACATTCATATAGAACATAATATAGAACATAATACATGCTCGGCATAGACCTCATTTCTTGGGTACAGTTTCTCGGATACCCGGGGCTTTTTGCAATAATCTTTCTGGAATCCGGAGTCTTTTTCGGATTTTTTCTTCCGGGTGCATCTCTTCTCTTCATTGCCGGAATGCTCGCCTCTCTCAATGTTTTAAATGTGTGGATCGTTATTCCTCTTCTTTTTGCAGCTGCAGTACTAGGAGACAATGTGGGATACTGGTTCGGCTCATATATAGGCAAAGCGATTTATAAACGCCCGAATTCGCGCTTTTTCAGACAGGAACATGTTCAAATAGCGCACGATTTCTTCGAAAAATACGGTAAGGCAGCCGTTCTTCTTGCTAGATTCGTACCTATCGCACGCACATTTACGCCAATCCTCGCCGGTGTCGGCAGAATGAGCTACAATACTTTTTTATTCTTTAACATTCTCGGTGCCGTCGTTTGGGCATGCGGTATAACGCTTCTGGGGTATTTTATAGGCCGATATGTACCTGATGCCGAGAGCTACCTAACACTTATCATCGCCGGAATTATCGGAATAACGACACTTCCAATCTTTATACATTGGTGGCAAAAACCGGAGAACCGAAAACGTATAAATATGAAGCGTCCGCACGCCGTTATTTTCGATCTCGACAACACTCTAGCGATGGCCTTCATGCCATTGCCGGAGAAAAGCGTGCACGGACTCGTGACACTTCTTAAAATTATGCCGGTCGCCATTATGAGCGGTGCGTCGATGGAGCGCATGGAAAAATACGTCCTATCTGAGCTTCCTACAAACGCGAAACTAGACAATCTATATTTATTCCCCGACACCTGCGCCAGATGTTATGTATGGAAAAACGGACAGTGGCAGATCACTTTCAATCATACCCTTTCCAAAGAAGAGTACGACTCGGCCATAACGGCAATTAAAGAAGGAATTGATGCGACCGGTATAGTAAGAGACACCCCGGTGTGGGGCGATCGAATACTCGCCCGAGAAAATCAAGTTACATTTGCAGGGCTCGGTATAGATGCGCCTGCGGATAAGAAGAAAGAATGGGACAAAGATCGATCTAAACGTGCCTTGCTCAAGAAATTTCTCGACAAGCGACTCGCGGGATTCGATCTCGATATCCGTATTTCGAGCAGAACCGCGATAGACATTACTAAAAAAGGCGTGGACAAGGCTCTGGGGGTACTCTGGTTTTCAGAGCATCTAAAAATAAATCCGCAAGAAATGCTCTTCGTCGGCGATGCATTAGGGCCTGAAGGCAACGACGAGATCGTAATTCCAACGGGAATCGACACTCGCGAGGTCAAAAACCCCGAGGAAACCGCAAAAATCATCGATGAAATCCTTGCAACATGCGATACCAAAAACGCTTAGAGAATTAAAAGACTTCCGGAAAACGCGATTCCACCGTAGAGCAGGAAGACTATTAGCGCAACAAGACTGAGCCCGCGGATAAGTGATGGCACGTGCAATCGACGAAATTCCACGATAAATAAGAGGCCGAGTGCCAGGAATATGAGGGCGGCCAGTCCCATGTATACATATTGCAAGGTCGTTTTAGGAGAACTCGATATTTTCCATATAGTGGACGGAATACTGCCCACAATTGCTCCTGCAGGTTTCGGATGCGACGGATTCGACCCCTTCGACTGGCTCATGGCAGGCAGGCTCACCGCAGGCAAACTAGTTGGAAGCGGAACGGCCTCGGCGGAAGCGCCGGCGACTACAGCAGATTCATTGCTATCAATAGTCTGTGATTCCAAAATGGTTACTGTGTCTGCGTTGGAGGGGTTACCAAACATTTGAACTACAAATGTCGTTTCGTTACCCTGATAGATACCATGCGCTATGGCGATGCCGACTTCGCTGAATTTTTTGCTTAAAATATTCTCACGATGCAGTGGCGAATTCATCCATGCCTTCTCCACTTCTGCAGAATCCGAAAAATAAACCGCCAAATTTTCGCCCGCATATTGAAAATCATATCCCGCCTGCCCGAACCAATGCCATGGTGAAAAACCTTCAGGTGTCTCGTGCGCAAAATATTGCCTTTCTACCATGTCTTCCACTTTCATTTGTGCAGCCTTTTCGAGAGTCGAATTAACCGCAAGCGATGGCAATCCTTCGGCGACGCGATCAGTATTGGCAAGGTCCACCAAAACGGAAGCTACAACAGCACCAATTTGTGGCGATGGATTCCGCACGACAAGTCTTTCTGCAATAAGCGCCAAGGCGAATAAAATCAGAATAATAATGGCAGTGACGACTGCAGATTCAATCTGCAGAAAAAGCGGCCGATACACATTGTGCGGGCCGGGGATGAAAAAGTGCTTCAAAATAGAAGGCTTCGAACGCAAATGCTTGATACGACGTATTGCCATCCAGAAAAGTATAGCAAACTTTTTCGTGACTGGTCTCGGTCAAGCTCCTAGATTGAAACACCCCTGTCTTTTACGTGGTAAGTTTGCAACTACTTCGTCACATACGCTTTCTCATCGAGTACTTTTCTAAATGCATCACCGAGGTACGGTGTTGTTTTTGCATCCTCCAATATCTTGACTAACTCGTCGATAGTGAGTGAATAAAGTTCCTCCAAACTTACTTTGTTTGCGACATCAGAAATATCAGATTTTGGTTTCTCAAAAAAATCGAGCTTCATTAACGTACAGAGTGTCACAAAAGAACATACATTACTGAACTGCTCCATAATGACAGCGCTTATTTCGTTGGCAGAGTTAATATCGTATATTTTCTTGCCAGAGTAAGCTTGCAAAAAGGTATTTAAACCTGCCTGTGATTTCGAAGTTAAATCACGATGCATTTGTTTAATGTCTGTCTTTGCCACATAAGATACTCGAAGTAACTTACTATCGGGATCCATAAGACCAAGTCCGTATTTCTCTTCAAGTAATGTATTGCTATCCAATGTTTTCTTGAGCTTATATCCGCCAGCAACACTGACAATCTCTTTTTTAATATCGACATCTTCTGCAACGGCGCCGGCCGCCATTACTGTCTGAAGAAGATCGGCCTTGAATCCCATATCGGTACCTCCAAAGAACTCTGTAACTACTTTTTTTGTTCGTCTGATTACATCATCCGCATCAGGAGTTAATTCTGCGTGTCCGCCAGTTAAAATCTTTAGCACATTAGGGCCATCTAATCCTTCCAGCATTTCTTCTTTGATTTTCTGTAAATCAAGCAAAGCGTTACCCATGTCATTAAATAATTTAAGAGCATAATTTTGCATAAGTGTGACGGCTTCCATCTGTTTTCCTTGACTCATAAAAAGAAGAAATGCAACCATGACTGCGTCAGTTTCTTTCTCTCCCTTTTGTATTTTCTCACTCACTTTTTCTTTATCTGTAGACGGCAATTGTTCTACAAGCTCACCGAAAGCTCTCGGAAAAGGTTCCGATGTTTCCGTCGCTTTAATAACAGGAAGCGGCGCATTATTATGAGCAAGACCATACAGTAAATTGACTCGTTCAATGATGGCTTTTTCTATTATAGGTTGGGCGTACTGCTCGGATCGAGTTTCCCAGTAAGAAATTAAATCTTTATGCGCTTCGTCGAGCGAAACGGAGTTAGCCCTCTCCTCTGGAGAAAATATATCCTCAAGTTTGAGTTCACCGATCTTACCGAGAGCGTCGTTTATTCTCAAGTTTGAAAAGCTTCGTAAAAGAGCCATTGGGGTGGTTCTTTCAGAGGTCTTAATAGATCTTTCATTTCCTGATCTCATAGTGCTTATGTAGTTGTAGTATGGGCAGTTACGCCCCAGCGGATCACTATAAAGTACTGACGTTGAGAACGGGTTCCCCATGTTTGCCCCCCGGATCTGTGTGTCCCATGCCGAGCGCCTCTCCCTGCAAGATAAGAGCGTCGCGTACCTGCGTCCAAAGTGCCCCCGGATTCGTTGCAATATAAAGCGCCACAGCTCCTGCCACATGCGGAGAAGCCATGCTAGTACCGCTGATACTCTTATAACCACTCTTAATCCATGTCGAATAAATTGAAACTCCCGGCGCCCCGATCGCAACTGGTACTCCCCAATTACTAAACGATGCAAATGTGTCATCGGCGCCGTACGAGGAAGACACGCCAAGACCGCCTAATCTGCCGTCGGAATCTACGAGGGCGGAAACCGTAATGACAGCGTCGTCATACGCAGAAGGCACTTGCGTCGCCGAATTCACTCCGCTGTTTCCAGCAGCGACGACGATGGTAACACCAGCGTCGCGTGCGCGACAAATCGCCTTATGCAGTGCGTCATTATTGGAATTCCCGCAATTGTTGTCTGAAACCCCCGCACCGCCCAAGCTCAAATTGGCAACAGTTATAGGACCGCCGTTAGCCGGTGCCTTGCTTGTTACGAAATCGATACCGCATATAACGGACGACCACGTCCCGCTTCCGGAATTATTGAGAACGCGAACCGCCCACAACTTTGCCTGTGGCGCGACCCCAACGACGCCAAGACCGTTATCCAAGGCCGCGATGGTGCCCGCCACATGAGTACCATGTCCATTGCCGTCGTTGTAACTGGAACCGGACGAACAATTTTTGCCTCCGACAACATTACTCTTAAGATCGGGGTGATTCGTCTGTATCCCAGTGTCGATAACAGCCACATTAACGCCACTGCCTTTGTTGGCTTTTCCTATGGCGCCAATACGACTGATTCCTGTGGGAAACGTTTGCGACTGTGTCGAAACAGCTTCTGCTGATGGGACAGAAGATGGGGGCGTAGGAGGAGGGGAAGCGTCTCGCGAACGACGCGATAAACTGCTCACATCAGTATTCAAAACACGTACCGAATCGTCCCGTATCGACCGTGTTCGCGAATCCAATATTGATACTTCCCGATCTTCGCTCACAAATGCGACGCGCGGATCGTTCAAAACGCCCGCTAGTTCTGCCTCAGAAAAGCGCGCAGCAAAACCGTTTATGGCGTTGCGATACGAGCCAATCCGCTCGCCGCGCGTGCGTCCAATAAGTTCATTTTCCGCGCTTTCCACATCGCTCACCGAATCTTTGAATACGACGATGTATTGATCCGGTATTCTTTCTCCTGTCTCGCTAGGAACATCTTTCCCGAAAATAATCTGCGGTACAGCCAAAAAGACAAACAAAAAAGCAAAGATAAACGCCACGAAAGCCCCCGCAAAAATATCAGATGATTTAATTTGCATGATACAAGCACTATATCAATATTAGGTTCCAACGCAAGTTGGTCCGCCCCGAGTTCAAGAATTAATTGCAACACACCGGTAAGCTACAGTACCGGATATGA
>CAYHIZ010000022.1:0-11125 GCA_964356695.1 uncultured Candidatus Saccharibacteria bacterium | reverse complement strand
TCGACCATTCATCCCTGCCCAGAGGGCAGGGAGTTCTGGCCGGGTTGCTTAAAAGCTCGCTCATAATAGGAGCATCCACATATCCACTTTTTACCGTCGTCTTAGCACTTGAGAATACTCCGTTATTACTCACGTCCTCTCTAATTGGAGGAATAGGTGCGTGCCTATTATGGGTTGCATCCGGACAAATAATCGCCGACGAATCAAACAATAAAACCGCGGGTCGGAATTTTGCATATCAGAGCGTTGCAACAAGCGCCGGAGGAATCGCAGGAATCATACTGGGCGGATATCTTGTTGCAGTAGAGTCCGCGTCTTTCATGTACATGGCACTTGCCGTATTCGGACTCATTGGCACATTCATACTCTTCTTTCTCAAACCGATACGCGAAGAAGCGAAGCCCCGCCCGTTTAGGCCTATGTTTATCCTAGACAAACGCATGTTATCTCTTTTTCCTTTTTTGTTCGGCACGTATTATTTGCTCGGCCAATCATTTACCGCGACAAATCTTATCGTCGTAGGACTTTTGGGTCTATCCTCCGTACCGGCACTGGTTATTGCCCTTAGGATAAGCAATGTAGCAGGCGCATTGGGAAGCGGTATCGTTGCAAATCGATTTAATAAAGCAAACATTCTTATGTTTGTTACAATTCTAAGTCTCGCGGGCACAGTGTTGCTGGTTTCAACAGCAGAGATGACTCCGATACTTGTCGGCACAATTCTAATCGGAATATCCGGCGTCACTGCTTATCCGGTAATATTGGCGTGGCTCAAAGAGAAACTGCCCGAAGAAGAATATATTTATTCGCTTGGAGTATTTCATGTATACGCCAATATCGGTGTAATCGCCGCGCTCGCCGCAAACATATGGCTCTCGCCTCGGGCAAGTTTTATCCCGGGCATTGTCGCACTCATCATTGGACTTGTAGGTATCGTCCTTTTTGAGAAACTAACATCCGCTCGAAGCAATATGCATTAGCTCAATAAAACACTATTGCTTATCCTCGCCGACCGTCATAAATAAGCAATACCATGTATTTCACTTACAGCACACCGGGTATGCTATAGTTGAGTGGTTATGAAAGAGGATCGAATGGAACGGTCTGACTCATCAAAGGTGATAGGCGCTCTTTATGTCGGTGAGCACGTCCAAGAAATCACAGCGCATCTGGCGAAGTGGCTTACAGAGTGCTTAGAAAAAGGAATTGCGCCCTCCGATTTTAAGAATATGTGGGAGCGTTATCTCGAAGATGAACATAGCAGCACTGATGAAGTCCCTGGAAAAAGTATGACGTCAGATGAAGGCGAGCAATACTGGGAAGACCACTTGGAAGATCTCGACGAAATCCCAGACTTGTATAGTAAGGCCGTACGCGGCAAAGCTGACAGGTTTACTTTTTTCGACAACAACTCTTACATGGATATTATCGCGGTGCGTGGCAACCCGCAACAACGAGCAATCAGTCGTTTTTTGCAACGAGAAGAATGAGTCGTTAGTGCGAAAAGAATTTCATCTTGATACCCGCTTTTGTCGCGAGGTAAAGCGCGAGTGTGCGAAATGAGAACTTAAAAGTCTGATTTTTAAGTCAACAAGGTTATTGTTATAGAAATTAACTTGTCACGGTACTAATTCAATATTTCAGCCAGAAGATGATCGGTCGCGGTCTCGCCGATTCGAGGCAGACTCGGCACGGGAGCTGTTTTCGACTCCCCTAGAACTTGCGCGAGCTCTTCTTTCGTTTGAACGACACGAAGTCCCGGACCAGACAGTATGTTCATGTATAAATCGCCGTAGGTCGCCTTAAGTACTTCAGCGCCAAGCCGATCGCCAAAGCCGAGAAAGATCGCCTCTCGTCCGCGTTTGGGGGCAAGATGATTGGCAGTGCTATTTATACTGGTTACAATATCCGCAGAAAACGTGGCTTCATGTATAGATAATTTATCTCCAGATGCATCAAGTAAGCGAATATTCTGCGGCGAATTACCCGGAAGCTTGGTCGCAAGAAGATTCCGCACATCATCAACATCGTCGCGTCCATGAGGTCGTACTAGGATTGCATAACGCTTCTCCGGATGCACTCGCGCCGCCTCGGCCGTAGCTTCTACAAGGTTCTGCAAAGTCCGAACGTTTATTTGCTCATCCACATTCAACTTTTCCGCCGTAAGATCTGCGACAACATCGCCTTGCAAAAGTACTGCAATTTCGTCAGTCATAAGTCCAAGACGCGAACGCCCACTCTCGCGTGCCGCTTTTCCTTGTTCAAGTCCGAGCGCATCCAAAACCGGCGTGCCCGTGACTCGTATTTTCTTCGCAAAGGCAGGCATCTGACTCATGAGTACTTTCCTGGCGACATCATCATTGCAAAGAATAGCATCAACATCATCTGGTCTGAGTCTTGAGAAAAAATCCCTTCGCTGGCCAATTCCATTCCATCCCTCATTGATAAGATAGAGTTTTTTTGCTCCATACGCGCTTTTCCACTCGTACGCAAGCGAACTACTCGGACTATTCTGCGACTCGATGAACGCAAGGGCAATGTCGAGTCCAGAATTTGCTTTTTCACCAAGGGTCTCGAATATGCCCCTGCTTGTATCGACTTCTGAAAACAAAGCATAACGCGAATCGTTAGATATGAGAGATGCAAAAGTTTGTGCGGCAACATTATCCGTTATTAGCGTGACTGAGCGGAACCGACGATCAGTCGCCATCCGTTCAATGAGTGTGCGTGTCGTACCAAGCGTAAGAGGATCAGACGCGCTGAGTGCGATACGACGGGCATCCGGATCGCAAGCGGATTCCGATTTCTCTAACTTGAAAATCTTAACTCGATATGCTTCGATTGCGGAATCAACATCGGTCTCTGGGACTTTAAGCGGCGATATCTCTGCTTCGTGCCGTTCAATGAAACGCTTCTTATCCTCGAAAGAATCCATATTCTAGGGTTTAATTTCCGGCGCAGTGCTGTGGGCGGGACGAAGCGACAAGTGGCGGTGGATATTGAAACCGTTTTTGTTAACACCAGTTGGATCTTCATAGCGACCAACGTAAATCCTATCGCCGTTGTGATCCTTGTCGGAGCACCATACGAAATCATGTTTCCACAATTTCTCTCCGCCTGTCGCAAACCAATGCGCAAAGAAGGTGAAGGCGCACATCACCGCGCTCGGAAACTCTTCACCGACGAATAACGTTTCTATTTCCTCCGGAAGCTTCGCGCGAGCTTCTTCCAGTACATCTTTACGTATGAGGTGCCATTTTCCATCCGGAGGCGTATTAGCAAATTCTTCTTTGATGTACCAATCTTGGTTGTACATGCATGGCTCTGTTACGGCAGGGTCTATACCAAATATCTCCCGCATGCCTACTATGGAGAGTTTCTCGATACGCGGTGTAAATATCAAAATATCGTTTTCATGCGCCCTAAGAGTCTCTGCGGAGAATGGAACGTCGGGCGCGTTTAATATTTCGCCATTTAAGAATGGGATGTTTTTTAATTCTTCAGGACCTATCTTCATAATAATTTGAGATACGCGATTCCGTCTTCGTAAGAGGCGACGTCGCATTTATCTTGGTACTCGATAATTCTAGCAAATTCCTGCTCCAAAAGATTCGTACGCATGCCCCACGGCGTTGTCTCGCTCATTGAAAGATTCGCTGGTGCATTGACGAGAGTAATATCGAGACTTGCATCGCGCATCGCTTTTAGAAATGTCAAAAAAGCGCGATACTGATGGTGAGGCGAAGTGACTATAAGAATGGTCTTCCAATCTTTTTCCTCTGCAAGTTCCATTGCCCGCCCCGCTTCCGCGCGCGTATGGGCTCCAACTTCTTCAAAATGGATAATCTCTTTCGGCAATCCCAGACGTAGCATTTCATCACGCACTTCTATAGACGGATAACTGCCGTACTCGCGACGCGTATCGTTCCCAACAATCGCAACGATTGGAGCAAATCCATTTTTAAAAAGGCTAGCAGCGTGAGGAGCGCGATAAAGCCCGTCGCCCTGCAAAACAAAAATAACATCCCCTTTTACAATTTTTTGCTTCTCCAAAAGAATCGCAAACTCTTCCTTAGGAGTCATGTTATGTCATTCCAGCGAATCGGTTCGCCGGCTTTGAGATTTTTTTGTACAATCTTGCCGACAATAACATTTTTGTATTTTGGATAGATGCCGAGCGCAGGCCGCAGCTCAATAATATCGGTCTTTTTCAAAACATTGCCTTTTTTCAGATCGCGGACAGCGGTGAGCCCTCGCCGCTGAACAATCACGGTTTCCGATTCTTCCGCGACAACATATTTTCGCGACGAGCCGAGGGCTTCCTCCAAGTCGCGCGTTCGCTTTATCATGTCGGCAAATTCTTGCGACTCCATCGAATGCGGATGATCCGGTCCTTTGTTCTTGCGATCAAGGGTGAAATGTTTTTCAATGACTTTAGCGCCGAGCGCGACAGCACCAAGTGGAACAACGTCGCCGGGCGTGTGATCCGAATACCCGAGAATTGAACCGAACGCCTCGCGATATGTATTTAGGACTTTTATGTTCGCGCTTTCAAATTTAGAAGGGTAATTTGTGATGCATTGCATTAAAACAAGATTCTTATTTCCAGTAGATTCAATGACACGAACCGCTTCGTCTACTTCTGCCAAAGTCGAGGCACCAGTGGCCAGCATCACAGGTTTTCCCTTTTTCGCTATGTATTCCACCATTTCGAGCCATGTAATATCGCCGGAACCTATTTTGTAGAAATCTATGCCGATTTTATCTACCAGATCAACAGCTTCATAATCGTAAGTAGCGGTTGACGGCGTGATGCCGATCTTCCGACAATATTCAAAAAATACTTTGTGCCACTCTCGCGGAAATTCTACCTCTTTGAAAACTTCGTCAACAGGACGATTCCACGAGCCGTGTACGCCTTTCAATTTCATAGAGGCAAAGCCTTCGCGGGAAACTATTTTTTTTGCCTTGAAGCTCTGGATCTTGGCGCAATCCGCACCGCACTCCTTCGCTACGCGCGCATATTCTTTCGCCTTTTCAAGAGAGCCGTCAAAATTCGCTCCGATTTCGGCTATAAAATACGCCGGTTGATCTTCACCGACCTTGCGTCCGTCTATTGTAAAAACCTTAGAAAAATTAGGAGAACTCATAGTGGATTTTGATCGCCAGCGAGCCGGTCGAAACTCGTCGCGAGAGCCAAAGACGGCCGCGACGACGTGCCAGAGGCACGGCGAGCGGCCGTCTGCAGGCTCGTAGCAGAGTTTTGGCCGGCGCAGCGGCGAAACGAGACTGTATTCTTGTATTTTTCCATAATCGAGTGGTCAAAATTCACTATGAGTTCGGGTCTTATTTGTCATGCGCCATTGAAGATTCGTGTTCTTCAACATCTTTCAAAAATTTCTTCATTCGTGGAATCGTTAATTGATCTTCGTTGGTGTGACTGTGATATTCAAATCCATCTTTGAGTTTTTTGGCTCCCTTATATTTCTTCGGATCATTATTCCAGCCTGTTGAAGATGCGGATAAAACTACATATCGATCATTCAGTTCATATGTGAGGCGACCCTCCTCTCCCGTAATCAAACATTCGTGCAGTTTCTCGCCCGGGCGGATGCCAACAACGCGACACGTGGCTTCAGGAGCGATCGCTTTGGCAAGATCAATAATTTTCATTGTAGGTATCTTCGGCACAAACATCTCGCCACCCTGCATCATCTCAAGCGATGAGAGAACAAAATCAACAGCCTGCGGAAGTGTGATCCAAAAGCGCGTCATGTCTTCGTGCGTTATCGTAAGTTCTCCTTTTTCTTTTTGTTTTTTGAAAAGCGGAATCACGCTTCCGCGGCTCGCCATGACATTTCCATATCGAACAACGGAAAATTTGGTGTCGCGATGGAGTCCGCGATAACTGTTCGATTGTATAAAAAGCCGGTCGGAACAAAGTTTCGTAGCGCCGTAGGTATTCACTGGAGCGGCGGCTTTGTCCGTCGAAAGCGCGATGACGCGCGGAATGTTGTTGTCCAGTGCTGCATTTATAACGTTCATCGCACCATTGACGTTGGTTTTCACCGCCTCCATTGGGTTGTACTCGCATGCAGGCACTTGCTTGAGCGCGGCGGCATGAATCAATATATCCACGTCTTCGGTCGCCCTCTTAATCCGCTCGGCATCGCGCACGTCGCCTATGAGAAAACGGAGCGACGGATGATCGCCAAACTGCCTCTGCATATCCCACTGCTTCAATTCATCGCGGCTAAATATGCGAATGCGCCTCGGTTTATGCTCGTCTAGAAGTTTCTTTACGCAGGCCTTTCCAAACGAACCCGTGCCTCCGGTTATGAGAATAGTCTTGCCGTCCACGATCGACATATGGCAAGACTATATCACTCCATAAAGAGTTTTGGAAATATCCCTCGTGGCTCTATAAATCAGCGACAGTAATGGGGGGAATCGTTATAGAGGATCCCGTGTGATATGCATCTTGCACGGTACAGAGTATTTTCACGAGATCCGCGACCTCCTCTACAGTAGTAGTCCCTGCACCGCTCTTGGAGGCGAAAAAATTGAGCACTGCCGTAGGCACATTGTCATTGAGACCACCCTGAAGAAATCCCGGTGCTACGGCGTAAACACGAATACCTTTTGTGCGCATCTCGGAGGCAAGCGTGCGTAGAAATCCGCGCAAACCGTACTTTGCCGTCACATATGAACCCATGGGCGGCAATATCATCTTCGGCTCTATAAGCTTGCTCGTAATACCTATGAACGAAGCGCCGGCTTTCATATGCGGAACAGACGCTTTCGCGAGTAGAAATGCGCCCCGCACCGCAACGTTATTGGAGATTTCAAAAGATTCCAAATCCATTTCAAGCAACGGTTTGTTCACAATTCCCGGAGATGCCGCATGGATACATGCATCTATTGCGCCATAGCGCTCCACGATATTCTCCACAACCGAATTTACTTCTATCTCCTTCGTAAGGTCGCATCGATATGCTTCTTTTTCCGTCTGCACGCTCCGGCTCAATATCGCGATATTCCAGCCGACATTACGCAGTGCGGAAGAAATAGCAGAGCCTACGTATCCATTTCCTCCACTAATTATCGCAAGCGGTTTTTCAGTCATACGATTATTTAAGCACGCGCACATGCACATTGCCGAGAACTATGATCTCGCCCTCGCGCATCACAATTATCGAAAGCTCGATGATTTTCGTCGCCTCGCTTTTGGCTGTAATAGTTCCCTCAATAACGAGTGTCTCTCCAATAAAGACCGGCTTTTTAAATTCTAGTGATTCACGCATGAGAAGCGCATATTTCCCCGGCAGGCGCATACCAACAAGCTGTGAGACGAGGGACCCGATGAACATGCCATGTACAACGCGCGACGCGAAGCCCGCCTCTCTTGCGTAAGAATCATCGACATGCAGAGGATTGTAATCACCCGAAAGTTTGCTGAATTGCTCGATGTCTTCCGCTGTGATCTGGTGCAAGAGCGATGCGCTTTCACCGACTTTCAGCGATTCAAATGTCCGCACTTCTGCCGTGTTGTTCATATCTTGATCCCTTTTGATTTGAGAGACTTCCGTACATCGCCGAGCGATTGCGCAGACAGTACCTCATCCATAGTGAAAGAGATCTTGTATTCTTTTTCGAGCTCCGCGATGAACAACAAATAGTTCATCGAATCCCACTCCGGAACGTCTTTTGGCGTGAGCGTATCCGAAATATCTTCGGTTTTTATCTTAAGCTGTTCGGTGACGATGATGTTGAAATCTTTCATACGATGGTTATCCACTCCGGCACATGTGCGCGATCAGAAGTGATGAAACGTTCAGGACCAAAGAAATTCTCGACGAAGGTCGCGGCGGGTTGGTTTCTTTCCGACTTCTCGAACACGACGCTTAACCTATGTGCTCCCGCCTTGTGCGCTCGTCGTGCTATCTCCGCGACAAACGCGTCCTCGATTCCCCGCCCGATGACGCGACAGCTCATAAGAAGAGATTCTATATTCCACTCCTTATTTCCCTTCTCTACTATAGCAAATGCTACGATTCCCTGATCGCCGAATTGATCGATTGCTCTTGCGTGATATACACTGTAATCGTTGCGCAAAATATATTTTTCTATTTCTTCAGTTGACAGCGGTCTTTTTTGAACATTGAATTGATTTGTTTTTTCGGTAAGTTGAGAGAGTCGCGCGAGCGACGAGGCGTCGTTCTCAAAAAAATGCACTTCGATGCCGAGGCTTTTAAGAAATTCTCCTTTGTCTGAATATACTTTCTCCGCTTCTCTGCGCAGGCGCTCGGTCACATAGAGGTTGCCACGCATTTTGTCTTCATCGGTAATTTCAGAGCCTTTGAAATATGGAAGCGAATGAAGGAATTTCACATACTTCCGCGGATCTTCAGGCAGTTCGGGTGTTTCCACTTCAGGCAAAAAGCGCCGCACCATCTCGCGATTCACTTTGTCGTCGTCGAAGAAAACCATAGAATCCAAACCTATATTGAGCTCTTCTGCAAGCTCGCGAAGGTTTTGCGCTTTATCATTCCAGTTGATCCGCTTTGCGGCAAAGTGATTGTCTTTTAAGATCATGTTGGGATGCTTTTCTATAACCTCCATTGCATCGTCGAAATTGTTCCGGCTATTGATCGCGAGAATGACGCCGCGATCATGCAGATCGCGAAGCGCTTGTTGAAAAGCGATGAAACTCGCCCCCGGAGGGGCGAGCGACAACGCGATACCGTCAGCGCCGTCTTCGCCAACGACGCCTCCCCAAAGCGTGTTGTCCAAATCAAGAACAATGCATTTCTTCATCATATTTATTTCTGAAGCGCTATCGCGCACGCGATTTCGCTACTGTGCGAGATGGAGATGATCAGTGATTTGGATTTACGGCCTCCACACCACACTTCCGGCCGTCCATCCTTTCCCCGCCGAATTTCGACAGCGGTCAATGACGGACTGCCTCCGGCTTTAATGACAGCCTCTTTCGCAGCAAAGGTGCCTGCGAGATGCGGAGCGGCATCTTTAAAAGAAAAGCAATATTCCCGCTCAATATTGCTGAACATTTTATCCAGCAGATGCTGTTTTTTTTGCTTAATGAGCGAGCGAAATCTTCCGATCTCGGCGACGTCGATACCAATACCTTCCATAAGCATAATTTATTTTGTTATATAAAAAGGTTCTTGCAGAAATGCGCATGGGTTTTTGTTTAACATCTCCATTCCAATCTTGAAGCAATCTTCCAGGTTAACAAGTTGAACAGGCGCATTGCGGATACTGCCCTCGCGTACCAGTTTTTTCTTCTTCATCTCTTTCTCAAATAATGAGAAGTCAAATGGTTTAGATTTTCGATTTCTCACAAATGCTAAAAACGGACTCGGCTGCAGAATACCCTTTTTATACGCCGGGTGAAAATACGCCTTATTGTAAGAATAGGAGACACCGTACATTTGCCCCACATAATGAAGAAAAGTATTGGATTCGCCGCATGTCATTCCAAGATACAGGCATTTTCCCTTTAATTCGTGCAATCTTGAAAAAGGCGATCCCCAGCCGAAAGCGGAGCGTGTAACATTTTGCGTTATGTATTTTGCCTTTTGCCCGCGCGCAACGACCGATACCAAAGGATGTAGCGAACGCAGAGCGCCTTTCATAGTGCGTATGTATTCGGTGAACATCCCCGCCTCCGATGGACTCTTTTCGTGATCGTACGATGTTCCGTACAGGCCGTACGTGAAAGTGTAGGCGAGGCACGATATCGTCCCCGACTCTCCTATAATTTTCAGGAGCGGATCCAGAAAAAATCGTATGAATTTCTCCTTGTCTCTCGACACGAGCCCGAAGGGGAGCATGTTGGCATGAATAAAAACGACGTCTCCTTTTTTGAGGCCCATTTTCCGATATATTTTCTCTACATCAACATTTTGGCTTGTCATAAGTTGTCTATTATATCTTTTGCAATGCGAATTTTAGGAAATGGAAGGAACGCCTTTTCTCCGCGCGGAATTATTCTGATCGTCTTGATGCCGACCATAACCGCGGGAACAAGCGCGACAGTTTCCGGTCCAACGACAATACGCGCGCGCAAAAGATCCTCTACTATATCTTTCTCTCGCGATAGTTCTATTTGAAGACCGCGCCCTTCCTTTTTTACGATTTTCTCATACAGAACCCTATCGTCGGCGGGGTGAAGCCGAACCAGTAAGCGGTCCGAAAAGCCTTTTTTCACAAGACCAATGATAAAATCCGAGAAAATACGCAGAGAGAGCTTGCCCGCCGCGCTCATAAATAAAACGCAATTTGGGTCACCGCGTGATCTTGCATTATAACGAGCGATAATGTCCGCAAAATATTGATTTTTTACCAGGCGAATCGATCTCCGAGGAAAATACCTTTTCGCTAAAATCAACGCCGGCTTGTCACCCACCCAAAACTCATCGGGAAGATTTTTTTGCCAACCATTCTTCGGATATCCAAAGCGCTCGCGATAATTCATCCAAGAATCCAAATACGTGCATGCCTTTATGCCGTGCAATTTTGCTTCTTTGCACGCATTCTTTTCGATCGAGGTCATCCACCCGGTGCCTATCAGTGCGTATGTCGCATCGGTATTTTCTTTCATGACATACGCCATTCCGCTTCGGGTACGAGGAGCTCGCTTGAATGGAATACCATAACGCTCGAATATGCGCGCCGCAAGGCCGTTTACATACGGATGAAATTCATATTGACTCGCATATTTGCGCACATACGCGGCGATGATCTCGGCACCGCCCGCATCGTGCGCGACGACGAGAATGGTTTTTTTATGCTTTCCAATCATGTCGGAGAAGTCCGTAGTAGATAAGTGCTTTAAATTTTCCTCCTTTGTATATTGATTCCCGTGCTCTCCCCTCTTCCTTAAAGCCGACAGCAACAGCAAGTTTCTGCATTCCGATATTTTCCTCGGACGTTCCACAGTATATTCGATGCAAATTCAATTCTTCGAATCCGTGCTTGATGATGAGCTTGGCCGCATCCTTGCCGATACCCTTCCCCCACTGTTTTTTGTCGCCAATGATTATTGCAAATTCCGCAGATTGATTTATTGCGTCGATATTCTCGAGAGCGATGTTGCCTA
>CAYHIZ010000021.1:0-11291 GCA_964356695.1 uncultured Candidatus Saccharibacteria bacterium | reverse complement strand
GTTTCCAAAATATGGCGCGGTTGTTTGATTATTAACGAGACGCTAGTGGTATGATACTATTTTCATATGCCTGAAAAAGAAAAGATATCCCCCGCAGAGGCGCGCCGACGAACTTACGGTGCTCAGCAAGATGCCGACACCGAGCGCCTGCAAGAAGAGAAAGATCGTGAACCGGACACGCGAGCAGATTGGTATGGTGAAGACTATGAAGAAAAGCATGAAGACGACCCACAGAAAGCGGTCGAGGATGAACAAAAAGAACTAAAAGGTATGCGACCTGATGGTTCCTAACGATTCTCAAACATCTTCAATACGGGCGAGGCGGACTTGGAGTCCCTCGAACTCTTTTTATCCTCTCATTTCATCACGTCTTTCGTTTGTATGGGACTCTGGATGCCTGGTTTCCACTCGGCCTCAATCCCGCTAAAATTCTTCTCGTACTCCTCTATCTGATGCGTGAGGTACTGCGAGAGTCGCTTCATGTGCTGGGGCGAAAGCGCATAAGCGACACCAGTTTCCCCGGTTATCATCGCCATGACGAAAAATTCCTGCGAATATGCAACGGAAATATTCTCGCAAAATTGCTTGGGTACTTTGTTGATGTCCATACACCGGCATCATATCACGAGAGCAGGCAAAATTTTGCACACACAAACTTCCGCCGTGGAAGAATTAGTCACGACGGAATTCCCTTGCAACCAAAATTCTAAATCTTGGAGTACACGACCGCTGCTCCAGTTTTTCCATCTTGTTTTATTTTTCCTATGGAATGTTGCATTGTGTATATTGTAACGCTCCTCGGAGTCCGAATCTATCCTCAAGCTGGCTGGCCTCATCGGTCTCATAAATTTACCCATCAAGCCCTATAAGGCTTTTCTGACGCTTTTCAGCATACAATCTTGATGTTCTTTGGATAGTTTAATTTTTAAGATAGTACAGGATGGCCAGAGAAATATGGAGGTACCCCTTTTGAATATAACCTCATTACGCCGGGAACGTTTTTTATATAGTTTATATTGTGCTCATTCTCCATTTGAGATCCCCAACCTCTTGCGGCACTTACAAGTTCGTTACAGAACAACGGAATATCTAAATTAAGAGCACCATTAATAATATTGTTATGAAATGTGTTTCCACTTGGGACTGGAAAAGTGAAAATCACCCTTACGAGTGAAGATCCGGCATGAACAACAGTGGCTTGATGCAGAAGCGAACATCTTAGTTTGTAGCAATCGGCACCAGTCAAGAGTAAGTTCCGTACGTATTTTTTATACCAGTTTATATACTTCTCCTCCGTGTCTTTCCCATCATCGGATTCAAGTGCCCCGCAAATACTTGGCAAAGTGATCGCCAAGAAAATAGCAGAATAGTAGCTACCGTTCTTTATATCTTTTTCAATTGCCATTAAGTGGTCATCCATAATTTGTAGTTTTAACGTGAATAATACTCCTTGGAATCCGAACCTATCTCAGACTGACTGGGGAGCAGGGATTCGGACCCCGATTCACTGCTTCAAAGGCAGCTGTCCTACCATTAGACGACTCCCCAACACATGCATTATGCGGACTTATTGTCGTTTGCACAAATCTCTATTACAGCAAGCTCGAGCGGCAAGTGCGGCACTGTGGCATATGCCATTTGCGAGTAAGCGCCGAGAAGCGCGCGAAGCATCTCTGAATTTACGCCAGAATTTTTCGAGAGCGACTTTGCAAGTGCGAGATCGGCTTCTGTAATTTCCCTCGAAAGAGTCTCTGCGAGATCCGGAGCGTAGCGCATGAGCAATATAATTCTCATGCGATGTATCAACAACTTCGCAAACGTGCGAGCGTCCATATTTTCGGAAACGGCTGTTTGGATAACTTTGAGTCCCGCATTCGAATCTTTTTTTCCAAGCGCCTCGAGTATCTGACGCACCAATTCTCCGCGCGGCGCACCTGAAACAGCCTCTACTTCACTCACTTCTATTTTCTTATTTTCTGATACTGCGAGAACTTTCTGCAAAATAGAGAGTGCGTCGCGGAAGGATCCTTCTGCAAGAAGAGCGACCAGCTCCGAGGCCGAGCGCTCCAGCGAATATCCTTCGCGTTGCGCCACGTCTGCAACGCTCTCCGCGAGCATTGCCTGCGTCGGCTGTTTGAAATTATAAATCTCACAGCGCGACCGAATCGTCTCCGGCACTTTGTCGCGCTCCGTCGTCGCGAGGACGAAAATTGCGTGCGATGGCGGTTCCTCAAGAGTCTTCAAAAAAGCATTCCATGCTTCTTTCGTAAGCATGTGCGCCTCGTCGATAATGTAAAATCTGTACGGAGATTCAAAAGGCATCGCGTATACGCCTTCGCGCAATTCACGAATATCATCTATCCCGCGATTCGATGCGGCATCTATTTCATAAAGATCTTTCGCTGAAACACCAAGCTCGCGCGAGAGTATGCGCGCAACACTCGTCTTCCCCGTCCCCCGACTCCCCGCAAAGAGATAGGCGTGCGCAGGCTTCTTGACCTTAACCTCTTTTTCGAGAACGCCGACGACGTGATCCTGCCCTCGCACCTCGTCAAAATTGCTCGGCCTATACCGGCGGTATAAAGTCGCGTGCCGTGTTTCTTCTTTTTTCATTCGCTCCAGTATACAAGAAAAAATCCAGCCGGAGGAACGTGTTCGTCCTCCGGCTGTATCGCGTTGCTTGTATAGAGCTATTCTTTATTCGATTTATCACGCACTTCAATATATTGCTTCCAAATTTGCATAGCAACATTTCTTTTTTGTCCCCTTGGAAAATGAGATACGCCGATATGTGCATAGACTAATGTCATTTGGTTTGTAACCGAACCGACGTGGACTTCCATGATACGAGCAATCTCCTTATTGCTCAAACCCTTGGAAATAAGCTCGAGCATGTCAATATGGCTTTTGATCAGAGTATCTACACATACCACTCCAGCATCCAATATGGATGCATCAACATCGACAAGTGGCGATAGTCTTTTTTCAGTTCCAATATCCATCTTTTGTACAAAAGCACAATTGTGTTGTGGGGGACAAAAAGAAACCATAACGGCTTTGTTGCCAAGGAACGTAGTCAGTTCAAATCCAATTTGTGCCCTCTCCTCTAAACTCATGCGGTTAATAAATCTTTTCATATCCGCCACAGACATTTCATCGAGCCCAACAGGCAAGCGACGCCTTGCTCCACGGGACAAATGTTCGAGTTCGCAAGTCAGGCAATTAGTTCGTAACCCTAGTATGGCTTCAGTCACTGCGCGAATCTTGTCGTTGCGTGTCCATGGTGACATCGGATTCTCCCATATCAGAGTTGATGATCGCCCATTTTGTCTATGTGAAAAAGCGATCTCGCGCAACAATATGCTTATTCGATTGATATGCAACATTCAAACAATAAACGCCGCCCCTTTTAAGGGGAACGGCGGGTAATCTTTTCATTCTTCCATCGCTTCGAGTTCGTCGATCAGCCCCAGATACACTTTAATTTACAGTCTCCCCTATTTATCAAATGTTTGACGCGATGACCCTACGGAGAATCGAACTCCGCTTCCCGCCTTGAGAAGGCGGTGTCCTAGCCGATAGACGATAGGGCCTTAGCGGACAAAATACTATATTTTCAGCGATTTTTCCACTCTTCTTCTTGGCGAACGAGGAGATCCCTTGCTCTTTCCGGTTCGGCCATAAGGAGCTCGACGGTGCGCTCCATTCGCAGTGATTGAGAGCCTTTGACAAGAACAACATCGCCTTCCTGCAATTCATTCCTCAATTCTTCTCCTGCGCGCATGGATTCATTCTGCTCATATTGACGAATGTTTCCATCGGCCATGCCGGCATCGAGCGCCGCCTCCGCGCTCGCCCGCGAACGAAAACCTATTGTAAGCAAATAATCCGCGCAATCCGCCACGCGAATTCCAATATTTTTATGCGCTTCGGTGGCGTATCGCCCGAGCTCCAGCATGTCGCCGAGAATCGCGATACGCCGCGACGCTTTTATATCTTTAATTGTGTCGAGCGCGGAGAGCACGGCCGAGGGAGAAGAGTTGTAGGTGTCGTCGATTATGGTCGAGCCATTCCTCCCTTTTAGGATTCGCATCCTTCCCTGTGGCGGTATCCATTGGAGAAGAGAGTCTACGACAGAAGTTTCGGGAATGCCAACAATATTTGCTACAGCAAAAGCGGCGAGTGCGGCATACGCGCGAGGCATCCCCAGTACGCCTAAAATCGAAACGGGTACGGCGGGCAGATCCTTATGGTTCAATCTAAAACGAATGCCTGTCGGTTTCTTTTTTTCATACATGATTGCAAAGTGCGACGCATACCATTCATTGTAATTCCCAAAACCATAGGTCACAGTGTTCTTACGAAATTCCGAACACAAATCAACCATACGCGAGTCATCCCCGTTTAGTACGAGTGTGCCACCCGCCATGTACTCCACAAGAGAACGTTTCTCACGCGCAAGCTCTTCGGGCGAGCTGAAAAATTCCACATGAACGGGAATTTCCGGAACACCGGTGATAACTACTATATGAGGACGAAGCCAGCGGGCAATATTTCGAATATCGCCAGGCCTGTCGGCCCCGATCTCCAGTACAAGCCAAGCCGGATATGAAGTCTTTCTTATTATAAGCCAAAGTCCGCGCACGATATTTTCCGCCCACCGAAGCGGGTTTTTCCATGCGTTTTCTAAACCGAGAATGGTCAGAGGCACGCCGAGTTCACTATTGAAACTCTTCTCGCTCTTGCGCACGTGCAATGTATCCGAAAGAGCGGCGTATATCGCGTCTTTCGTAGTCGTTTTTCCCATACTGCCTGTTATGGCAATAACTTTCGGCCGGTAACGCGCAAGAACCATTCGTGCTTCCCATGTGAGGATGAATACAACAGATTTTTTAAGCAATTCAAACATACATGTTTCTCGCAGATATTTATCGATCAGGTGCTATGTCGTAATAGTTTATCAGAAACTTCGTAATATCGAGAAAGGGGCGTGCGAGAGTCGCAGAAGCAAATTCTGCGCCATGTGGCTCAATCGTCATAAGAAATATTATGAACTTGGGATCGTGCGCCGGAAAATACCCGAAAAAAGAGTGAAGAAAACGGTCATTATAGTAGCCTCCTCCGCCCTGAATGGCGATCTGCGCCGTACCGGTTTTCGCGGCAATCGAATAATGATCTTGTTTCAATATTCCTCCCAAAAGCGCGGTATCAAATACTTTAACCAACATCTCACTCACTGTTTGTACGGTCTCCGGTTTCAATACTTTTACACTTTGTGCGGGCGCAATACTACGCACAATACCGCTCTCAAGCCGAATTCCTTTTACAATATGCGGAGAAGGCAATAAACCGCCATTTGCAAGACTTGCAAGACCGCGAATCATTCCAACGCCTGTCATTGATATTCCCTGTCCGAATGAGGCCGATGCGTAATCAATATCATATCCGCCATCAATTGCGTCTATACTCCCGAGCGCTTCGCTCGGAAGGTCGACGTCGGTCTTTTCTCCAAACTTAAATAAGCGAATATAGTTGCTGAACACCTTATGCTCCATAGTATCCGCAATGAATGTCGCCCCGAGATTCAGAGACTGGTTCAATACTTCTTGCATGCCGACAAGCCCTCTCGCTTTCCCGTCGTAATTGCATATTTTCTTACCGCTCCTTTCAATACAGCCCTTGTCGTTATAAGTCGTATTTGGAGTAATCGCGTCTGCGTCGATTCCGGCCGCGACAGTGAGTGGCTTCATTATGGAACCCATTTCGTAAATATTTTCAACAAGAATATTTGTAAATAAAGACGGGTCGTCGACCGAGCCATAGGTGTTTGGATCGAATGTCGGTCTTATCGCTAGCGCAATAATTTCACCCGTATGAGGATTCATAACGATTCCCGCCGCCAATTTTGACGAATAAGTCTTCAAAACTCCGCTTAAAGTTTCTTCCATACGCGCCTGCACTTGCGGTTCGATGGATGTAATAATACTTCCTTGATTCTCCGCAGGATTCACAGAAAGCGCCGCGCCGACATTTGCAAATATTTCCGCAAATGGATTCACGTAAAGATCGGATTTTTTTGCAAGCGAATCTTCATAGAACCTCTCGAGTCCATATACGCCGACCCGTGCATCGCCCTTGTATCCCACGAAGCCGATAGCGTGCGCGGCCAACGCGCCACCCGGATATGAACGCCATTGATCGGGAACCAGAATGACTCCTGGAATTTTTTCCTTGCGTATTCGTTCCGCCACCGAATTACCAATCCTAAACCCGATGTCCTCATGAGGATCGCCAACCTTGGCTACGCTTGCAAAGAAACGTTTCCGATCCAGAGAAGTAATAGCGGAGAGTTTATCGAAGACCTCTTCGGGATTAGAAATTTCAGCGGGAACGATTGCAAGAACCCACCCAGCTTGCATAACAGCCGCCGCGACAAGATCGCCTTCTTTTTTGGAAAAAAATATGTCATTGCGATCGTTTCTCTTCTCAGAAATTTCTTCGTATTGCCCCCTAGCTTTTTTCTGATATTCCCCTCCATGTACTATCTGAACAAAGTACAGTCGCAGAGAAAGCAATAATGCCGCACAAACAAACAGCGATGATAGTATTCGCACACGCACGGAAAAAGCCGATGAGCTATATTTCATTTATTTCCAATGTGGCAGAAGCCGAATTCCCAGGACGATGGATATAAACTGTATTGGAAACAGGCGAGAGTCCGAGGCGCGTACCATCGTCCGGTCCTAATCTATGGGAAACCGCGAAATACTCGCGCTCCAGATCTGATACAACGCTCGTCAAATTCGCCGTTTCCGCCATAGCCTCTTTTCTGGCGATTACATTGAAAATTGTTGATCCGACAAAATATATATAGGCACACACAAGTATTGCTAACGCCCCCAAGAGCGCACGTAGAAATATCTGCTCAACCGAATGTTCGACTGTGAGAGAAAAATTACGCCGAGCGGAAGACAGATCAAGCCTACCCTGAAAAATCGAGGGCGTGTATTTGCTTATTTTTTGAATGCGAGTTCTCATATACAATTTTTGTTATAACCTTTTCTATGACACGAAGTTTTGCACTGCGAGAGCGCGGATTTTCCAAGATCTCTTCCCTAGTCGGAACGATAGGCTTCTTGACTAAGAGACGACCTTCGCCTTGTTTCGCCCATACGGCAAACAGGCGTTTAACAATTCTGTCTTCAATGCTGTGGAAAGATATAACCGCAATCCGTCCTCCAGGAATCAGCAGTTTCCACGCCGCCTCAAGTCCGACGGATAGAGCACCAAGTTCGTCGTTAACGGCGATGCGAAGTGCCTGAAAAGTTCGAGTAGCCGGACTCATCTTTCCCCGCCGATAATGGATCGGCACGGAATCCTTGATGATTTCGGAAAGCTCTCGCGAACTCGTTATCGGTCTCTGAAGTCTGTACTTCACGATCGCTTTGGCTATCCTTCGCGAGTATCGCTCTTCGCCAAAACCATAAATAATATCGGCAAGAGACTCCTCGCCCCACGTATTGACGACAATTGCTGCTGTCAAGGTATCAGGCTTAAGTTCTTGCTGATACGTCATCAAGAGGGGTTCGTCCGCTCTGAACGAGAATCCTCTTCCGGAGTCGAGCTGATAAGAGCTCCACCCAAGGTCGAAGAGAACTTTCGTAATTGACTTCACGCCTAAATTATCGAGTTCGTTTGCGATATTGCGGAAATTTCCGCACACAAGACGAACGGGGGCACGAGAATCTGCAAGAGTGTTCCGTGCGCGTTTTATAGCGTCGGAATCTGCGTCAAAACCTATGAAGAGCCCATTTCCTCCGAGGCCCTGCATCAATTTCTCCGCATGTCCTGCTCCACCAAGGGTTGCGTCTAAAACGACGTCATTCTTGTGTACATCAAGCATGCTGCTGACTTCGTGTAAAAGAACTGGTCGGTGTTTTACCATCGGCTCTACTGAAGAGCCGAGTGAAGGCACCGGGTGGCTGGAGGAAAGAAATCGTGTGCGCATATTTTTTTAATCCTCCATCTGCCCCGTGCGATCATTGAATCGGAAAATAAGTAGTTTTATAGAGCACCGATCTCGCCAAGCTTTTCTGCGAGCGCGTCGCCCTGTTTCAAAATACGTGCTTTGTATGTACTCCAGCGATCGCTCTCCCATATCTCGACGCGGTCTGATACTCCCGCAAAGACGATCGTCTTTTTCAAACCGGCGAACGCTTTCTGATGCTCCGGAATGAGAATTCGCCCCGCTCCGTCCACCTCCACTTCGGCGGCACCGGAAAGCATGAATCGGCTGAATCCTCGAGTGTCCGCCTGAACGAAAGAAAGTTCTTGAAGCTTGCTCGCAAATTTCTCCCATGCAGAAAGCGAATACACGAAAAGACAGTTGTCCAATCCGCGCGTCATAACGACTTTCTTGCCCAAAGCCATTCTAAAAGCTTTCGGAAGTGAAACTCGTTTTTTCTCATCGAGGCTGTGCTCGTATTCGCCTATAAACATACAAATTTATCGTCTCCCACTTTTTCCCACTAATAAGTAATATACACCACTATACATCACTGCAAGCTAGTTATCCACACTTCGAATATGGGTGTGGGAAAATTAAAGAACTGATTCAAGACATCAAAATATGCGGAATTAGTATTCCTATATCTCGCGGTGGTGAGATATAGGAATTTAATTTGTTGACTTACACTCAGCATCTCGACACAGTGAACCGCCTGCTGTAGTGTACCGATCAGTCGACTCTTTGCGTTAAAGGTCGACATAACTCTAAAAATAAGGGAACGAACATGTCGAATCTGCATCTATACACAAGGGACGGTAGCATCATTATCAAGATGCGTCTGGACCTCGCGCCCAAGCACATTGAGCGGATTGTCGAATTGGCAAAACGCGGTTTCTACGATGGCGTGCCGTTTCACCGCGTCATCGAGGGCTTCATGGCGCAGACCGGCGATCCGAGCGGCACTGGTCAGGGCGGAGCGGATCTTTCAGGTTTTCCCGATCTGAAAGCCGAATTCAGTGATGCGCCCTTCAAGCGCGGAACGGTCGGCATGGCTCGCGCCAATGATCCCGACTCTGGGAATTGTCAGTTCTTCATCTGCTTCGCGCCTGCGCCTCAACTAAACGGACAATACACGGTTTGGGGCGAGGTGGTCGACGGCATGGAGAACGTCGACAAGATCAAGTGCGGCGAGCCGCCCGGAGCGTCCAGACCTGATCATAGGAGCTTGCGTGATCTGATCAGGGGCAACATCTGAACGGGTTCGCATAATCAGCCGCAAACCTAAATTGCCCATCTCTTCGTAATCGTAATGGAGAGGTGGGCATGTCTTTTGTTTTTCATGCTACGATGTCGTCATGTTGACGTTCAAGCACGCGATGCCGGAAACGATCAAAGAAATGGCGGAAGAAATGCGCGTGCGGAAGGCGGAGAAATTCGTGCTCCTCTTCTCGATGGGCTCGCAGTTCGATCACCTCATTGTCCAGCAATTGGCAAAGCTGGGTGTATTTTGTGTCGTGGCAGATCCGTCCACCGTTACTGCCACCGATGTATCGGGGGTTAAACCTGCCGGTATTATTCTCTCCGGCGGCCCCGCGTCGATGCACGATGAGCCGCCGCCATTTGATGCAAAGATTTTCGACTTAGGAATTCCGACGCTCGGCGTATGTCTCGGCTTTCAAATGTGGGCAAAACATACGGGTGCAAAAGTGACGCCACAAACAAAACGCGAATTCGGCGTACATACGTTTCGCATCAAGATCGACTCTCCACTATTCGATAAAATAACAAAAGAAACACAGGTGCTCGAGAGCCATGGAGATGCAATCAGCGATGCGCCGTTCGAGGTCTTGGGCTCAACCGAGAACGCGGAAATTGCCGCAGGACACTCCGGACACCTTTGGGGCGTACAATTCCATCCAGAGGTGACGGATACCACCGAGGGTTCGAAAATATATGACAACTTCTTGAAAATTTGCGGTATTACCGATCGCTTCCCTGCTCACAATGTGGCGCAACAGAAGATAAACCAACTTAAAGAAAGTGTCGCAAATAAAAAGGTGCTTATCGCACTATCCGGAGGTTCGGATTCATCTGTAGTTGCGTATCTTTTAAAAAATGCCGGCGCAAAACTTAAAGGTGTGTACATCCGCGGTATCGACCGCCCCGACGACGAAGCGTATGTAAGAAAATATTTCGGAAATGAAGCAAATGAAAATTGGATAGAGCTGGAAATTGTCGATGCGACGGAAGAATTTCTTAAAGCGCTCAAAGGCAAAATAACAATGCGCGACAAACGTCTGGCAATGCAAGATGTGTACAAAAATATACTGGAAGAAAAAATAAAAGCATTCGGAGCCGATTATGTTGCGCAAGGCACTCTCTACACCGATCTGCGCGAGAGCGGAGAAGGACACGATACAGGCGCGCGTATAGCGGAAATAAAAGTACACCACAACGTCGGCATCTCGTTTTCTGTTCCGGAATTGCGTCCGCTCGAAGATCAGGTAAAAGATTCCGCGCGTGGCATCGGCCGCGACATCGGGTGCCCCGAAGATTTGCTTATCCGCCATCCATTTCCCGGCCCCGGGCTCGTCGTTCGCATAGAGGGCGAAGTTACTGCCGAGAACCTGCACGTCGCTCGCGCGATTGATGGAATATATATTGAGGAGATGCGTAAAGCTGATCTTTACAAAACCGTATGGCAAGCGGGGGCGACTTTAACACACTCAATGCATACTGTATCAAAAGGCGACGGCTCGGGGCTTGAACATGTCGTTGCGCTCTGGGCGGTTTGGAGCGTCAACGGCTTCACTGCGCGTTTTGCACAGCTCCCATTCGACTTCCTCGACAAAGTTTCTCGCCGCGTCACTAATGAAGTGCGAGAAGTGGGCGCGGTCGTCTACCGAATCTCCGACAAACCTCCAGCCACTATCGAATGGGGTTGAATTGTCATAAAATTTAAACAAAAAAAATGGAGGTGCCCCGTGGGACACGCTCCTGTTTGCTTTGCAGTAGGACAGTTAGTCCTTGATACCGAATTTACGGCGGATCCACCAGATCCCCCAATAAACCGATGCCATAATGGCGATAAAGAGCACTCCCTTCCACCACATTTCCATGTTCACGCCCTCCATCAGAACCACTCCCACGAGGTCATGGAAGTCCCGACACTATAATACACAAAAGATTGATAGTCAAAAAACCACACTGTAAGTATTCAGCAATTCTCAGTATTCGTCTTCGTGACCTTCTAGAACCCTTCGCGTATCGTTAGCACTGTTAC
>CAYHIZ010000020.1:0-11482 GCA_964356695.1 uncultured Candidatus Saccharibacteria bacterium | reverse complement strand
GGCTCATCGTTACATTCTCCGAGAAACGAAAAAGAAAAGACGCGCACAACCGCGACAAGGGGGTGAAGAAGCTTCGCGCGAAAGTCGCGGGAGGGAAACTCGCGAAGGCGCACATCACCAATCGCGGGTACAACAAATTCCTCGCACTTCAGGGCGACATGTCCGTGACGATCGATGAAACGAGGATCGCGGACGATTCTCGCTGGGATGGACTCAAAGGATACGTCACCAATACGACACTCTCGATCGAAAAGATCGTTGAGCACTATGGACACTTGTGGCAGATCGAGAAAGCTTTTCGCATCTCAAAGACCGATCTGCGGGTGCGACCGATATTCCATTACAAACGACGGCGCATCGAAGCGCATCTCACGATATCATTTGTCGCGTATGCGATTTGGAAGGAATTGGAACGCTTGCTAAACCAGAATGGTGTTGCCATGAGTCCTGCGCGAGCGGCGGAACTCACGCACACGATGTATGCGCTTCACTACTCCTTGCCGCAGTCAAAACAATCAGAATCCAGGATGTTTGCAATGGACAACGAACAAAAGGTGCTCTACGGAGTTATCCACAAATCATGAGGGTGTCCCAAGTCCGAAGTCAGGACAGGAAGATTTTCACCTCGGGGTGTCGTTTGAACATTTCACGCGCGGTGATGCTCTTGATGGTCGTTACCATGTCGGTAATCCGTATGGTTGGAATCGTTTGGATCAGAAAGTGAGCGTGGTCTCCGTCGAGGCCTATTTCGAGGAATGTGTACGGATACCGCGTGCTCAATTCCAAACATACGGATTTGAATGTGGTTTCGTTTCCCTCGGTGAAAACCTTCCTGCGGTACTTTATCGGGCAGACCAGATGGAAGACGAGCAATGTTTTGTTATGGGATTTTCGTATGTGGGAGATGTTCATCCCATTATGCTACCCTTCGCTGCCCTCGCCGCAAGCGGACGAGGTATGAAGAATTAATAAGGAGCGATGTTTGGTGCGCCGTTCACGCCTGTCAACATATAGTTCTTACCGTATCTGGGATATGTTCCATTCGCGCCCGTCGCATTACACCCCATCTGCGCGTACGATATTTCCTCTGCGGACGGACTATTGAGCGTGGCCGATAATGAATAATTCGAGCTTGTGGCAGTTTGGCAGAGGTACAGCATGTACCCGCCGAATCTCCCCTGCGCCGGATCGGGATCTTTGATCGTCGAGGTGGCGAGGAGTCCTTCTTCAAAGAGGGCGCGGGTTATCGACTTCGGATATGTGACGCCCCCCGCGGTTCCCTCAAAAGCAACCCACCCATTGCCATTGCCGTTAGACCCCGCGCCAGCAATCTTATAAGTGCCGTATGTCGCATAATATTTCTCAAGACCTTGTTGCAGCAGGGAAAGATCGGCCTTGCGTCTTGCATCAAGATCGGTAGGAGCGACTTTCACGAGCACCACACCGCTTATCGGAGGAATCGAGATATCACCGGCCAAGATTCGATTCGTGGAAATATTGCGATATGGATCAGATCCCAATGATACAGAAGTGGCCACGTTCGCATCCGGATTGACGATCGCCATGCCATTCTGGTACATGCGCACCCAAGCTGGCCCGGGCACTTGCGCCGGAGCGCCCACTGGGGCACCTAATGGGGCATTGAACTCAGGCCGTAGCGTAAAGTCGGTGAGCACGGATCCGGGGGCACTCAGCCCATATGCGTTTGGGTAGAATTCGAATTCCACGAATGTCTGCGGACCGCGTATCAGAAGATAGTTCGCCAGTACCCAGTGGATGGTTTCCGTCGTGATGTCACGTTCTGAACCGCCGGAACATGCGTTCATCAAAAGTAGGCCGAGTTCGTTCTTCGGGGAACGCGCTTCGATGGCAGTCCGACGTAATAAGTTGAAACGCGCTACCCATCTATCGCCGCTGTAATTGGCTTTGTTCTTGTATGTACATGTGGAGGCGTCAAGGAACACGCTCTCGACATTAACCATATCGGCTTCTCGGGCAATCTTCATAAAATCTGTGTCGTACCCATGACCATATGCCAGATTGACGATGACACGCATACCATTCTGATGGAGACGATCTTTCATCCAGCGCAACCAATCAGCGACCGCGCCGCTGAAGGCAGGGTCGGTAGCGGTAAATAACTGCTTCCATCCGCTTGGTCCTTGCACCCAGGTAGCAATCGGAATCAATGGCGACAGATTGTCGAACGTGATTGCCTGATGCCCCTCCATAATCATAGGGGCAATCGCCCTGCTCCATATGTATGTACGCACATCTGGATTAGTGAAATCAATCGATGGTAAAAAGTAAGCGGGCGGATCACATGGCCAAGGTGGGCCGGGCCGTATGGAGCCGTTTGCCAAGTAACAGAAGTCGCCTACCGGCGTGGTTTTATCTCCGGTATAGAGAAGCCAGTCGGGATGGTGCTGCTTATACCAGATTGCATCATGAGCTTCCACGACATGATAAACGTGTGCACGCACATATGGTTCACGCGAATACGGAATATAGTAACCATAAAAGATGGTAGTGGAGGCGTTTAGGTTTATATTTACCGGACCACCGAAGGCGACGTCATGTTGCGTATCATTTTGACCAGCAGTTGAAAACAAACCCTTGCCGACACGATCGAGTATCGTAGGAATCATAGGGAGCGGCGCGGTCCCCGTAACCGAAAGACCCGTCGAGCACGAAGTGGTGGCAGTGGCATTTGATACTACGAATGTGTATGTATAAGCTCCCGCCGTGCCCGCCTTTCCCGATCGCCCTCCATTGGGGAGCAAATAAGAACTGTATGGAATCGGGCGAAAGAATGTCGCCTTTGAGTTATCCGGAGCCGTCTGTTCCAGGTAGCCAGAGATTGCCACCGGAGTGCCGGTAGACGTCCATGAGAGCGTGAAAATATCTCCCGCCTTCATCGACGCGGGCGAAATAGAAAGTGTACAGGCAAGCGCGGTGGATGACGTTTGCGATACTCCTCCCCCGCCGGCAGGAGCCGACGATCCGCCTCCGCCACCCCCACCGCCTGCAGGCGATGGCGTTCCACTGCCTCCGCCTCCCGCGACGGATGGCGCGGGGGTGTTTGCAGTGGTCGGAGTGTTTGATGTTGCAGTGGCGGATTTAGTGGCGAGTGTCGTGGAACGTACCTCATTGATGATCGCGCGGGTGAGGCGACCGACGTGGCCGACGGGTTCGAGATTATGAGAACGTTGGAATTGTTTGACTGCCGACCGCGTGAGTGCGCCGAAGAATCCTGTTGCGGAGTCAGAAGTGAGAAGATTTTGTGTGATGAGGAAACGCTGAAGGCATGTCACATCCTCCCCTTTCGCGCCGAAGGCGAGGGTGCGGGAGAGGGTGCAGGATGGAGTTGCCGCGGGAGCGGATGATCCCTGCGCGAGCGCTACCAGTGCAGGCGGAATCGCGATCGGCGTGCCGCCGAGTGCGACGATCCTTTGTTGGAGCTCGAGGACTTTCTGCACGAGTTGGAATATGAGGGCGGATTTTTCCTGGGTGGTGATGGCCTGTGCGCGTGAGGGGGCGAAAGATAACACCGCGCCCGCGATGATGATACAAACGGCGAGTGCAAGAGTGATGTGTTTTCTCTGCGGCATGGGGGTATTATCGCATATGGATGAATTGCCAAAGAAGTCATTGCTCACGCCACAAATTAAACTGATAGTCGGTAGATGCAACAGGTGTAAATGGAGGGGGTGAGAACGCAAGCTGTTGATCATAGTAGTCTAGGCGCGTCAGAAAACCCGTGCCGTCTGTCCACGAGGTGCCGGTGCGTCCGTTCGACACGACAGTCCCAACAGTAGTGAGCTGGCTCCTTGTAACGTACGGATCGTACTGAGAGGGGAGTTGGCTGGTATAAAAGTGATCGCGACCGTAGTGTCCGCTCTGCGCTATAAAGATACCGTGGATTTCCATGACGTTCGGTATTACGAGTGGTAGTAAAACATTCCGTTCGGCAACAACAGTGAGCCCGTCGGTGCCATCGTATGCTGCGTAGTAAATATTATCGTTGAGATAAGCATCGGGATTGGTGCTGGAATTTGTCGGTGTGGCGGCGATAATCGTTACCTTGCCGTTCACCGTACCCTCCACCCAAACGCGATCTTCAAAGAACATGAGCGGGCATGAGGATGAAATGTTGAATGTGCCGAGAAGTGTTTGGTTCTGAATAACACTGTACTCCATTGTATTGCCGTATTGACTCGAGTAGCTCGGATATCCAAGGGTCGAAGTAACTCGGTAAATCGTAACAGTACCTGCAGAATTGAATACAAGGCGATAGCCTCGGTTATTTACACTTCCGGAGGCCGGTCCATAGTAGAGACCTCCTCCCGTCTGTGCTTTAGTTTTTAAGTCTGTAAAATCCACCCCAATTGCCGCGAAATTTATAGTCGGCACTGGATACGTCCAAAGCGCCGGATTGCTACCCACCCCAACGACACCGGGAGCGTTTGATTGCGTCGGACTGCAACCGTAGCTCGAGGTGCAATTCCATGTCGAAGCGGCGCTCGTGACATCGGAGTTGTGTACGGCATCCATGCGTACGCCGCCGTTTGAGTGATACGGACCGCGAATGTTGCGGCTCGCGCCAGCCCACACGTTTGTGTTCACGACGTATGAGTATTCGGCAACAGAAGGTTGCATATAGCGGGCAGAAAGAATGCGGGGAAACCCCGGACTTATATCCGCTTTTCCATTCGATACAAGATCGACCCATTGCACAGAGCCACACTGCAAATTTGTCGTTGCTGTCACCTGTGCCGAGCCCATTGAACCACCCTCCGGATCGTTCACTGCATATGTATATGGGCTAACCAGCCCCGCTCCGTTATCCATAATCGCCGGATTATGCGCGAGAAACCATCGGTAGTACTCGATGCCGGATTCCGCTACGTTGAGCGCCACTTCACGCGCATATAGAGCGCGGCCGTACTTTCCTTGCGTGAGTACATAGCTTGAGATGGTTCCAAGAATTATCGCAAACACGCCCATAAAACCTAGGACGAGAAACACTGTAATTCCGCGATTAGATTTCAATTTCATATCAATGTCCGATTAGATTGCGTATAGCCGCCGACGAATCAATGGTGAGCTGATTTGGAAGCGTCGCGACATTCACATTCACGACAAGCGTCGCCTTGACGAAACGAACGGCAGTCCAGTTGGCGTAGTTGGTAATCTCGCTGCCCAGCTCGTCATAGTATCTGAAAGTCGAGACATTCTGCCCTATATTGCGCACATAGTCTGCAATCACATTGACCGTTTCGGCTCCGGTATAACCCGGCGGATTGCCGCTTGTCTCAATAATTCCCCGCATGAGATTCGTTCCCTGAATGTAGTAATGTACGCGCTCGATTAGGACGTCGTTGTCGATGTCCGCATAAAATACGAAGTCGTTCGCGGCGATGGAGACGATTGGAAATGCTCCCTCACTTGAGTATGCGCTCTCGCGAACCGTGCGCACGATATGTTCGAGCCCGCGTTGTGCGGAGGCAGTCGCACTCGCTTGCTCAATTGCATATGCATTGGTGCGATAAAAATACATGAGCGTTGTAACTATGGCGAGCATAGAGGAAATGAAAACGGCGATCCACACTAGTGTTTCTATCATTGTGAGTCCATGTGCACTTCTCATACGATCATTGCGGATTAAGAACTATGGATAGGCGCGAGCCCCCGCTTACATCCACATTCGTCGTGTAATCTTGATAACCGTTTTTGGTTATCTGTGCGGTGAAGCTTCCTGTCGCCAGACTTCCAAAAAAAGTCTGACCGCATGAACTCGTAGTTTTTATTGTGTCATAACCTGAACCCGTAAGTCGCACCGAGGCTCCTTCGATAAGCATTCCGACGCTTGAGCGCACGTCGATGAGAAGCGAGTGATTGCTTGCCGGCAATACGTAGAGTTTGGTCGTCTGCGAAAAGCCAGGAAGAAGGATTTCCGGCTGTGTGCTACAGCTCTCGACAAGCAAGTAGCCGGTTGATGTTGCCACTGATAGCGTGTAAGTATCGGCCTCGACGTTAGATAGAGTAAGAATAGAGGACGCTCCGCTTGAATGTGTTTGATCATATTTGTAGATGGTCGGACTGTTACCAATCGTTTTCGCGCCACGCATTCCGAACGAGAGGTTAGGGAATGGATCGGGTCCATAGTCATATGCAAAAGAGTAAAAATCTATAGATGGCGTCACATTTGGATCAGAGGAAGATAAGAGTGAGGTAACCTTGAGTACCGGATAGGTTGAGGTGGAAATTAGAGAAAGATTCACGGTGGAGGTCGCGAATCCTGCGGCATTGCCCGGCAACTGTGTTTCTGGAATTAGAGATACGCCGTCGTTAGCATAAAATCGAAATAGTATGCCTGTTTGATTTGGCGTTGTTGTCCCGGCGCTAAATGTATTCCATCGATTCAGGCTAGCGGGAGCGATGGAAACAGACTGCATAAAACCGTTTGCATCATATGAACCGGCAGAACCGCTCAAACTAGCCACTCCTCCTGCAATCGTGGTCGAAGACATAGTCGCAATCTTGGTCGCGTTTGCCATTGTGTCCGTCCATGAATTTTCTTGAATTTGCATGTATGTCTCTATTGCCTTTGTTGCAGTGTAATCAATTGTAAATGATGCCGTTGTCGTTTGGTTGTTCGCTACCGTAAGATGTCTCGGATTAGGGTTGGGATTTTCGACAGTTACAGGATAGGTTTGCGCCTGCGAATAACCAGTTTTCGAAACCGTTATCTGGTAATCGCTCGCCGAAGGAGCGCCGATGAAAGTTACAGATCCGTTGACGTTGGAATATGTGCGAATATCGATTGCGGGTACAACACCCGTGTTTATTATGTCTACTTGCGCATTAGAAACCGGTGTGGCTGAATCATTAACCACATTTATCGTGAGAATTCCACCTGGAACGGCTGTTTCAACAGCAAATGGCGAGACGCGTCCTACCAAAGTAAGACCCCGCTCACCTTGTCGTGATTGCCAGTTGACCTCGACGCGGATTGTTTTGTAGTCGGCAATGATGCTATTTTGATCGGCAGAGGCGAGGCCGTCGCCGGGATCATCCATATATACGACCATCGTACGGCGCATATAAGAGACATTGTTGTATGAAACCGTTTCTTCCTGCGGCACGTTGCCAGCCGGAATTCCTCCGATAACACCGATCTGCGGATAGGATAGACTACGCAAGTATTCCATCCGTTCGTTCGCAAGAGCGATCGCACCCGCGCGAGTTCTGTTGTTAGTAACAACTTCTACAGATAACTGGAAAACCGACGCAATTCCCGCAAATACGATGAGCATGAGAGCGCTTCCGATAACAGTATCAAGTAGTGTTACCCCCCTTTGATCACTCAATGGGTGCATATAAATCACGTCAACCTATGTTTTGCGAAAGTGAATAAATCGGCGTAATCATAGAGACCGCGAAGAAGCCAACCCCACCACCTATTGCGATCATCAGAAACGGCTCGATAATGGTAGACAAATCCTTGGTTTTTCTGTCTACCTCATCTTCATAAAAGAGCGCGAGGCGTTTCAGCATCTCCGAGAGAGCGCCCGTTTCTTCGCCGACAGACATCATTTCTCCGACAAACGCAGGGTATAGATTTTCGTTCCGCACAAATGCGGATGAAAGTGTTTCTCCACGCCCCACGCTTTTCCCAGCATCTTTTATGACATCTTGAAAATATGAATTTTGCACAACCTCTCCGGTAATGGCAAGTGAGGAAAGTACATCGACCCCGGAAGAGAGCAGGGAAGCAAGCGTACGCGAAGTGCGGGCGGCGTTTACCTCGCGCACCATTGTGCCGATCAAAGGCATATGAATAGAAACAAGGTCTCCCCACCGTTTACCAATAGCCGTATGCATCGTGGCATATAAAGCTAAGAGACATGCCATCGCACCTCCAATTGCCAATACAGTGTATTCGACCAAAAAATTGCTTATGTTTATTATGATCTGAGTCGAAACCGGAAGCTCAGCGTTCATCTCTTCAAAAGTCTGCGCAAGCGTAGGTACTACATAGATCATCATTAAAGTACCGATTCCAATGATCGCAATCACTATTATGAAGGGATAAATGAGGGCACCGCGTACCTTTTTCTTGAGTTGGTACATGCGCTCCATTTGATTGGAGACCACTTCCAGAGAGGCGGGAAGACTTCCCCCTTCTTCGCCAGCTTTTACCATAGAAACGAACAGTTTGTCGAAGATATGAGGAAACTTTGCGAGTGCATCGTGCAAAGTAGCCCCGCGCCGTATGTCGCTCGCGACCCCTGTAACAACGCGGGCCAATTTTGGATTCTTAGTTTGCCGTTCCAGTACGGCAAGCGCCCGAGTAAGAGAAAGCCCTGCGGAAAGCATAGCCCCCAGATTCCGAGCAAAGAGGATTTTGTTGTATTGCTTGACTGTAGTCAATTTGGAATTCCAGTATTTAAAGTTGAGCCAATTGTCCACACCCTCTTTCGAAAACGCAACAATCTTTCCGCCCTCCCGCCGAACTATTCCATAGAGCTCAAAGCGATCCTGCGCATCTGCGATGCCAGTATATATTTCCCCACCCACTTTTTCGGCAGTATATGTAAAACGCGCCATTGAGTTTCATTGTACCGCGCTTACACAAACTATCACCGTGTTTTCCACGTCATTCCGCATTTCACGCCAGCCGCTTCCACAACACCTCGAAGATATTTTTGTGGGATTCTATGATTGTCCTCGTTTTGATCACGAGTGCGTGGATTGGTGTTTTTAACTGATGGAGCACGAGCGTGTCTTTAGTGATGACAACGTTTATGTCCATCTGTGTCCCCGCAGGAAGAAAACGTATCCGCTCATTGAAATTGCGCTCGAACTTTTTGTGCTCTCGCGCCATTTTCTCGTCAAGCAGTATAAGTCGCACGTCGCGATATTTCTGTGCGCGCCGTTCGATGAATCGCTCGAAATACGGCCGGTCCGGCTCGAAAAACTCTTCGGTGCTGATGGCGAGGTACGGATCGTTGCGACCAACACCTTTGAGCAAATTCTCATACACTACTTTGATCGCCTCGATTCCTTCGTGATAGGTGATGCTTGCCTCTCCCGCTTGTTGATTGTAGAGCGATGCAAGGAGCGGGACGAAATTATTAAAGTCATTTGCGCGTTTTTCGAGTACGAGCGAAAGATTCTCTGGATGTTCGGCAACGAAAAATCGCTTGAACCCTTTGATCTCGATTTTGAATAACCCTTTCTGCTTGAGCGACTCGATAACAGTATAAAGCGTCGTCCGTTTTATGTCGGTTGCACGTGAAAGTCGTAATACAGTAGTCGGGCCGAGCGACAACGCGGCCAGATACACCTGCGCCTCGGCATCAGAAAGACCGATACTGGTAAGAATACTGATCAAATGAGCATTTTCTGTCTGTTTTCTCGTCAACGCTTTGGTCATATATCACCAAGAATATAGCATCTCTAACATTGTATGTCGACAGATATGACAAGTGTGGCAAGTAATCACACTATATTCCATGGGATGGTCACACGATCATCAATAAGTAAGTGAAGGAGAACCCAATGATCACGATGGTACCAGCAACTCTTCCATGGAGCGGAAAGTCGGCACTTGAAGCAACCTGCTTCCGCGACGAGATCGCACATCATTGCGGTGGCAATGCATGCTTTCTGCCAGCCAACATGCGATTCCTCACATCTCCCAACGTGACGAAGCATCATGTTGAATTGCTCATCGAGAGAATCGGTTTATTTCTTGCCGACGAGGAACTGCCCAAGTGGCTACTGCGTCGAAATCAGGTAGTTCGATTCGGGTTTTCGACTGACACGGAAATGAAACGGCTTCTGGATCCAACGAGAAATCCGCAGTCGTGGATTATTTATAACTTGTCGCAGGGCGGATTGCCCGATATACCGAACTCGCCGAATGATCCGATCGTTCAATATGGCGTGATTCCGTGCTCGGCGGTGCGCCACCACGCGGTCGCATGGTGGCGGGAAGTTGGAAGCATTCGTACCGCCCTGCTTTCGGGCAGAGCACCCGGTATGCCTTTCGATCTTGACTCGGATGTCGGACACGAAGCGGTACATGCGGCTTTCTCGCCAGTGCCATTCTTCTCGCAAACGATGGAAGAACGCTCCCGAGCGGTGCCGTTTTGTGAAGCGGTGATCGGTGCGTTGACGTACGAACAGCGAGCGCGAATCGCCTATACTCTGTGCGAGATCGGGCTTGCGACACTCCGTGGCGAACCGCGACCGACGCCGGCAGGACTCATCAACATTGAAGAATGGGGGGACGCGCGAGCATTCTTGCGGATCGCCCACGATTTGATGCCAGAGTTAGGTTTCGACAAAGCGCTCGAGATGATACGCGACAGAAGCATGCCGATAGGCACTGATGAGCCCGCGTTCTTCGCGATCGGCGTCGCCACCCTGCGGGCCATGTGGCATCTCGTGCCACGCGTAAATGAGTGTATCCCGCCGGATGAGAGATGGTATCGAGGGTTGTGTGCGTAATATTTTACGCCGTTACAAACTGCGACTGACTGACAGGGCACTTCTAAGACGAAGAGCCCTGTTTTTATATGTTTCAGCATATGTATTGACAAAATATGTACACCAAATACAATTCGTGACATGCCAGTGTTCGAGTGGGACGAAAAGAAGAACGCATGGCTGAAAGAAACCAGAGATATAAGTTTCGAAGAAATCGTACTTGCGATTGAGAACGACAATTTACTGGATACTCTCCCACATCCAAATCAAGTAAAGTATCCGCATCAAAATATATATATCGTTGCTATTCGCGAATACATCTACTGCATTCCTTTTGTCCGAAAAGACACCCGAACTTTATTTCTCAAAACCGTATACCCGAGTCGCATAGCCAAACAACGTTACCAAAGTAAAAAATCCGAATTATGAAAAAAACACCTTATCCTATACGCTCCATGCACCCAAATGCTCTTGTGCTCGATGAGTACGAACGTGAGATTGAAAGCGCATTTGAGAGAGCCGTGGTTCGATCATACTCGAAAGCAAAACGCATTCTTTTGATGCGAGAAGCGCGTAAAGCCGCTCACAACACCATCGCAAAAAATAAGAGCATCACTTTTCGCGTGAATGCGTGGGACATTGATCGTTTGAAAGCGCGTGCTATTCAAGAAGGTATTCCTTATCAGACACTGCTTTCCTCAATCGTGCACAAATATGTGTCTGGCGCGCTGAATAACACACGATAACATTCGTCGCTCTCCACACTCGCTCCCGTGATCACTCGCAGTGTCGTATCGACCATGTGAGAGCTGGCATTACCGCACTATCCTCTCCATTATCGCGGGCACTTCTTTACGGAAAAACATCTTTACCTGCCGCCATGTAGCATCGAAACGGATAACCGGATCAGGATCGCTCTCCGCATCCTCCTGACTTCGGACTCTCCCCAAATCTGAGCTAAAAGATCGCATAAAACCCTTTG
>CAYHIZ010000019.1:0-12085 GCA_964356695.1 uncultured Candidatus Saccharibacteria bacterium | reverse complement strand
AGAAATTCGTTATTCGAAGGGCATTGCGAGTGATTGCTCCCAGCCAGTATCTTGCGCGCATTGTAAGAGGCTGGGTCCCGACAAAAGAGATTGACGTAATTTATAATGGCATTGATATATCGGCGGAGATGAATCAATTTCTCACAAAAAATCTCATTATTTCAGCCGGTCGTCTCGTGCCGTGGAAAGGTTTTGCAGAACTTATTGCCGTTGTGGCAAAAAACAAAGAATGGAGGCTTGTTATATTTGGGAGTGGATCGCAGGAAAGCGCGCTTATGCAAGAAATTCAAAAAGCCGACGCAGAAGACAGAATCGAAATCCGAGAGCAAGTGCCTCACGATGATCTGCAGAGACAATTCGCGTCCGCCTCGGTATTTGTTTTAAATTCGCGCTACGAAGGCTTGTCGCACACATTAGTCGAAGCTATGGCCGTAGGCACTCCGGTCGTTGCAACAAAAGTTGGTGGAAATTCGGAGGTAGTGCAAAATGGGGTGAATGGAATACTGGTTTCTGCAGGGGACAATGAGGGTCTGGATAAAGCGCTTACACAGATATTATCGGATGACGTCTTGCGCAAAAAGTTGGGAGGTTCCGCAAGGGAGAGGGCGAAAGAATTTTCAATCGACAAAACTATCGACGCAACAGCTTCACTTTTAAAATTATGCGTGTCTTAGCGATAAGCGCCGACAGATCGAAACGTGGTTTGCTCCATAGCGGTACTTCTGCCTTCAAAAGGCAGGAGGCATATGCAAAGCAGTTTGGAAATCTGGATATCATCGTGTTTTCGCTCATATCTGACGGCTCCGAAAATATAGATGCCGATCCGCTCCGAATTTTTCCGACTAACTCATGGTTCAAAATTCTTTGGGGAATAGATACATTTCGTATCGTAAACAAGATTCCAAGGCCTGATGTTGTTACTGTACAAGATCCCTTTGAGACAGGACTTGCAGGACTTTTGATCGCGAAAAGATTTGGAGTTCCCTTGCATGTGCAGGTGCATACCGATTTTCTCTCGCCGAAATATGCGAATCTTTCGCTTTTGAATCGGATTCGCGTGTATGTAGCGGGTTTTGTTTTACGTCGAGCTAAGCGTGTACGCGTCGTTTCGGAAAGAGTGGGAAGTTCAATTAAAAGAAAATATGACATTTCGGCACCGGTAACGGTACTCCCGATTTTTGTCGACGTCGCAAAGTTTCGAGATGCAAAAATGCCGACTGAACCTTTAACTGTTAAAAAATATTCATACCAAGTCTTAATTGTTGCCCGTTCCTCGTCAGAAAAAAATATCAAGTTTGCAGAAGAGACGTTTGAAAAAGTAGCTCCACAGGATGCGTGTCTGATTGTTTGTGGAGATATTTCCGAAGAGGACATTCGCAATAAACACAATAAACAATCGGGTCGGATCCATTATGTAAGTACCGATGATCCCTCATCCCTCTATAAAGCGGTCGACCTAGTACTTGTCCCGTCAAAATACGAAGGCTATGGTCTAGTTATTGTTGAAGCTCTCGCCGCCGGGAAACCGGTGCTATCGACCGATGTCGGCATTGCGCGCGAGGCCGGTGCGATCATAACGGACGAGGAAAAATTTGCTGACGCGCTTTCGGAGTGGTTCAAAAACGGCCCGCGAACCGGCGAATTAAAGAACTATCCATACAAAAATCTTGACGGCTATATTCACGCATATTGTGAGGATATTAGTGATTGCATTAATTCCGATACGCGATAGTATATAAAATATGAATACAGCAACGACGACAATGCGCTTCTCGGTCGCGCCTCGCGATGGAGGGGATGTGACGGTCACATTCGATCAGGCATCGTTCGAGCGCATCGCGGCGTTGTTCGGCTATGTGAGCGATGAGTGCATTGAAAGTATCGAGCGCGCCGAGCGCGACATTCGTGTCGGCCGCATAAGGCAAGCGCGCAAAGGCGCGCGCTTCTGAAGCGCGCGTATGCGAGTGTTTCTAACGGATGAGTTCGAGAAGCGCCGTACGGAGCTGTCGGCTACGTTACAGAAACGTGCAGCGAAGCAGAAAGCTCTGCTTGAAGTGAACCCATTGCACCCTTCGCTAAACATCGAGAAGCTCGTACCGAAGCACAAGGAATTGTGGAGCATGCGCGTTGATCGATCGTATCGCATTCTGTTCCGCTTCCTTGAAGCAGATGCGGTCGTCTTTCTCACCGTCGGGCCGCATGACTGGGTGTATAAGATAGCACGGAGGTATCGGTAGTGCGGACAAAAGCTGTGTGTAATCCGTGCCAACATTTGCCACACCGCTCGCCAACGGCAGGAGCGGCGCGACTAAAATCCAAGAGAATGAAACGGCTCATCCGTATATAGAGTTGAGCCGTTTCGATACTTGATATTTTGGCAGTAGCTGAATAACTGATACAATCGCAGGAATGGCTAAAGCTATGCCCCCAATCGGCTTTATAGGACAGGGATTCATTGGTAAGAATTATGCGGATGACTTCGAACGGCGAGGTTACAAAACCGTTCGTTACTCTTTGGAAGAACCATATAGAGCAAACAAGGAAAAAATTAAGGAATGTGATTTTGTTTTCATTGCCGTGCCGACCCCGACAACACCGACAGGGTTTAGCGACTCTATTGTGCGCTCTGCAGTCGAGCTTGTGGGAAGTGGCAAAACCGCGATTATTAAATCAACGATCGTCCCTGGCACAACCCTAAATATCCAAAAAGAGTATGAAGACAGATACGTTATCTATTCGCCTGAATTTCTAAGTGAGGCTACTGCGGCGCACGATGCCGCGCATCCATTTGCGAATATAATCGGTCTTACCAATAATTCAGAGATCCAAAAGCACATCGCCGAAAATCTGCATAAGATACTTCCGGACGCTCCGTTTTCTCTCACGTGCTCCAGCACGGAAGCCGAGATAATTAAATACTCGCACAATGGAAGTGGTTATACGCAGATTGTTTTTTTCAATCTTATGTACGATCTTGCCATGCAACATGGGTGCGACTGGGGCATGGTACAGCGCGCGATTGAAGCCGATCCGATGATATCGAATCGCTATGCGCGACCGGTGCACAAGAGTGGCCGTGGCGCAGGCGGTCATTGTTTTATTAAGGATGTTGCCGCTCTTCGCGCCGAGTATAGAAAAGTTTTAAATGATGAGTCGGGATCTGCACTTTTGGAGGCAATGGAAAAGAAGAACATCGAACTTCTGCGCGCAAGTGGCAAAGATCTCGACCTTCTTTCCGATGTATATGGGACAGATGTGCTTGAGGGCGCAAAGCCGGTAGAGGTGCCAAAGCTCGGTTCTGTGCGTGGCAGTGTTCGACTTCTCATCGTAACGGAGTCTCTGGACAGAGCCGATCCGCTACTTGGATTTTTCCATCGATGGATCGAGGAATTTGCCCGCCATTCTACACATGTACACGTTATTTGCCTCGGCAAGGGAGAGCGGAATCTTCAGCAAAATGTCAGAGAGCACTCACTTGGGAAAGAAACCGAATATGGCAGTCGATTTGCGAAAAGAATTCGCTACTCCATTCGTTTCTTATATTTCGCATGGAAATATCGGAAAGAATATGATGATGTTCTCGTACATCTTAGTCCGGAATACCTTTTGATTGCCGGTCTTTTTTGGCGCATGATGGGGAAGCGCGTCGGTTTCTGGTATAACGATGCGCATTCGTCCTTGCGCACGCGTATTGCATTCGCGTTTTCGGATGTGCTCTTTTATTCAAATCCCAATGCTTTTACGGCGCAATTTTCCCACTCAAGAAAGATACCGATGGGGACTGATGTCGATATGTACAATGTTAAAGATAGGAATGCCAACCCCAACCCAAACCCCAATTCCATCCTATTTTTAGGAAGAATTACTCTGAAGAAGAAAATAGATGTCATGCTTGTAGCGCTTACGAATCTTGCGAGGAAACAAATCAGATTTACATTTGATATATACGGTGCGCCGGGCGAGGGTGATGAACAGTATCTCAAGGATTTGCACTCGAAATTTGAGGAGCTCGAATGTCGGAGCTCAATTTCCTTCCGTGGATCAGTTTCGCATGACAAAACGCCCGTAGTATATGCCGCGCATGAGATTGTCGTACATCCGGGTTCTCTTAGAGGATTCAACAAAACGCTTTTCGAGGCTCTTGCGTCTGGGTGCATTGTCGTAACGTCCGATCCCTCAATGCGCGGAGTTGTGGATGATCGTCTGTTCGTTTCGGAATCGGATGAAAAAGAATTCGCCTCGGCTCTTGAGGTCGCGCTCGCGTTTACGAGTGAGGAGAAGAATCGTGAACGCGCCAAATTGCAAGCATATGTGCGTCGCGAGCATGCGCTGTCTTCGGTAGTTCCCGCGATGCTTGAGATGCTTCGCCGTAAGGGAGGCGAGGCTGGAGAATAAATTTATGGCACGCGGTCTTCGGCTTCTCATATGTACGCAAGCCGTCGATCGAAATGATCCGATCCTTGGTTTTTTTCATAGCTGGATAGAGGAGTTTGCGGAGCGCTTCGAGCATATTCATGTCGTCTGCCTCAAAGAAGGGGATCATCATCTTCCCAAGAACGTGTCGGTCCATTCACTTGGCAAAGAAAGTAACGTATCTCGTGCGAAATATATCTTGCGTTTCTATCGGTACATATTTTCTCTGCAAAAAGAATATGACGCTGTTTTCGTCCATATGAATCAGGAATATCTGCTTCTTGGCGGAAAGTTTTGGCGGATTTTTGGAAAGCGCACAGTCCTTTGGCGCAATCACAAAAAAGGCTCCATTCTAACGCGCATTGCGGCTCTTTTTGCGCATGTTGTCTGCTGTACTTCGCCTGAGGCGTATGTGGCAAAATTTAGAAAAGCCGTACAAATGCCGATTGGAATTGACACAATATCTTTTAAATTGGGATTACCGCCTAGCGAAGACTCGATTCTTTTCCTTGGAAGGCTTGATGCCGTGAAAAATCCCGACATTTTTCTGGAAGCGATTGGCAATCTGCGAAAAAATGGCATATCAACGTCGGTACATATTTATGGCGATCCGACTCCGGGGCGCGAGAATTTTGCCACCGAATTAAAGAAGCGTTTCGTCTCGCTTTCCAATCTTTCTTTTCACCCCGCAGTTCTTCATGCGGAAACGGCAGGACTCTACAGTAGGAGTTCGATATTCGTGAATCTCACACCGTCCGGGAGTTTTGATAAAACTATAGGGGAGGCAATGGCCAGTGGTTGTATTGTAGTTGTTGCGAACGAAGTTGTGCGTGGCATCTTGGGAGATGCACTTATAGTCGATCCCACGAGCGCCGAATCCACGGCGCGTGGCATTATGAATGCTTTACGAATGGACAAGATTTCGCGCGAACGCCTTAGAGATAGCGAGCGTAAATATGTGGAACGTGAACATTCTCTCTCCTCGCTCGCAGAAAAACTTGCCGCATTGTATAAAGGAACTCAAATATAAAATATGTCATTACGTTCTTTATTGAAGGGAATTATCATACAGATTTTTTCGTGGATGCCTACGCGCTTGAGCACGCTTTCAATACTTATGTATCATTCCATCTCCGATTCGGGCGCTTTTTTTTCTCTCGCTCCGAGTGAGTTTGAGCGACAGATGCGTTATATTCGCGATTTCGGTTTTGAAGTAATTTTTGCTTCGGAGATCGACAATCGTATGAACAATGGGGAATTGGCGAATGCCGTGTGCATCACATTTGATGATGGTTATGAAGACGTATACACTAATGCTTTTCCTGTTCTCAAACGTTTGGGAATTAAAGCAACCGTGTTTCTCATAACGAACGAGATCGGCGGTTCTTACACCAATAGCGAGGGGCGTACGTTTCAGTTGCTCTCAAAAGCACAGATAGAAGAAATGCAGAAAAGCACCTTAGTCGAGTTTATGCCACACGGACATACTCATAAGAAACTTCACCAGTTGACGGAAGTTGAACAACGAAACGAGATACAACTTTCTTCGGACACCGTGGAAAGACTCACCGGTTTAAGACCGCGAGTTTTCGCGTATCCGCGTGGACGCACAACGCCCGCTATCGAATCTTTGGTTGAGCGTATTGGATTTGGGGTTGTCCTTGGTGTTGTGCCGGGGCTTGTGCGTCTTGTTTCAAACAGATTCAATCTGCCACGCAATGCAATCGACAGGCATGTAAGCTTTCAAGAATTCAAACTAAAATTGTCCGACAATCTGGAACGCTATTTATCGTTAGTCCGAATATTTTCGGTATGAAAATCTTGTATATTGCTCCAATACGTTTGCCTACGGAAAAAGCGCACGGCATACAGATAATGGAAACTTGCGCCGGGCTCTTTCGTGCCGGAGCGGAGATAGAGCTTTTGGTTTCGGATAGGGCTACGCCGATCAAAGAGGATGTGTTTCATTTCTATAATATTAAGGATCGATTCCAGATTACGCGACTTCACGCACCGGATACCGTTTCGTACGGCAGGGTGGGATATTTATTCTATGTGATTATTTTTGGAATACGTTCTGCTCTATACGCGCTTCGCGCCGGGGCAGACGTTGTGTACACACGCGATCCTGTGACTTTCCTTATATGTAGTATTGCGGGAGTACGACCACTTGCGTGGGAAGTGCATACCGCACACCCTGGGGTGCCGCGTGCAATTATTAAGAGATCGCTTGGTGTCGTCCCGATCACGAAAGGACTCGCTCTATGGTATGAGTTGCGAGGAGTTTCTACAGATTATTTGCATGTTGCACCCGATGCCGTCGATCTCCAGGCATTCTCAAAAGTGGATCGCGAAACAGCGCGTGCTGATTTGCGGTCGACGCTTGCCATACCGGCAAACGGCAAGATAGCGCTGTATGTTGGCAGTTTCGGACTTTACGCATGGAAGGGGGTTGATGTTGCACTGGAAGCGGCAGAAAGCGCGCCGGAAGTTACATGGCTTTTTGTGGGGGGCACTTCGGAAGAGTGCGAGACGCTTTCGCGAGGCGCATATCCCAATGTGCGAACACTGATGCGAGTGCAGAGAAAAGATATACCTTCACTTTTATCCGCCGCGGATGTACTTTTACTGCCAAATAAGAGCGGGGACCCCGCTTCCGAGCGCGATACTTCTCCTATGAAGCTTTTTGAATACATGGGAAGCGGTGTTCCGATAGTAGCTTCGGATATATCGAGTATTCGAGAAATATTGGACGAACAAATGGCCTTTTTAACGAATCCAAATGATCCAAAGGCGCTTGCGTTAAGCGTGCGTCAAAGATTCGAAAGGCGAGACGAATCTTTGCGACGAGCCGAACGTGCACGCAAGGCTGTTGAAAGTTATACGTGGGATGTTCGCGCAAAAAATCTGATTACATTCCTAGAGCGTAGAATCCGGCAATTTACATGAGTTACTTCAAACGTTTAGTCAAACGCTTGATATCGCTTCTGACGGTTATGCGTATTATTGCTTCCGTATACGGGCGCGGATCGAAAATACTTCTTTGGTTCAGAATGATCATGACAGTTCTACAGCCTCGTCTTCCGCGCGCAATGCGCGCCTCGCAGAGGCTTGATCTCGCGTTTGAGGGGAAACCATTTTGCATATGGATGGAAGATCGCACAGGTCTTGCGGTGTTTGAAGAAGTCTTCATCAGAGGGGAATATGCAGTGGATATTCAGAATCCGAATATAATCATCGATGTCGGCGCGAACATTGGAATTGCAAGCATATATTTTTGCCTGCGATATCCGAATGCGCAACTTTATGCGATAGAACCCAATCCCGAGGTTTTTAAAACTTTGCAAAAAAATCTCGCCGCATTTCCAAATGTTTCTATACACCAATGTGTGCTTGCGGACATGAATGGAGACGTAAAGTTCCACATACATCCTACAAGCAGTATTGCATCGTCATTGCAAAGCCGTGCGAGAGGCGAGAAAACCGTGTCTGTACCATCAAAAACACTGGACACTTTCATGGAAGAACAACATATACAAATAGTCGATCTTTTGAAATTCGATATCGAGGGCGCCGAAGATAGAATGCTGTGCGCTGTCAAAGATAGAAGTGTAGTGCGCTGTTACATTGGCGAGATACATCCCGATTTAATGCAGACTTCATTCGAGGATATTAAAAATCTTTTCGAAGGGTTTGGAGTAACGACAAAATCGATTGGCTCCAAACGCTATCTTCTAAGCGCGAAACTTCGATCTCGGCATTCTGATCTCATAAAAAATGGAAATATTCACAAATTGTGAACTATATGGTGTTTTGTAAGGCATTCGTCTAGTTTTTAAGGAGTGATATCTTTAGGATAATTGCGCAAGATACGATCAGAAATTTCTTTTGTTTTTAATCTTGCAAGGCGTACCGTGGCACGCATTTCTTTGTGTCGCTCTGCGTCAAGTCTGGTTAATGGATGCACAAAGAGCTGTTTGCTCGATTTTTCGACACCTTTCATGTCATTTCTATAGCCGTCAATATAATACTTCTTTTTCTCATTTGTACCTGTAACAACAGTTGTATTCCAACGATTCTGAAACTGTGAGGTTCCAATATATAATGTAGACAAAGTCGCCACATCCATAGGCCAATCATTCTGGCGCAATGCTTTTACAAATATATCGATTGTATGGCCTGTTGCAATCGTATCAGTGACGATGAGTACTTTTCCTAGTTTCGCATGCTCACGAGAGATATCATCGTGCATCTTTCCGAAATAATTTTGCAGTACCTGTTGTTTTTTATGCTGAGCCTCGACCATCGCGTATCGTTCCCCTGCGACGAACCGAATAGCTGGCGCCGGGTAACCTTTCCGCTTGTACAACTCTTTGACTACTTGCCATACCATAAGTGCCGGCAATCGACCTGATGCGTCATCACCAAGGATTACGCTATATTCTCCTCGGTTGATTTGCTCTTTTAGTTGCGTGACAATTGAATAGATTGGTTGTTCCAATTCTTCTAATATTCCTGTCTCGTGCGGAGTAAGTGTTTCTTTCTCCGGGGCACTTGTGTGTTGATCGTGATTTTCAGTTCGGCGGGCAGGCAACAGACCACGAAATAAATTTAGTCCCATAGAGTATTTATACTATATTTTCTTGGATCGAATAGTCCTTATTAGTTCCTGGACGCGCAATCCATCCGCGAATGACGGAATCATTGGTTTCTTGTGAATGCACGCATTGACGAATCTTTGTGCCAATTTTCGCACAATCTTTGCGCGCTCGTCTTCGTTTTTCAGGTTTTTATCTTTCAGAATTTTGACCACGTGTTCTCCGTCTTCTCCGTATGTTTTAACTGTGAAATTATCCACGATGGCGTTTTTGTTTTCAAGCACGATAACACCGCGCTCGCATATAAACATAAGTCGATGCCGTATGAATCCGGGGGAGTTGCACGAGACATGCGCATTGCCTGTTACTCCCGATTTGAATTTCAGGAGGATGTCGATGCCAACTTCTCCGCCGTTGAGACTTAGTGGTGAGTGTGTGAATAAACTCTTTGCGTCGACGAGCGTACCTGCGAAATGTTCGAGATAATATAGGCCGTGAGAAAAATAGAAAGAGAGCGCCCCTCCGCCTTCTTTCACATTGGTTTTCCACGTTTTTTTGCCGTACTTTAGATCGCCGCTTTGCCAATCCCAATCAACAGACACATGTTTCAATACGCCGAATTTTTTCTTATCAAGAAGCTCTTTCACTTTTTTCCATTCCGCGATCTCTGGAAACTCAAAATCGATGCCGGTTGTAACGCCCTTTTTCTTTGCAAGCGCATACAATTCCTTCGCTTGCGCTAGATTTGCTGCGAGCGGTTTTTCGGCGAATACGTGCAAACCCTTTCGCAGAGCGACTTTCGCTATCTCATACTGCGCGCGGGGCGGCACGGCAAGTGCGATCGCATCAAGGTCGTTTCTATCTAGAAATTTTTGCCAATCTGTTCTTTTCGCACATACGCCTACGACTCTGCATCCTTGTATAGACTCAAAGGCGGGCTTCAGTCCGATGATTCCGAAACCCGAGCCAACTATGCCTATCCTAAACATATTATTGTTATACTCTAATACATGGCTGAATCGGTGTCGAACAGAGATCAATTCGATCTTGCACAAAAAAGAAGAGAAACGTTCGAGAGCTTGTGCGGCGGAGTGCCAGATGCCATTTTTATTTTGGCGCATGACGTTGATAAAAATCCCATTACTGGCAATGCAAGATCGGGAAGTTATGCACACATAGATCCCATAGGACGCATCGGTGGGGCAAAAGCGAGAAGTATAGCAGGAGCGGAACTTCATCGCTACTTTCCGGGGGCAACTCTCATAACGAATAGTTGGAGCACATATACCGGTGAGTACGTAAGTCATGCGAGGATTGCCGCTGACGAATTAAAAGAGAGGGGAGTGCCAGCGTCGGACATCATCGTCCAAGAAAATTCGTACTCGACATTTACGGAACTTCTCGAACTCATACGACTAGTGGTAGAGCATAATTGGCGTCATGTTGTTGTAATAGCAAACGAATTCCAAATCCCGAGAGCGCAAGCGATGATTGAGCGCATCGGTGGCTTGCATGATCCTAAGGGAGAATCGCAAAAGCCGGCAGTGCGGGGACACATCGAAAAATTCTTGCAGATGCCTGCAGATATTACATTTGTATCAGCGGAAGATCTGCTTAGTGAAAAGGACGCGCGCTTCAAAAAAGTCATAGATGCCGCGAAGCAGAGACCGGAGTGGGAAGCAACAATGAAAAGAGATTTAGAAGGAGCCAAGCAAGTGCGAGACGGTGAATATTGGAAGAATGCTCCCGACTGGGAGAAGCCGTAAGGCAAGTCATCCCCTGACTTCGGACTTGGGACACCCTCATGATTTGCGGATAACTGACATAAAAAAAGCGCTCCGGTTTTGCCGGAGCGCCAAGCGGGGGAGGAAACCCCTAAGAAGCCGTTAGGCAAGTAGCGTGTGCTTGCGCGCCGAATGCATCTTGCCTTCGTTTACGACGTAGATTTCAACCTCGGTGCCAGCTTTGGCGTCGAGGGCGACATAGGTTCCGTTATTGAGGAATATGCACGCGGTACGCATTTCGTCCATCGATCGGAAGAGGGCAACTTCGAAGGCGCCCTTTTCGACCTCGATGATACTTGTGCGGACCGGCTGTACGATCGTGGCGGCTTTTGTTGTCTGTGGTAGCCCAGTTGTAACCGGTGTCACGCCCTTCTTCTGGCGATTTCCGTTCGAGGCATTGATAACCTGGAACCACTCACGCGGTTCCATTGGTTTACCGTCCGTGTCGAAATACTCGACGAGAACGGCGTATGCTCCCGTGTTGAGGGACGGCCACTCTTGCTCGGTCACCGGAGTGCCGAAGAGCTTTTTCCCCTCCAGCGTGAAGACGGTCAGCATACCGCGTTCACGGAACGTCGCCGCCCGTTCAATGCGTTTGGCGGCGCGCGCCTCGGCTTGTGCGACGCGACGCGCTTTTTCGGCTTCGTGCGCACGCACGGAGTCGATTTCGGCGAGCTTCGTCTCCATCGGCGAAAGCATCAATTCCTTGCCGAGACACGTCGCCACCGCGTGCTTCAAGACGATGATGGCGCGCAGATCGAGCCGTTTGGCGTCGGGGAGGAGACTGGAGAGCGGAACGATACGTTCTACCCTCCCGTTTTTTCCCTTGCCACAGAGCGCGACGAGCACAGAGTTGCCCGCTTTCGCGAGCAAGCCAACGCCATCGAAGTCTTCCGATTTGAATGTCCAGATGCCCTGACGCTTCGCGTCGGCGATGCTCGCAATGACGAACGGAAGGTCCTTATGGGACTTGTTCCGTATCATCGTGCAGAAGAAAACGGCACCGCCGTCTTCGATCTTTACGATCTCGACCTCGTGGGTCGCGGTGTCTTCTGCGTCCCAGCTCTTGAGGCCGGGAAAGTTTATTCTGCTGGTACCGTTGGACATTTTCGCCTCCTGGCGATTGTATTTACTGTATTGACAACGTACACGATCAGAAGCAAAAACGCATCATGCGCACCACCTTTGATCGGGTGCTATTCTACAAGTTATATTTAGAATGTCAAATGCCGAGACCCCGAGTTCAAGAATTAATTGCAACACACCGGTAAGCTACAGTACCGGATATGA
>CAYHIZ010000018.1:0-13172 GCA_964356695.1 uncultured Candidatus Saccharibacteria bacterium | reverse complement strand
ATGGATGAAATCGCCGTCCGCCACTATCTACCACCGATATTGCGTATGATCCAGATTTCCTCCAAAATCATACCCCTTCAACTTGCTCGGACCATAGAATTGTATGCGCATGGTATTCGGGATCGTGCCAGAAGCCGGCTTGTACCGGATCTTGTAATCCGCAACCGATAACAAGTCTGTATCGGTAACATCTATCTTTTGATCAACGGGGCTCGGGGAAGAAAAAGTATCCACTACCCGCAACATTGTTTCTGTATGGCGCGCCAGATACATTGCCGTACCTATCTATACCTGCACATACAAAGAGAATGATTATTCCCGTGATTACAGCGCCTGAAGAACTTTTGCTTTGTCCTGCGACTACGCCCTCAGAAGTAATAGTGGCTTGCGGCTTTGTCGTCGTCCCCGCAACAGACCGACCGCAATTATTGCAATACTTGGCATCATCAGGAACGACTGCTCCACAATTCAGACAAGATCTCATGCAAGTAATGGTAGCACGAACAAATAGTGCACCGAACACAAAGGTGTACACAACGTATGTCGCTCACACCCCATACAACTCATGGTGCGTGCCGACTTCCTAAGATAAATTGTCAATAATGCCACTTGCAAATCTTCCACGATATGGAATAATTGCATGGATGGACAAAAGTATGATAAAAAGACGGCTTGAAAACGAGATAGAATCCCTGCTGATGCGGCATCCCGCGGTGGCCTTGCTCGGCCCGCGGCAGGTGGGCAAGACAACCCTCGCCCTTGCCGTAGTGGCGACGCGCACGTCAACGTACCTCGACCTCGAAACGCCCTCGGACCGCGCAAAACTCGCGGAGCCGGAGAGCTACTTTGCGGCTCACGCGGACGAGCTTCTCATCCTCGACGAGATCCAGCGGGTACCCGAATTGTTCTCGGTATTGCGCGGCGTCATTGATCGCGACAGGCGCGAAGGGCGCGGTACGGGGCGTTTCCTCATCCTCGGGTCGGCCTCGCGCGATCTGTTGCGACAATCCTCGGAGAGTCTGGCGGGGCGCATCGCATACACGGAGCTCGGAGGATTCGATGCACTCGAAGTTACCGACACCAGAGAAGAGCGCGAGCGGCTCTTCGTGCGCGGCGGATTCCCCGGTAGCTTCCTCGCCGATTCAGATGCCGCGAGCTTCGAATGGCGCCAATCATTCATCCGCACCTACCTGGAACGCGACATGCCGCTCCTCGGCCCTCGCATTCCCACGGAAACTTTGCGTCGCTTTTGGACGATGCTTGCACACGCGCAGGGCGGGCTGTGGAACAGCTCGAAGATCGCGGCTAGCATCGGCGTGAGTGGACAGACGACGGCACGGTATCTCGATTTCTTCGTGGACATGCTCCTCGTGCGGTGCCTCGCACCGTGGGTGTCCAACGCGGGGAAGCGTCTCGTCCGCTCGCCAAAAGTGTACGTGCGCGACAGTGGGGTCGTGCATGCGCTCCTCGGCATAGCCGATCGTGAAGCGCTCCTCGGACACCCCGTCGTCGGCGCAAGTTGGGAAGGATTCGTCATCGAGACGCTCCTTTCCGTTGCCCCTTCAAGCACCGAAGCGTACTTCTATCGGACGGCCGCGGGCGCCGAAGCCGATCTGGTGCTCGTGTTGCCCGACAAACGTACGTGGGTCGTCGAGATCAAACGCGCGGACGCGCCAAAAGTGGGGCGCGGCTTCCATGTCGCGTGCGCGGATATCAATCCCGAACGCGCATTCGTCGTGTATTCGGGTGAAGAGTCGTTTCCACTCGGAGGAAATATCGAGGCCGTCGGTGTCTCGACGCTCGCACAGCGCATCGTGGACGCAAAGTGAATTGACCGCCATGCGTGCCGCGGGGGGTGTCCAAAAACACGGCGCACTTCCCATTCCCCTCAAACTGCGTAATGCTCCCACGAAACTGATGAAAGATTTGGCATATGGAAAGGGATACGAGAAATACAACGAACAAAGCTATCTGCCGGCAAAGTTGAAGAAGAGGAAGTATTTGAAATAGAAAATCAGCCCGCGCGAAACCATCGCGCGACTTCTCAAGAGCGTATTTGAGGATCATTGGGATCGGGTGGAATTTTGAGTACATTGCGATAAAAAGTGGACTCATGTGCGCTGTAGGACAGCGCCAAACATGGGTTTTTGAGCGAAATCGACAATTTGCTTGTTTGGTAGCAATTTGTTATACTTGCTTCATGATTATATTCCAACGAGATATTGAGGAGAGAATCCGCGAACGGCTGTTTGGCAAAGACATGCTCATCATATTCGGTCCACGACAGGCGGGGAAAACGATATTGGTCAAGAAGATCGTCGGTGAGTTCGGCGACGAGGGCGCGTACTACGACTGCACTATCGCACTTGTCAGGGAACATTTTGTCGAGGGTAAACCCGATGCACTCCTCCCACTCACACACGGCAAAAAAGTGGTGGTGTTCGACGAGGCGCAGACGATTCAGAATATCGGCGCGATCCTCAAGGTGTTCCACGACACATATCCCGGCGTGCAAGTCATCGCCACCGGATCTTCTTCTTTCGACCTGGCAAACAAAGTGGTTGAGCCTATGACGGGGCGTGCCATTGAATTTACGTTATTACCATTGTCGCTGTCCGAGATAGCGCATCATAAGAATGTGACACGTGCCGACCTTGACCTGCTCATGCAGTATGGATCGTATCCGCGCATTGTCGCCGCGACTACCGTCTCCGAGAAAGAGGATGCCATCAAATCGATTGCAACAAACTATTTATATAAAGACGTATTCACTTTTGAAGCGATCCGCAATCCGCGAATATTCGAAGATCTAGTGAAGGCGCTGGCACTACAGATCGGCTCGACGGTGTCACTGAATGAACTTGCACAGACGGTTGGCGCGACGCGCGCGACCATCAACCGATACCTGCGCTTGCTGGAGCAGGCATTCATCGTGCGACGAGTGCATTCGTTCTCCAATAATCCCCGCACCGAACTCAAGAAAGTGTTCAAAGTATATTTTCTCGACTTGGGCGTACGCAATGCGCTCGTGGACATCGCGACGCCGGTTGTCGAGCGCACCGAGCGAGGACATCTTTTTGAGAATTTTTTCGTCACTGAACGCATGAAGGTGGGGACTCTGCAGACGTTCCCGCCCGATATTATGTTTTGGCGCACGCGCGCTGGACTTGAGATCGATGTGGTAGAAAAAAGCGGACCGAACATCCGTGCGTATGAATGCAAATGGTCGCCGCAGGATGTTTCATTTGCATCGTTCCTGAAAAAGTATCCAGCCGCACATACGCGGGTCATAACCCCCGATGTTCTTGTCGAAAACACGCATACGTCTACCTGAATCATGTGCCACTGCTCGCGCCTACGATGCCATCTTCGCCGCCCTCGACGACGTAAAGAAGACCGGCAACCTCCCCATCTCACCCAAAATCAGAAATGCGCCGACGAAATTTATGAAAGTATTGGAATACGGCAAGGGTTATGAAAAGTATGACGAAGCAAGCTATCTACCGGAAAAGTTGAAGAACAGGAAGTATTTGAAATGAAAACCGCACACAGAATCTGTTCCTGTGTGCGACTCTAAGGGTCTGTGCCTGTTATCGATACGCATACTTGCTATTTTTTGCCACCTCCAACTGCTCCTCCGTGATGGCCGCCTCGATAATTAGGGCTCTAAAGATATCGGCCCCATCAACGCACGATCTTTCGAATGAAGCCAACTGCAAGTTGGCATATCGGAGATCCGCTACAGCCATGTTCGCGTTATCGAAACAAGCCCTCCGAGCGAATATTCTGTCAAGAGCCGCCTGTTCAAAATCCGCGCCGACGAAGCTGGCATTTTCGGCGATGGCACCATGCAGATACGCTCCTCGCATCATCGCATTGTCACATATAGCGTGATGTAGAAATGCGGCGTGCATATCGGCGAATTTCATGCTTACCGATTCCAACTTGGCTCGCTCGAGCCCAACTCCGCGCATAAACGCGAAGTCGAAGCAAGAGCCGGTCAAATCAGCCTCGCTGAAATCCGCACCTTCCGCTTGTAGGAAGGGTATCTGCATGTCTCGTGCAACAATTCCTCCCAGATGTGCTCGACTGAGGATAAGTGGGTTGCATTTTAGAGTCGGCGCTTCGGTGGCGAAATACTCGCGTACTTCCGCGCCCAGTGTTGCTGACTCCATAACGAGTCCAGTAAAGTCACGGCGACCTTCCTTTACCTCCGATAAAAACTCTTCGGCATTCATGACAGACGATGTCATGACGGAATGTTTCGTGTAGAGCGGGTGCATAGCGACCTCCTCTTTTGACAAGCAGGGCTGCTTGTCTTCTGCGTTTGACTGTATGTGTAAACATTGATAATGTACAGATGTCGTCGAAAAGCGACGTATCGGTATGCAAGACACACTTGATCTCTTACGCCACCTCGGTTGTTCGGACGCCGAAGCACGCGTGTTCGTCGCGACTGTGGCACTTCCACACGGCGCAAGCGTGATCGAAATCTCACGCTCTCTCAATCTCCCCCGCACGACGATATATGATCACATCAATGCTCTTATCGGCACAGGATTGATGAAGAAAGGTCGTGGAGACGAGGGCGCGCTCTTCTACGCGGAATCGCCGGAGCACATCGAACAACTCTTCGACGAGCGCGTGCGGCGATTGTTGGTATCAAAGAAATTAGTACGCACCGCTCTGCATCGCCCCGACACGGCACCAAGCGCCTATCGTCCCAAACTTTTCTTTTACGATCAAAAAAATGCTACCGAACTCATTCTGCGCGATATTTTGCGATCTCGCGAAAAACAGATGTATTGGTTTTGGCCAATGAGTGACATGGTCAAGACGATTCCGACAGATGTGTTTTCCGATTTTCATCACGAGCGCGCAAAGCGCGGAATACGCTTGAATGTCCTCTGGCCGAAAAATAAGGTAGTCGATCCGGGCAAATATCCCGAACTCATGATTGCCAACACACAATCTTTACGGGAAACGCGGATCCTGCCCGGCACGGTGAATACCCTGCTAGGATACGGCATTTACGGAAACAAAGTTGGTTTTATCAGCACAAAGAACGAAGCGTACGGATTTATTTTGGATAGCAAAGAGCTGGCGCAAACACTAAAATCACAGTTTGATTATTGGTGGAAACTTTCCAGACCACTTTGAATTGGGGTAAATATATCTGTCGGAGAAGTTGAATAAAAGAAGTATTTGAAACGAACAGTGCATTTGTTGTCGTCAATATTGTGCGACGTGCAGGTTATAATAGCTGTAATGGCAAATGGCCTCAAAGATCTCAAGATGCAATTTCTCGAATATCTCGAGATCGAGAAGGGGCGCTCGGTGAAGACGGTAGAGAATTATGATCGCTATCTTTTGCGATTTCTCGATTTTGCAAAAGTAAATGCTCCGGACAAGATTACCGAAACAATGGTACGCGAGTTTCGCATCAACCTCAATCGCTCAAGTGGTATCTCTGGTACGATGAAGAAAAATACACAGAACTACCACCTCATCGCGCTTCGCGCTTTTCTAAAGTTCCTCCGCAAACGCGACATTGTCTCACTCAATCCTGAACGTATCGAATTGGCTAAAGTGGGTGGTCGTGATCTTGATCTCATCACCGCCGACGAGCTCAATCGTTTAATGAAGAGTCCTGTCGGGGATTCGCTCGCGGCCCTGCGCGACCGCGCGATACTAGAGCTTTTCTTCTCCACCGGCTTACGCGTCTCCGAGCTGTGCAACCTCAACCAAGACCTCGACCTCTCGCGCGACGAATTCTCCGTGCGTGGCAAGGGCGAAAAAGTGCGCGTCGTCTTCCTTTCCGAAGATGCCAAAAAAGCGATTACTGCGTATCTGAAAAAGCGCGACGACATGAGCGATGCTTTATTTGTAAGTTATGGCAAAGGTACACCAAAGACAAAAGATTTACCGAGAATCACCCCGCGCTCGGTAGAACGACTCGTCAAACAATACGCCACTAAAGCCGGCATCACGCGCAAAGTTACCCCCCATGTTCTCCGGCATAGTTTCGCCACCGACCTCCTCGAAAACGGCGCCGACCTCCGCAGTGTCCAAGCCCTCCTCGGCCACGCCAACATCAGTACGACCCAGGTCTACACCCACGTCACCGACAAGCATTTGAGAGAAATCCATCGCGCCTTTCACGGCAAACGGAGACAGTAATCACGCGTCTCCTGCAAAATAATTGTTTACCGCAAACTCAAACTGATCGAGAAAAATGCGCTTGAGATATGCAATATTGTTTTGTTCGTAAAACAGGATCATCGCCTTTCGGTATTCGGAAACCTCCACGCTTCTATACGAGAGCATGGACGCACCTGCCACGCTCAAGACGGCGTTTGCCATGATACGCGACGTGCGTTTATTGCCATCCTCGAACGGCTGAATATAGGCGATCATCGCAAGAAGCGCGAGTGCTTGCGCAAAAGGATCCTGTAGAGAAGCGAGAGTGGCGACGAGCCGATCCATTGCAGTCGCTATACTGCGCTCGTTGCCCGGCGGCCGGTAGATCGTGCCGATGATGCCGACCGGATGATTTCTGAAACCCTCCGTAATTCCCAATCCCCCAGCAAGGATGCTGTGGATGTGGACTATCTTCGCGGTATTTATAGGTGCAAACTCGGCGGAATGAGCAAAAATATAGTCAAGTGCCGCTTTGTGGTTGAGGATCATCTGTGCTTCCGCCTTGTCTTTGCCCCGCGCAAGCTCATGATCCTTGATAAGTGCTTCTGTTTCGAGCAATGTATAAGTGTTTCCCTCTATCTCCGACGATTTCCACGAAAGCTCGATGACGAGCCGATCCAATTCGCGTCGTAGGATCGCGGGACTCTCGCGCTCAAGTGTACGCCTCGTCTCATGGTATCGTGCATTCAATGTATCAAGCCGCTCCCGTTCTTCTTTGGTAAACAGCTCACCGGTGAATATGTCGAACACTGATTCGTCGAACCAGCCTCTTGTATGTCGTTCCGACGGACTCTGCGCAAAGTATCGTTCAACGTCTAATGGCATCAGAGCACGCCGCGATGGCACTATCGCGTAGGAAGTCGTCCTTCCACCGCCCGATTGGACGACTGCGCCGACCGCAACGATATGTTGCAAATCGCGGATGATCGTACGCCTGCTTGCACCGAACTTCTCTCTCAGTGCGACATACACGCCCGATACTCGTTGCGGACCTCCCGATTTTTCCAGATATGCAACGATAGCTTTCTCTCGATCTGACAATTCCATATGTCGGTATCATAGCATTATTTGTGCCATCGCAGACGGCATTTGTGCCATTCTATGATGCACCGGTGTGGATTCTATGTACTCGAACCTAAAATATCCTGTAAATGTGCGATGAAATAGAAATCAGTTCTCACAGCGACCCATTTGGTATTTGTGACACGACCCAGGTCTACCCATGTCACCAACAAATACCTGCGCGACCAATTTTACTTCGCGGTATTCCGCGTTAGTAAAATGGAAGTACTCTTGTGGTGCGAGGTGCATAGGGCTTTTCACGGGAAACGGAGGAAGTGATTTATAAAAAAAGAATTCGGCGCGAGGATTGCTCCCCGCGCCTATTGCTTCAATATGAAGCTAGCCAACTCTTGGCAAAGGTAGTGCGTACGATTGGCAGTTGTTCCGCGTCGCTCGGGGAAACCATGAACCGCGTCACCCTCTCACGTTTCATTTTCCCGACGAGCCCCGGGATATTCTGAAATATCCCATAGAGGCGATGAAACACTTCTTCGCCGAGCGTCAAATCCTCGAACGTGAGGCTGTAAACGCGACGTGTCTCCTTGCCAACCGTTCGATCAAAGGAAATGAAGTTGAATTGTTCCATGTGCTCAAGTCCATCGGGCGTTGTCCGGTCCATATTCACGTTGATATGAACATCGCACGTTTTGTGTTCACCGGGTCTGCATGTCTCGAGCTCGAATGGTTGTACGCACAGCTTCGTATCCGATACGCTCGAGAGCGTATTCAGGTTGTAACGCAAGTCACCGAACGATTCTTCCTCGAGGCAACCACGGAACCCAGGTGCACTCGTGAGAAGCGAAACAGTCCGCCCCCACAATATGTTGTCCGGCGCATCAAGGTGAGTTCGATATGACGCGTGGTAGTGTGGCGGCTTGCTGTTCCTGTTGTTCCGGAAAAAGTCCTCCCGAAACCCGAAGGATTCAAGCTGACGAATCGTTTCGCGCCCGATTAGTTCTGCCGAGAGATGGATGTCAAAGTACTTCATCGGAGGTTCTCCCCTATTGTGATTCCCTATTGAATCGCAACAATTTTACTAATATGACAATATATAGATATATTTTAAATACTAAAACAAGTAAAGATATAGGTTTTATGATCGTTGGTAATAAAAAGTGCCATTCTGATTGACACTCTTGTCCTTTGGTACATACTGTCCGCATGGATGATTTGAGAAAGAGCCTCGTTGCCCTCGGCCTTCCCGATAAAGAAGCCGTCGTTTACATCGCAATCCTGCAGTCAGGCAAGGCGTCGCCTTCCGACATCGCCAAGCGCACGCATATTCGCCGAACGACCATTTACCTGCACCTCAATGCGCTTCTCGCACGCGGTTTCATATCCAAGACAATCAAGGGCAAGCGTCTGTTGTACGTGCCCGAAGATCCGAAAAAGATATTGGATTCATTCGAGAAAAGTCGGGCGCTCTTTTTGCAAAACGTCGGACAGATCGAGCAACTCTACAAAACTGCCCGACACCAGCCGACGGTGCGTCTCTATGAGGGCATCGAAGGCATCGTGCAGTTGCTCGACGAACTGGGGTCTTCTCTGCTTCCCATCGACGCTTTCTTCTCACCCGAAAAGTATTTCAGAGTCGTACCCAAAAAAGACACCGATCGTTTTCTTGGAAACGTCAAGAAAAACGGCATCATGTTACGAGATTTGGTCGAACGCGATGCAATCGCAGAGTCATTTGTGAAGGACATTCGCAAGTACCAAAACGACTTTCACAAAGTTAAACTGTTGCCCAAAGACTTCTCTGTTTCGGTCGACGTACTTATCACCGGCAATAAAGTATTCATGATCTCATTCGACCACCTCATGGGCTTCGTCGTCGAAAATAACGAAATCGCCAGATTCCACAAATCCATCCATGATTTCTTTTGGAAAAACTTGCCGTAATTATTCCTGTATATTTAGTGTCTCGCTTTTTGAGGACTCGTTTCAAAGAAACTTTTGGTGTGTTTCTCGTTCACTATAAGTGGTTTCGAGAGTTGCCAAAGCACTTCAAACTGCGTTTGCAAAAGTTTGCGAAAATCGGCACTCTGGATGATGAAGCCAAACCCTTCATTTTTTGAAGAAACAAATGCGACCTTGTTCTTATATGCCCAATAACCCATTGGAGATTTTATTCCTTTTGGTGCAACCCTGATCAACCGCTTGAAAGCTTCGCCGGAGCCAATAAATGGATTTTGTTTGACTGTATCTGCAGACTCATTTTTTGATCTGCCCTCCGGCCATATTGATCGTATGCGAATATTCCTTTTAATGCGTTTCTTGTTGTGTTGAGAGAGAAAATCTACCCCGAGCACCTCGATCATCTCGCGTGCTGGCCAAAAACTTTCGGTATCAATATTTTCATAGAGCAAAATATCGTTGAGTACATGTTTAATACCATCCTTGCCCTCGAAAAATTGAAAATGTGGATTCACAAGATCATTTCGATACTTACTTTGAAGTGTTGGTAAAAGTGTTTCAAGATTTCCTTTCGTTTCCTCAAATGTATGGATCTCCTTATCAAGGATTGTTTGTATTTTTTGGGGTTGTTCCGCATACCAGATTTTTACTCCCTGCCGTTCGCTCTGCACAACCAATCCTTTCTGTGCGAGATCGTACAAGATGCCGTAGAGCGAGGATCGCGGGATTCCGGCGCGCTTCGCTAGATTCCCTGCAGGAGAGGGGCCACCCTCCAGCAGAGCGATGTACATCTTTACATGCATGGTGCCCATGCCGATTTTCTTGAATATTTCATCCAGCATATATTTTGATGTATTTTTGTCGAAAACTGACGACAGTATTGAGTATGCGGTGCTATGGTTCTATTGTCAACGATAGCCGTTGAACCTTAACAAAAGGAGCTCCTATGCTCGACATATCGTTACCTATGGAGCTGTGTTGTGAGTCTGTTGCGACGTTGGTCCGTGGCTTATTCTTGTCTCGGCGCAAGGAAATCGTCGGAGAAGCTCTTTTCTCCAACGACCCAGAAAAACCGTACGGACGCACGGTTCTATTCCAAAATGATCGGCTCGAATTGCTTCTTACGGGATGGAATCCGGGCTACGGCTGTTGGCCGCATACGCATGGCGAACAATCAGAGGGTATTGTTTGCGTGTTTTCGGGAGATGGAACATTTCAAACATTTCCTTCTTCTGAAGACGGAAAAGACAACGCAAAAACGAAAGTGCTTGCCACTGGGAAGACGATTGTTGTTCCTCGTTCCCAAATTCATTCAATGAGGAATGATGGCGCGGAACAACTTGTGTGTCTTCACGCCTATTGGCCTCCCATTGGTGAAATGTGCATCTACAATCCCGCGATGACATGCGCGTGGTGGGTCTCTGGTGGTGGGGCATGGAACCCCGAAGCAGAACACATCATCGAAAAAAGGAGTGTCTAAAATGCAATGCAAACCTCTTCGCGTCTACATGGAGAACAGTGGTCTCGTGAGCGACCCTTTCTTGAACAGGGCTCTCGATTACATCGAGGAGCATGAATTGTTCAAGCACCGCTTCTTCCAAGCGTTTACCACAGGTGGATTGAGTATCGAACAGGTGAAAATCTGGGCGAAGCAGAGATTGTTCTCGTCCAATCTGTTCACTTGCTTTCTTGGGGCATTTGTCTCCAACATCGAAGACAGAGGTGTCCGTCGCGCGTATGCGAAGCAACTGTGGGAAGAAGAGGGAATGCTCGACCCCGACAAAATGCATAGCCGGTATTTGAACTGGCTCATATTTGCTCTCGGTGTTAGTCGGCAGGAACTGGATGCCGAAGTAATGCTTCCGGGAACCCGACACTTCGTCGCCACATATATGCGCATCAGCCGCGAAGGTGATGTGGTCAAGGGCATGGGCATGTATGCGCTAGGGAGCGATCCGGTGATTGCGATGGAGATGACGCTTTTACTCAAGGGTCTCAACACCATTCGGTGGCTAAGACCTGAAGACAAAGCATACTGCTCGGAACATGTGGAAGTTGATGTACGTCATGCGGCCGAGCTCAACGCTGTGTTGCTTCCATTCTTAACAACTGAAACAGAGCAGAAACGCGCGTGGCAAGGTATGACGGAAATCCTGGAAGCAAGGAAGGGCTTCTATGATGGCATCGCCAATGCGATCGGCATATAAAGTGCCCAAACAACCCCGCGTGGTCAATTCGATCACGCGGGAATTCTTTATGTTAGGATTTTCACATGCGTATCGTATCGTGGAACGTCAATGGTATTCGTGCTGTACATAAAAAAGGACTTTTTGTGCCTATGATTCATGCCTTGGGGCCGGATATTCTTTGTCTGCAAGAAACGAAAGCTGAGCAACACCAAAGCGAAGTCGATTTGCCTGATTATGAGGAATACTGGAATAGTGCCAACAAAAAAGGCTACAGCGGCACCGCGATCTTTTGTAAACAAAAGCCCATATCTATAGCGCTCGATTTTCCAGAGCATATCGCAAAAAAGTACAAACTAGAGGATGATTATGGCGATCTGAACAACGAGGGCCGCGTGATCGCGGCAGAATTCGAGGATTTTTATGTGGTTAATGTATACACCCCCAATTCAAAACGCGACTTGAGTCGTCTTGATATGCGTCACAAGCACTGGGATCCGGCATTCTTGGATTATTGCAAAGAGCTTGACAAGAAAAAGCCGGTTATCTTCTGCGGCGATCTTAATGTGGCACACACCCCAGACGATCTTGCAAATCCAAAAGAGAATGACGGCACACATGGATTCACAAAAGAAGAGCGGGAGGGTATAGACGCGTTTGTTAAAGCGGGTTTTGTAGATACTTTTCGACTCTTTACAAAAAATGGAGGAAATTACACATGGTGGAGTAATTTTTCGAATTCTCGAGCACGGAACATCGGATGGCGCATAGACTATTTTTTCACGAGCAAAAAGCTCGCGTCGCACGTTAAGAGTGCAAAGATCCACCCCGACATTTTTGGATCGGACCATTGCCCGGTTAGTATCGTAATCGACCAGTAAACAATAGGGATAGAAAAATCCCGCCAGGTCCAAAGACACTGGCGGGAAGTGGGTAGGCGACTTTTCCTCACAAGCCGACTCCGACAAGCTCGGCGAGGCGGTAGAGCTTTTCGGAGACATGCTCGCGGAGCGACATGTCTTGTTCGGGGTGCGTGGCCGTGAATAGGATATTCATCGAGCCAAGCTCGCCGATCAGTTCGTAGAGCTCCGTTCGTTTGGCCGAATCGTGTTCTCTCTCAAGAAGATCGTGGGCAATCTTTTCCGTAATCGCATACTTCTCGTGATGGATGCCGAGCCCCGCATTAGAGATAAGCGTGAGGAGCGGCGAGTCCGACCGATTGTAGAACAAATGCGGTATCATTGCGGCGATGAAAACGAGCGTCCCCGGGATACACTTCACTATCACGGCTCGTTTCTTTTCCGTGTCGAACATGATGCATCCGCTGAATCCTGCCGAATACACCCAATGCTCGACCCCATGTGCATGCGGGATGAAGTGATGGTGCGGGTCGGTGATGCCGAATTTCACCGTCGCGTTCGTAGGATTCTCATCACTCGTCTCCGGCGTGCCGAGAAGGTAGTGCGCGAGATTGCCTGGATTGATGAAAGTGTGCAGGCTCTCTACGTATTCGGGTGTGTTGGGGCTGATCTCCTGTACCTTGCCATCGGCCGCGACGAAGATCTTCCCCGCCGTGCTGATGTGATACATCTTGCACCCACCCGGTAGATCCGCCGCATACTGCCCTAGGTACGCCTTGACTGCGCTTTCATTTTTTGAAGCGACCGTAAGCATGTTCTTTCTCCTCGTTGCTACGATACAAGCCCCTTTCGAAGCTGCCTTGACAATATGGCGAGTGTGGGATAATGTAAACTTGTCGGCGACTTTCGACAACCATATGCTCAAACCGCTTTTTGAACAACTAGGAAT
>CAYHIZ010000017.1:0-13988 GCA_964356695.1 uncultured Candidatus Saccharibacteria bacterium | reverse complement strand
TAATCAACGGACTCAGACGTCAACGCCCTGCGCTCTGCGCAGGGTGGGTTTACGGGCAAATCTTTCGATTATCTCAGGGCAGGCTCTCGCAAACTCGTCCGTCGCCGTCGGAGTCGAGTTTATGGATATCGTTGCCTCCTCCGCTTGTTCGGCAAAATTCGAATGCCGATTGAGCTTCGGCTTGCGTGGCGAAACTGGAGCAGTTGTATAGGTTGCGCGAACATTCATATTGTTCGTTGGACGAGATTACGGATGTCGTACTTGCATCATTCTTGGGATCCGAACATACGTTTGGAGCCCAGAGCCCCTTCTTCTCTTCGCGTGCTTTTCTTTCCGCCTCTTTGAATTGTGTTTGATATTTGTACGGCAGATTGTACGTGTATTCGTGTCCGAATCCCTCGGCTATCATGAGCATATTGAAGTTAGTTTCGTCGGGCAAGCCTGCGTACGCAGGCAGGCCTGTCTGCGAGAGCAGAAAAACATACGCAAGCGTCCGGCCGTATTTGTCCAAATCTCCTTGCGAAGGATCTGTTTCGATTCGTACCAATGTGTCGGCGAGCACTCGTTTTGCTTTTTCAGAGGCTTCTTTGCCGAAACACTGCACAGGTTTACGCGGATCGACTGTCTCAGGCGTATCAAGCCCGATGAGTCTGAGCGTCGTATTTTTCTGGTCTTTTAGGATCGTGAGCGTGTCGCCGTCAACTACTTTTATCACAGGATACCATTTGTATTTTGCTGTGTTTGTCGAGGCAATGATTTCGCTTCGCAGTGCTGGCACTGCGAAGCCTTGGCGAAGCAGTGGTGCATCAGAAGTGTTTCCCAGGTAAAGTCCAAGCACGAATACAGTACCGATTCCGATGATCGAAAGAATCCATCTCATGCAGTCATTGTATACTCGACCAACATAAATTTGCGAAAGTCTCGAGTCTTACCCATGGGCGCTCGGAAAATATGAAAGCGGAGTTTTCGCATTCTATTAGCTTGCGGGCATAATTAAGGCGAAGGGAATGATTGACAATCCCCCCAGCTCACCTACAGTGATGTGGGACATATGTTCTCACACAACAACAGAGGGTACGAAAATGGAACAGGGCACGCTCCTCCATGTCAAGGTACTAGGGATCGACCATGATGAATTCTTAGTAAATGACGCCTGCGCAACGGCGAAATATCTCCGCGAAGTGTGGGGATTTGAAGAGTTTGCATACGCGGATCGTTCGACTGGCCGAGAAGTCACGGAATCGCGTGTCCTTAGACAGGGCAGTATAATCATCATCCTCTCGCAGGCGATCGATGATGATTCGCCTGTATTCAACCTGATCCAGAAGTATGGAGAATGCGTGCACGATATCGCGCTTCTGGTCGACGACGTGCGCCGGGAATACGAAACCGCCCTCAAGCTCGGTGCAAAATCAGCCGCCCCGATCCGGGAATTCAGGGATGAGAACGACCCCGAGAAGATCATCATGCGACATGCCGCGATTCGGACTTCCGGTCATCTCGTTCACACGCTTATTGAACGAGATAATTATCCGGGCATCTTTGCGCCGGGATTTGTGCCGGTTGACTATCCGCTTTGTTGCGTCCCTCCGGTCGGATTGATTGAAATCGATCATGAGGTCATTAATGAGGAGCGAGGGCACATGGATCCTTGCGCAAGCTTCTATAAAAAGATCTTCGGATTCCACGAGATTGCCCGCTTCACCGAAAGGCAAATATCGACCGACAAAGCCGCTTTGCGCAGTGTCGTGGTGCGAAGTGAAAATGGCGCGGTGACGATTCCGATCAATGAACCGGTCAAAGGGAAATTCGGCCACATCGACGAATTTTTGCGGGACAGGCGTGGCCCCGGCATACAACACATGGCGTTCCGAACCGACGACATCGTCGAAACAGTCGGCATCTTGAGGGCGCGCGGTGTCACATTCATCGATGTTCCCGATACGTACTACGACTTGACGCCTGTGCGCCTCAAGAGGGCGGGTCTGAAGATAGAAATACCCCAGTTGCTTATGGACGATCTTAAAAGGCTTCGTATATTGATCGATGGCGATGAAAAAGGATATCTATTGCAGACCTTCACCACCGTCATATTGGGAAGCGGCGCGGGACTCTTCTTCGAGATCATAGAGCGTTGTGGCAATGACGGCTTCGGGGTAGGCAATTTTCTGGCGCTTTTCGAAGCCATCGAACGCGCCGCTGGTCGGCTAAAGTAAAAACACTCTGTATAGAGATGGTGCGGCCTCGTCCCCTGGGACGAGACCATTTTCTTTTACTCCCCATAGAAACTTTTCGGACCGTACATCTCGTTCATTGTAGCCCGCACATTTCGGCTGTACTATGTCGAAATGGCGGAATTGGTACGAATCGAAAAGGTTGGGGAGAATACCTTGGTTGAAATCAACGCGCTTTTACGGCAATTGTCGGAACGCGTGCCTCTTTGTACGTCGGAGCTTCTTCTAAACATAATGGCGAATCCGTATCTCGAACTCTGGGTCGCAAAAGAGGATGATGTGATCGTTGGAATGGGCGAGCTCGTTGTAGCTCTCAAGCCGGAAGGGGTGATTGCCCAGCTCGAAGATATAGTCGTGGATGAAGCTCACCGCGGAAAGGGTCTTGGGAAAATGATAAGCTTAAAACTTATCGAGAGAGCGCGCGCGCAAGGCGCGCGCGCGATACATCTTTCAAGCCGTCCTTCGCGCACAGCTGCCAACGCACTCTACCAAAAACTCGGATTCAAACAGCACGAAACAAATTCGTATTATATGGATTTGTAGACTTTTGCAAATCGAGTAATTCTACAATTTACGCGAACCCACTTCGAGCAAGGCGACTGACAGCGCGCGCCTCACGCACTTGCATTGAGCCGATCGTGATAATCTGAAGGAATGACGGACGATGTTGCACACAATACACCCACTGCTGAATCTACGCCTACGCTGGAGCCCGCTGCGCCAGTTGCACCGCCTGAGTCAACGCAATCTACCATGGAACCATCGCCTGTCGCTGAACAAGTCGAGCCCGCAGAACCCGCGTCCGTCATCCCGAAAGAATCACAATCGGCCCCGGAACCCACGTCGGAGCCGCCGGAGATCGAGGTATCTGCTCCTGAACCGAAACCCGCTACACAAAGTGCTTCATCGCAACCACCGCAACGACCTCCGGCGGCACAATCCTCTCAATCAGTGCCGAGCACAAAATGGAGCGCAATAAATCGCACTAATGCCATAGCCAAGCGTGTTGGCAGAAAAGAGGCGCGTCTCGCTAAAGTAGTTGACTTAGCGAAGGAGAAAGGGCGGATTACGAACGACGATATTGAGAAATTGCTACACATCTCCGACGCGACGGCAGCCCGCTACGGAACAACTTTAATGCAGAGAGATTTGTTAAAGCGGGAAGGAAAAGGACGGGGTGTGTCGTATGTGCCGTCAGTCTAATCTGAAGTTTTGATTGTCCAAACCACTCCATCAGTTTGAAGTTGTGATTTACCAGCGTATTCTTGCAATTCGTAATCGTTCAACTCATTCTTCTGGGCTTTTATTCCTTTTACATACGCAATAGCCGCGTCAGCGATGTAATTATAATTTGAAATATGAGGGTTATACGTTGAAATCGACAAGAACGGTATATTTTTTGCGCGTGCCACAACTTTAAGTGAATCGAATAGATTTGCAATACCTTCGGACCAATCTACATTCGCAGGAATCTGTATCGCATCGAGATGCCATATAGGTTTTTTGTTTGTACCTTCACCGACGGTGGTTTCATACAGATATATGTTGCCGATGTGTTTCTTATCTTGACTAAAGACTTTGACATTATAAAGAGGCAGGGTCGGGACATCAAACGGAAGTGGTTTACCCTCCGTGCAATCGCCACTAATTTTTCCAGGGTCGCGGTCAAGTTCAGAATTGGGTTTGCCATTCAGTGTAAATTCTACTTTCTCGTTTGATTTTCCGCCAAGCATAATTTGATTTTGAACCTCTGTAATTCGTTTACGCATCATATCCGCGAGCCGTTGTGGCAACGAAAAATATTGTTCAACCGCAGACATCATAAGCTTCTCTTTCTTGCGACGCCCATCCAATTCAGACATTTGTGAGCTAGTAGCTTTCTTTTCTTCAACAGTCATTTTCTTTAAGTTCGCACGCAATTCTTTTTTTTCTTCGGTGGATGGCAGTGTCCCTTGCGAAAGGGTACGCATAGCAGTAATGTCGCCCGCCTGACGTATTAGATCAGCAACACCATTCCAACCGTTGCGACGACATGCTATTTCAAAGACACCTTTCACAAGTTCGAATGAGTTATTCCAACCTATATCTGGGAGGCTATAGTCCACGTCCCGACTTTGAAAATCAAACATGTCGCGGCTAGCCATTAATTCGGCAAACTTTGCCTCATAAAAATCAGGGTCAGCGAGCCGTCCCTTTATACGCTCCAGTTCATCATATTCTTTCTCGCTCCACTCTTGATGGAACCGTGTCTGATTATCTTCATGTACAGTCTCATCCTGTATCCAAATTTCTAAACGTCTTCTGAAAGGTTCGGAAAGAGCGTTCTGTAGGTCGATAGTAATTCTTTCTGCAGGCATGTTGAATAGATCAGCAACAACGTAGTGATATTCTTTCGACTGATTTTTATTTAGTTCTGCTTGAACACTTGTCGAAAGCATGGAATCCATTAAAGCATTTATACCCGGATGATTTGCGTATAAAATTTTTGATGGTTCTTTGTTATCGCTATTCATTACCGCTTCGTGTACATCAAGTTTCTCAGCGAAACTATCCCAATCTTTGTGAGTCAAATCTGAACGCCCTATCCTGTTTCGCGTAGCGGAAAAACTTATCGTATCGAATGGTATATGATCCTCCTTAAATTGTTCGTCCTTGCTGATTTTTTCAGCATGCGCAAGGGTTACAATTCTTCCGGGTCCTTTGCGCATGAATCCTAAATTTGCCAAAACCTCGTCTGTTAACTGAGGATCATCAAATGAACGGTATCGTTTAAGCAAATCCATAATGTCAGTCTTGTTTTGGGTAGGAATTTTTTCGGACATGACAATATTGTAGCATAATTTGAATTGTATAATCGGTAGGGTAGAGAATTGGTATAGCTGACCGAATCGCCTCATTTCTCAAAATTTGAGGCGATTCGTTCTTGGAGATTTGAGCCGCGTGCCCCTGCCTGAAAGGCTGTACTGTAGCACTCTCACGTGCTCCGCGCGTACCTTGTTGGAATGCAATACAGCGCGCGCGATACATCTATCAAGCCGTCCTTCGCGCGTTGCCGCCAATGCGCTCTATCAAAAACTCGGATTCAAACAGCACGAAACGATTTCGTATTATATGAATTTGTAGGAAGAAACGTAGATAGACCCTATGGATTTATCTGCTTGATGAGTGCCGTGAAATCCGACCATTGCTCGATGCGGAACGCACGGATATCGCGCACGGACGATGCAAACCATGGAAGCGACTTGAGCGCGAGTATTGCTTGAAAGAGGTTTGCCATATCTTCGCTCTTGGTGACGTAGACACTACCTTGGATGCGTTCGAATCCGAATTGTTGCAGTACGAGTGCGATGTCGGTGTATGCCTGCGTGACATTTTTCGGGTGATGCGCGTTTGTATCGGCAACGACCAAATCGAAAGTAATGGCAAACATACTATTCGATCGGATCGGATCGGATATCTCTAATCGGGTATGTCGTTTCTTCACCGGTCTCGATGACGCGGATGAGTGCTCGGTGCTCATCGACTTCACGCAATACTTCATAGAGCACGCCATCGCGTCCAAAGCGATGGACGGAGCCCTCCAAAAGACAGTCATTTATGTATGATGTATTCGTAGCCACATTCATAGATTGGTACACATAGTGTATCAACTACCTATGTGCATGCAATGGGTGCGGTCGAGTGGAAGAATGCGAATTACTTTGCTGGCAAACCTTTTCGATATTATACACAGCCCATTCGGCTCGCTCAGCACGAAACGAATTCGTATTATATGAATTTGTAGACTTTCGTGAAGCAAAAAACCCGCACAAATATGCGAGTTTTTTGCGAATTGAGTGGAAGCAATCGGGATAGCTGTAAAATTCTTGTACAAAGAGTAATGCCAAGTCCGTTCCAATGGGAAGGGGGGTAATTTTAGCGAGGTAATGCATTTGCTACTTCCGTAGACTTCAATTAGGTTACATGCATGCCCAAAACACCACGAGAGAAACTGATGTTTAGGTTGAGACGTTTTATACTTTTTCTTTACGCGTTTTTATACAGGCCGCTAAGGTATAGAACAGTGTATTTCTTTGATACGAATTTTTTTCTGGACCTGAAAGTACTACCAAGGTACAGGCTCACCCTAAGTAGACGTTTTTTCATAACGGAGAATGTTTGGGAGGAATTACAGGCAAAGCTACCCAAGAACAGGCTTGAAAAGATTAGGAGGCGTTACAAAATACTGACCTTTAATAATATTTACAATCAAGATCAAAATGTTTGTCCAACCTACTACAACTTTATTTCTGAACTGTACAATCCAGCGAACGTTGGTTCGGAAGATTTCTTTGAAGAATTATATGGTTCTCGGAGGATAAAAGGAGAGCAACTTTCTGACATTGAACGGAAGTTATACGAAATATATAGAAGAGAGTCTGGTGGTTCGCAAGAGACAGAAACTGACAAGGAATTAAAGAAAAAAATCCTCGAGTCAGATTCCTACAGATTTCTCAAAAAGAGCCACTCCAAGACCCTTAAAAAAGCAAAAGAGGCTCAGAAAGATAAACATCCGGCGTATCTGAGGGACGTTAAGAGTTTCGCACTGATTTTATATTACGCATTAACAGCAAGGGAAAATGTCGTTTATTTCACGGCGGATAGTGATGCTGTTACTTTCAAAATTAGGTGGTTGGATTCTTTGAGTATGAGAATGTGCCTTACGGACGCAATTTACCCACAGCTTAACGATCAAAATAAAAAGGAGATGCTCAAAGGAAAAATTTTAGAGTTTTTCATTCCGTATACAGATTTTGTTAAGAGAAGAGAAACAATGTTCAGCAATTTACTTATGACTTGGTGGAAAAAGGACGGGCATAGTTTCAAAATCAAATTTTGGGATAAGGCAGAGAGAAAATATCGGGTGCATGAAATCATCTTCAATAAGCTCATGGCCCATGTCGTATCCCATGCCCATGGACCTCTGTCGTGCCACTTCACGCGAAACGACACTTTAGGAAATTGGTTCCATATGCAATATTTCTGGCCGCCTCGAGATCCAAAAGAAAGGAGAATCAAAGTGGAAGTTTCGGCAAAGAAAATAATCAATAAGAATTTCCGACCTGTACCAGCAATTATTCACGACACAAACTGTCGATATCGAATAGAGGACAGGGAAGGGACTATTAGTTCGTGGACGTCATTTACTCTCATAACAAAATAGCTCACCTGTTCTAAGGCGGGCTACTTTGGTCTAGTAGTGGACATGGTGGACGAAAGTTGGAACCAACTACATTCTTGGGTATTTGAGGTTTCTGAGGCGATTTTGGATCTTAGCGCACTACGGGATGGGGCAGATACGCGTATCCCATTAGCGTTTAGGTATCACAAGTGAGTAGTTGAATACGGCATATATAGGGTATAGACTCACGATATGGAAAGGCTCACTAAATTGTCGTTGCCGGTGACTATTTTAGTGGGAAGCGTCATTTTTGGTTCCTTTTATTATGCAACTCAAGTAAGCAGGCAGGAGTCTATCGAGAGGCAGCAAAGGATTGAAAGGGAGACTCAGACGAAACAACAGGAGTTATCATTTAAGCAAAAAGAGTGTGAATCATTGTCGGCTGGCGTTAAGAAGGAATGGGGCAATGTTATGGGGGTAACATACAGTGATGTGTGGGAAGAATGTGTGGTCACCTACACTGACACAAAAACGGGAGAGGTTGAAACATCACCTCTAAGCCTGATGAAAACAGTAAAGTGATTGATTCTTATCAAAATATGAACTGGCTCAAAGAAAATTTGATGGTAATAGTGTTTCTGACCATCTTCCTTGGGGTTCCGGTTATCCTTGCTTTTCTCGGAGCTACGAGCGAGGCGGGTCCTGACCCAAATGACATTTATGCTCCATAATACCGAATATGAGAGGCGGATATAGAGCGGGAGCGGGGTGGAAACAGGGTTTCGCGATCCTCTTTTGATGGGAATTAAATCTTTGTCGATAATCCGCTTTTGTATCTCTCAATCAGAACCTCTTTCTTATCTCGGCGCCATTTCTTGATTTGAATTTCGCGTTTCCGCGCTTTGGCAAGGGTCTCGTAGTCTTCAAGAAAAACAATATTGAACTTAGAAGCTCTCTTCGTAAACATCGCTTCTCTGTTTTGATTGTGATACTTCAGACGTTGCTGGGGGTTGTCAGTGATGCCGATATATAAGTCGCCGTATGAGTTTTGGATCATGTAGACAAACTGCATTTCAAAATTATACACAGCCCATTCGACTCGCTTCGCTCGCTCAGGGCACTCGATTCGGCATAAGCAAAAACCACCTACCAGGGTATTTGCGGGTAGGTGGCTTGCCACGAGTGAGGCCGTTTTGCGGCCGAATCGAGTGGAGATGGCGAGAATCGCACTCGCGTCCAGAGAAAAGAATATGAATGATTCTACACAACATAGATCATCTTGTGGTTTAGGCATTGCATCTTAAAGATGATCGAAACGATACAATGCCGAGTCCCATTTCTTAGATATGGCTGGAACATGTCCATATCAGTGCTTGAAGTTTTTACGCCCGGGGAAGCTTGATCAAGCATCGGCTTCCTGGACGGCGCTTAGGCAGAGTATGCGTAAGCGGGCTGCAGGTCTGCCATTTGAATAGGCGAGAGTACTGCACGTGCTACTTTGTTCGCACTTAGGTTTTGAGGCAGTTTTAAAAGATGCCACAACTTTGTTGCGCACATACATATTCCTATTTCCCTGTCGAAACTGATCATCCCCGTCACTTTCTCTGCATTCACAGAAAGTGACGGGAAGGACCAACAGGCTAATTTTTCAAAGTTCTTTCGATCCGACGCTTCTCCTCGCGAGCCCGTATGGATTGACGTTTGTCTTCCTTTTTCTTACCACGGACAATCGCGATCAGAAGCTTCAGTTTCGTTCCGATATTATACACACGAATCGGCACAACTGTCAATCCTTTTTCTCCCTCGGCAGAGGAGATTTGAGCAATTTCTTTACGCGAAAGCAACAGACGGCGAGTTCTCTCCGGATCATAAGATTTCGGCGCATTTGCGATTTGCCACGGAGGTATGGATGCGCCGACGAGATAAGCTTCTCCTCCGCGAGCCACGATGCGTGCGCCTTTTAGGGAACCGTGTCCGGCACGGAGAGACTTCACTTCGTGACCTAGCAATTCCAAACCCGCCTCTTTTTCCTCGAGTATGCTGTAATCAAACCCGACACGCTGATTTTCCACAAGAGCCATACGGAAACTATACAACGAACGTGCGGTTTTCTTTGCATTAGGTACGAAATATGTATAATACTTGAAATGACTGGCGAAGATAAGCAAACAGTAAAGTCACATAAGAACGGCGGACCCGGTCCAGCATCACAAGGTCCTTCAATTTGGATGCAACTCGCCATGGCGTTTGTGGTATTTTTGGTATTGTCGATCGGATACTCTTTAGTGCGAGAACATGTATTCTCGGAGACTGAATCCGTACCACTCTCGCAAATCGCCGGCGACATAAATGCGGGCATCATCTCGACTGTCACAGTAGAGGGCGATAGCGTTACGGCCGTATATGCCGATAAGACCGAAAAGAAGTCTCGTAAAGAATCTGAATCTTCTTTTACTGAAACACTAGCGAACTATCAAGTATCGCAAGAGAAAATTGGTGCTGTAAAAATCGAAATAAAAGATGAGGGCGGTCCGAGATTTTGGTTTTTGACGCTTGCGCCGCTTCTCATTCCCGTATTTCTTCTGTTCGGAATCATCTGGTATCTCTCACGCCAGATGCGCGGCGCTGGCATGCAGGCTTTCACTTTTGGTCGCTCGATGGCTCGGCTCGTGAATCCAGAAGACGAAGTGCAGAAGGTAACGTTCAAAGATGTTGCCGGTGCGAAGGAGGCAAAGGAAGAGCTTGCCGAGATTGTCGACTTTTTGAAAAATCCCAAGAAATTCATCCAAATCGGCGCGCGCATACCGAAAGGAGTTTTATTGATGGGCGCACCCGGCACTGGAAAAACCTTATTGGCGCGCGCCGTAGCGGGTGAGGCCGGCGTTCCGTTTTTCTCCATCTCCGGTTCCGAGTTTGTGGAAATGTTTGTTGGTGTCGGCGCCTCGCGCGTACGCGATTTGTTTCTTACTGCAAAAAAAGCCGCGCCTTCTATTATTTTCGTGGACGAAATAGATGCCGTGGGGCGAGTGCGCGGTACGGGAGTTGGCGGTGGAAACGATGAACGTGAACAAACTTTGAATCAGATACTCGTCGAGATGGATGGTTTCGAACCTAATGAAAAAGTCATTGTGATGGCGGCGAGCAACCGCCCCGACGTACTTGATCCGGCTCTTCTGCGGCCGGGTCGTTTTGATCGGCGCGTGACGATCGACCTACCCGATCGCAAAGACCGCGAAGAAATTCTTAAAGTCCACGCAAGAAAGAAGCCACTTGGTCCCGACGTTAATCTTGCCGTCATTGCCGAGCGCACCCCGGGATTTTCAGGTGCCGATCTTGCGAATTTGATGAACGAGGGTGCGATTCTAGCCGCGCGCGAGAACAGGAAAGAATTGACACAGTATGATCTTATCCGAAGCATAGAAAAAGTTATGCTCGGACCCGAGCGCCGGAGCCATGTTTTGAACAAGAAAGAAAAAGAGATTACCGCGTACCATGAGGCAGGCCACGCGCTAGTCGCAAGCGTGCTTCCTCACGCGGATCCTGTGCATAAGATATCCATAATCTCGCGCGGCCGCGCGGCGGGGTACACACTCAAACTTCCATTAGAAGACAGAAGAATGCAGTCACGCAAAGAATTTTTGGACGATATCGCCGTGTCTCTTGGTGGTTATGTTGCGGAGAAAATGGTGTTTGGAGACATCACGACGGGACCTTCCAACGATCTGCAGGTTCTCTCAGCACTCGCACGCGACATGGTCGCACGCTACGGTATGTCTGAAGCGCTGGGACCGATCGCGTTCGATGCCGCGATGGGCAAGGCTTTGTTTGGTCAGGGAATTGATGGTACCGAGCAATCCGAAGAAGTCGCCACCCAAATAGATGCCGAAGTTAAGCGCATCATTGACGATGCGCATAAAAAAGCCGGAAATGTTCTAAAGAAACATCGTAAAGTGCTCGATGCAATCGCCAAACAGCTCGTCGAGGTGGAGACGATCGAGCGCGAAGATTTCGAGAAAATCCTCATTGTGCACGGCATCGTGCCGAAGAAAAAAGAGGATATAGAGCACACGCCGATTGCGTAAGGTTTAGCCTGGTGAGACGTCAAAGAGTGCTATAATTGTGATCAATGATTATTATTTAATTTCAAACTGTATGGGCATCGAAATCGGAAAAATAATTAAAAACGTTTTTGGCGGGCGCGAAGCGGAGGTTCCCCGCTCTTACGCTGAAACTGTGGGGAGAAAGTTCGGTGAGAATTTGTACACACAATTTCACAATGCACACAAGGATAACCCAGAGATCAAAGATGATGATTTACGTGCGATCTCAAAAAAAGCAGGCGACGTTATTGCTGCGCTTGGCGATGATAGAGTACGGATGCTTGTCGAACAAGTAAAAACAACAAACGCGCCCATTATCAACACAAGGCTTTCGGTAGGAGAACATGCGGGCGATTTCCTTTTGATCCATGACTATGACATGGCGGGCGACATTGATGTTAAAGACATGCGTCACTCTGGGCATATGCAGTTGCTACGCGAGGGTGAATCAATGGCCGAAGTTGGTATCGTCGAACTGGCACGACGCGTACCTCAATATGTTCTCCCAACCACTCCGCTTACATTTGACTGCGTCTCTGGCAATCTAAAATTTACTCTTAATATTGATGGCATGCAGACGAAAACAGCATAGGCTTCGCGCATTGAACATGTCCATTGATGTATACTGAGGTAATGGGTGATGCGAAGATGCCAGGACCATCCGAAGAATGGCTTTTTTCGGCGCGTAATAAGCCGTATCCGAAAATCTTGGCTATTCACGTAAGGGGTTTTTCGGCAAGACTCCGGCATGCGGGTACTCAGCACGAGCTCGAAGTCATAAAGCGCGATATTTTACGCTCCGATTTAGTATCAAGCGCGCAGGCGATCCAAGAATTGCGGGGGATAGGCAACGCACGCGCAACAGAGCTGAAATACAAGAGCTCTGGAGGAAAAGCGTGGTGGACATAATACGGCGAGACAAATAAGCAGAAAAGATAAATCGTATGTCCTGGGCATTCGCACTCATAAACAATCGCCTCGCAGAAATCTTCTTCGAGAAGAAGGGAAAGACGATAGTAATGCAGGGGCACTGCTATGTTAAGCGGAGTGAGTTTACCACCAAAAAAGAACAGAAAGATATTGATACGGATATAAAAAAGCATGTACTCAGTTATCGCAAGGGTCGGTATCGCGACAAGATTGGCGGGGAGATATTTTGATCCGAGAATCACATTCGTCAATAATATGCGCTATTTCGACGCACATACGCACCTGAATTTCGTCGCATACGAGGTGGATCGGGAGGAGGTGGTAGTGTGCATCCGTGGGCAGGTTAGCACTCAATCCACTATCGCCTGTCATCTTGCGTATTTTGTAAGTATAGGTACAATATAGACATGTATATTCAGAGGTATGTATACGAAGCGGTAAAGGATAAGCTTTTCAGCCACAATGTGATCGTTATCTATGGTCCGCGGCAGGCGGGTAAGACGACGCTCGTCAAGAAGCTTTTAGAACCGTTCGGAGATGCAGGAGTGTACTGGAACTGCGAAGATCCGGACATCTTTGCTCTGATGAGATCATTCGAGATACAAAAAATACACGAATATCTGAAGGGGAAGCGTGTCGCCGTCTTTGATGAAGCCCAGCGCATACCCAACATCGGCATGCTCCTGAAACTACTCTTCGACACATATCCAGATGTGCAGTACATTGCGACCGGTTCGTCGAGTTTCGAGCTGTCCCAGCAGGTGGGTGAGCCACTTGTCGGTCGATCATGGGAGTTTACGGTGTATCCGTTCGGAATAACCGAAGTCGCGCACGATCCGCTCGCGTTCTCAAAAACGCTCGACACGACGCTCGTATACGGCCTTTATCCGGAAATATTCCTGCTGGCTAACGCGGAGAAGGAATTGAAACTGAAGACAATCGCGGCTCAGTATCTCTCGAAAGACTTGCTCATATTTGAGGGTGTGCGCAACTCGGTGGTGTTGCAGGATCTGTTGCGGCTTCTCGCGGGGCAGGTAGGCAACGAGGTATCGTACAATGAACTTGCGACGATTCTCGGCGTGAGCCGCCAGACGATCATACGCTACATCGACATACTCGAGAAGTCGTTCGCGATATTCCGTCTGCATGCGTACGCCAAGAATGTGCGCGGGCGCGTCGGGCGCAAGTTCAAGGCGTATTTTTACGATCTCGGCATCCGCAACGCCCTCGTGAACCAGTTCGGCGCAATTGACCCCCTGACGCGCCACGACACGGGTGCCTTGTGGGAGAATTTCTGCATCCTCGAGCGGCGCAAGTTCGCAAGTTACGCCGGGAAGACGCCTAACGCGTTCTTCTGGCGCGAGCGCACGGGCGAGGTGGATTATATAGAGGAAGAAAACGGCCGAGTGCGCGCGTATGAATGCAAATGGAATCCGATTCGCGCTTCCGCGCCGCCCATCGCTTTTACGCGTTCTGTACATCCGGAAAGCTTTACGATCCTGAATAAGGATACGGATCATACGCAATATCGGTGGTAACCAGCGAATAGCGGCGGGCGCGCTT
>CAYHIZ010000016.1:9437-14542 GCA_964356695.1 uncultured Candidatus Saccharibacteria bacterium | reverse complement strand
AAAGCGCGCCCGCCGCTATTCGCTGGTTACCACCGATATTGCGTATGATCCCAACATCCATTGACTAAAAGAAAATCTTAATGAATCGCGAGCTGTCGTTCGATCCGTGTAATGCGTGTCTCATGCCCGACGATTGTCAGCGCATCGGTGCTGTGCGCGCGCGATAGCGGACGGAGAACGTCCAGGATTTCTTCCTGCCCTCGTTCCAGATCGGCGAGGCGTTCATTTGTCCGTGAGGCTGTCTCATGTATTTCGGACCGCAGTTCGACTTTTGCGGCATTTACGGCTTTATTTACAACCTCATGTATTTCTGCACGCAATTCAACTTTTGCGGAATCCACGGCTTCATTCACGATCTCATGCACGTCTTCTCTGGTTGCCATCCGTTCCTTGATAAAATTCACCCCCTCCAAGAGGGCTTGTATGTTTTTATCCATATGCGGAGATTGTATCATGTGCATTCCGAAAAAGATGAAGTCTAATTTTAGCGCAACATTTTGAGTCCCTTATCGATATTCACTTCCGTCATACCCTCATAGATGGACAAGGACATTTGACGCGCTGTTGGGTACACGTACCCCGGTATCGACGCTGTCGCTCCGACTGCTTCAAGCATATCCGCACCATATCTCGCGGAGGCATAGTAGTAGTGTTCAGGGAATCCGGCATACAACAAACCCGCTTCTCGTAAACTAACGCCCGCAAGGTATTGTGCCTGCTGCTCGATTATTACGGTGTGTTCACTCATTTTAATACCCTTATACATGCCCAATTGTCGAGCAACATGATGTCCCACTTCGTGCGCTAGTATCATCTGTACGTCAGATGCGTTGGATTGATTCCAATTTTTGGTCAAGTCCCTGATTGCTCGCCGATCAATATATGTTATGCCCGAAACAGGATCGCCGAGCGGACCATACCAGTGTGGTGGAGGGACCGGCACAGAACTATCACTAATGGGAGATTTGCCTCGATACATCACGACTCGCGGTGGATTGTATGTAAGCCCGCGATCCGCGAACACACGCGCCCAATATTTGTCGAGGTGTGGCAATGCTCGTGCGACCAATGTATCAATCTGCGCATCCGTGAGCGATCCAGCTCGAACTCTCATGAACATACGCATGAACATATCGGTTTCGGTCGGTAACGTTTCCGGGAAGATTCCAGGGTCGGGCGGCAAAATTTTTCGAAAAGTTCCCGGATCGATTTCCGCAGAAAGACCGAATTGCTTAGCCATAAGGATCTCATTCTCCGATAGTGGGGTATCGGGTGGTTCGGGTGGTCGACCATCAGATATTGGTGTTTCTTTTGGCACTGGTGCCGGTCTCGCATTGGCTTTGGAATTGCGAAGGCCGAGTAACGACATAATATAGCCCAAGTTGTTTATGATCTGTGACTTTATTTGATCAAAGAGACTCTGCGCACCTATCTCATTCTTTGGTAACGCGGATTGAGCGGATGGAGCGGGATTTATGGCGGAAACTGTTTGCGGTTTTTGCATCGCCGGCTTCGCACTCGGAATCTCATTAGTGTCGATGGAATTGTTCGTATTATACAATCCTTCAGTAATAGTAACGATTAATTTGTCTACGTCTCGTATAAAATTCGATACAACGCGACCATTATCGAGTTTGGTCAACAATTCGGGCGTAATCACTCCCCGTGTTTTTAATAGTGCCGAATGGATTGCATTACGCATTACATTTACGCGAAATTCTAGATCAATAGCGGTCCGTGCTATCGTCTCCCTGTCGCGCAATAATGAAATGTCACTATGGTACGATGCTCTTTTTGCCAGTTGGGCAATCTTAGTAATTATATCCAGGCCATCGAGTGCTTCTCCCCCAATAAGGTGTGGATTGTTCTTGAATCGCTCATTGAATAGATCATCGTTGAGCTCGGATGAGATTATCCGCGCTTCACTTTTTTTGAAAATTATATCGAATAAAGCACGGCTAGGTTTCGTTTCGCGTATCGCGCTGTTTCTGGGAATACTTAATAGAATTGGTACACTGACTGATTGTGGGGGCGGTGTAGTCACATAGCTGTGAGCGGGTCGTATATTCGCGTCCAAATTCCACTGGGGAGCAAAGTATGCTCGCGCAAGTCCTGTTTCGATATCAGCGCTTAACATGCCGTCGTATGTGGCGCGTGTACGATCTAGAGAGCTTCCGTGGGTCATGCTAAATGCAAGGAATCCGTAGATCGCATTATTTGCGTAATAAATATTTTCCGGATCTCCCTTGTGTAGAAGACCCGCAAGCGCCAGAATTGTTCCTTCGAGATAATCTGCCTGTTGTTCTATTATTGTTTGGTCCAAGTCATGCGAGAATATTCTGGGATATTTAGACTTTATATCCAGATTGAGCTTGTCACTAATTCCGGTCGCTTGTTGAAGGTGGTGTCCGAGTTCGTGCGCAAATGTTGCTTGCAAAATAATCGGGCGCGCGTCTCTCCATTTAGCGGCAAAACGTTTTATCTGTGCAATATCGATATAAATGGTCGAGTTGAAATTTCCCGACTGTGTCAAATTGCCAAATTTGTCTCGCATTATGTACGTGTCGATGTATTTATCAATCTGATATGAACCGATTGATTTGTCCCCGGGAAATATTTCTGTCGCATCTTTAAACGATTGCCCATCAAACAACACGACATCCGGTGCGTTATATACACGTCCATGCGCGGCAAACAGCTTCTCCATGACTTTGTTTATGGGCGGAATTGTTTTGTTGAAAAGCACATCCTCTATTTCATCATCGGTGAGCGTGCCCAATGGTTTCATCATAACAGGGTCGGTTTGAGGCAATAGTTCGCGATTGAAAACAGGTGGCCTCGACGGCAAAGTCTCACGAATGAGCGCGCGATTCTTCAAAGAATCAAAAAATGAACCGTTATCAACAATGTACTGTTCTAGTGGCGTAAGTGGAGGCTCTGAGAGAATACTCTCAATGGCATTTTTAATCGATTTGACGACCGTATCTATAAATTCACTCATGAATATGACTACATCATCATATGTTTCTATTGACCTTTGTTCAGGAGCGATAGCTCGCTTCGCGACAGGGATGCTTACATCGGGTTCAACTTTTTGTTGCACTATTGGAGCGGATGGCTCGAAGATTCTACGAGTGTCGTTTGCCCCCAATTCAAAAGGTCGTCGCGGAGGTATGGGCACCTCCGCCGCGGGCGCTTGTGTGATACCAAGATATTTTTCGATTCTTTTGAGGAAATCATTGAATGGACTTGGGGATTGTGTGGGAGTAACGGCGGGAGCGGGATTTATGGCGCGGGTGTTTACTTTGGGTTCAAATTTGCGTGCTATTTCATACGGTGACTGCATCCCTTTTCCTACTTGATCCAATAGATCGTATTTCTCTGCTTGTTGTGTAAACAGGCCTTGATCCCAATTTCCTGCTTGGGTATTTTTGGAAAGTCCTATATCGTAATGCATCAAATCCATCATCCATCCGGAACGGAAGTATCCACCCCAACGACCTTTTCCCTCAAGCTCGGGATATTGCGCCTGTATCGCGCGATGCATGTTTTGCATAAACTCACGGTATATCTGGAAGCTCTCCCGGATACCGGCTTTGTTGGGGATATTGAAACCGTTTTCAAGAGGACGGCCCTGCGGATCGAAAATCTGAATATCTATTGCACCGCTGTATGTACCTCCGGGCGTTAGGTTGCCGTGAGAATCGAAACGTTTAACGTGGTACGAGCCACTCCCTATTATAGATTCAGATTCTGTTCTGGAATCACTTATGACCTTTGCCTTATAACCAGACGGCAATGTTTTGGCAGCTTCTCGTCCACCATATAAAAGTACTGGATGTGCGCCTTTAGATACAAGACTTTCATCAAACTGGGGTTGCGGAATGAATGGGTCTAGCCATGGAATCAGGTTACTCAAGAAGGTTTCGGCGTTTTTAGCTACGTCGGTGAGCACATTCCATGCGATGTCAGCTATCGTGGGGATAGTGTTTTGGTTCTCTGTGAGAGCAAGCCGTGGTGCGGGAGTGGGCAGGGAGAAATCAGGGGACGTGCGTACCGAACCGTTCGGCACGTTGCTCGGCGTGAAGACGGTTTGCGGAGACCATGGTGAGATTGTGAGTAGTGGTGCTTGCGGCACTGGATTCGTGGCGGGGGTGTTTACTTTGGGCTCAACTTTCGGTTGCACTATTGGAGTGGATTGTTCGATTATTCTACGAGGTTCTTCCGCACTAAACTCCAAAGGTCGTCGCGGAGGTATGGGCACCTCCGCCGCGGGCGCTTGTGTGATACCAAGATATTTTTCGATTCTTTTGAGGAAATCATTGAATGGACTTGGGGATTGTGTGGGAGTAACGGCGGGAGCGGGATTTATGGCGCGGGTGTTTACCTGGGGTGCAGATTGCGGTTGCACTATTGGAGCAGAGTCTGGAATTGGTTTTGTGGATTTCGATGGTGCGGGGGTAGTCTGTGGCAGTGATTCCTGACGAGGAGTAGGGGATGTGACGGATTGCGTTCTAAAGAATTCGCGCATTATTGGTCCGAAATTTCCATAAGCACTCTCTTTAATGCCTGGTATATTATTGTCTTTTTGGAATTTAATGAGTGCCGCCTTGGTGTCTGGGCCGAATAAACCATCTGGGGTTACTCCCAAGAAACGTTGGAGGGATACCACTGCCTTACCTCGAGAGCCGATGGTGTCTCTTGGGCCAGGGTTAAGATTCCCGATCTTGGCCAATTCGGCCGGAGTAGGCACTGTTTTTAAGGGATTTAAAGAAGACGGACGAGATGGCGGTATGGGGGTCGTAGCATTGTGAGCCGCAACGCGCTCTATCTCTTTCTGTGTGGCCTCGAGCGCAACATCGGGGTCTGTTTTATCGATTTGCGATCCGGCTTGTACCGGCTTCGAAGGTGGTGCGGACCGCGCGGTTAGAACCAGCTTTCCTTTGAATACCTCGAATGGCGAGACAGCGCCTTTCGCATTTGCGTCTCTGTTCAGTGCGAGCGGAGAGAGCGGTGTGATATCGGCTTGTGTTGTTTTCGGCGGTGGCGCAGTGGGCAGAGAATCAAGCGTCGGGTTTAGTTGTCCGAGGCGAGGTTCGCCGAAT
>CAYHIZ010000016.1:0-9337 GCA_964356695.1 uncultured Candidatus Saccharibacteria bacterium | reverse complement strand
CGATATGGTCTAACCGGAGACGTGAAGTCAGTTGAGAGAGCGGGCTTCGGCAGAGAATCAAGCGTCGGGTTTAGTTGTCCGAGGCGAGGTTCGCCGAATCGATATGGTCTAACCGGAGACGTGAAGTCAGTTGAGAGAGCGGGCTTCGGCAGAGGTTCCCTCAAATTAGGAGACAGCAGACCTGAATCGGGAAGCGCAAATGGCGTAACGGGTGTTACGATTCCTGTTCCCAAATCTGATGGACGGGGTGGCGGTAGAGGAATATTTTTTGAAGGCAAGCCTCGGGGCTTGGAAAAATCTGGAAAAACCGCTTGACCCGCATCAGGTTCTGCATACGCCAATTGATTATTAGGTGGCGCGGTATTAGGCGATAGTCGCGCCGTTTGAATTCCCCTGATACCTTTTGCAAAATTCGAGGCGTAGTTTCTCTGATCGGCACCCATGATATCAAGAACTTTTGTCACCGGATCGCCAGCTTTCACTCGTATATGGTTACCTGAATAGTGTTTTGCTTCGGCTGGCAAAAGCTTGGCGTTCGGATCCGCCTCAAGGGCTGCGATGGCCCCGGGGCTAATCTGCGCCGCCTGAATCATCTTCGCTATTTCTTGGGAATCAAGACTGCCATCAGGATTGCGCGCATGCGGCGAATTAACCGCGGCGACCGCAGGAGAGAACCCGCTTGCTTGATCGGGGAGTCCGAAAGGCGCCCCCTCGCGCGGCAAATTGAACGCTTGGGCGACGAGCATACCCGCTCCGACAAATGACTCTTTGCGCGGATCACCTCCGGCTTTTAATATCCGATCAGTCGCATCCGCCAAGTCTCTGAATATCTGGCGATGTTCGTCGCTCATTCGTATAAAAGGATTGTTGGCAACAGCCCTAAATGTATTGTAATTCTCGGGTACGCCTTTCTTCAGGTCTGTCTGGTTCACTCCGCCATATTGGCTTCCCGGCGGATTCTTGACATCCGGATTGCATCCAGATTCCTGCTGACACACGCCTCCGATTCCCTCCGTCACTGCCGGCCAATCGGTTGGCGCGATACCCCACGCTTCAGAAAAGGCAGGAGCAATGCGGGTGATGTTTTTATACGTTTCTGCGACCCTCGCCTCTCGTTGTTGTGCGGGTGTCGGCGCATCGGCGTTTTCTGCGAGATTCAACGGGCGCGGAGTTGGTAGTTCTAATTGCGGCAGTAAGTCGCTCAAGGGACCTTTTGCGATATCTCGGAATGCTCCGAGGATTGCCTCTCCGAAGGCGTCTAGGGCGGCAATGATTTGGTCCCCGGGTGTCGCATCAGCGCGGGCTGCGTTGATCATCCCTGCAATGTGGGCACCGCTTTGGGGGCTGATGTGCTTGGGATAATGCGCCATTACCCATGCGGTATCCGCAGGGCCTGTTTCGCCGTGTGTCACATTGGCAAATGAATCAGCGGTATTTGCCACTCTATAACCGTATGCATTTGGGCCCTGGGGATTGGCATTTTGTCCAACATTGTAGAGGGTCGCCGCGTACGCTTTTATGAAATTAGGCGATGCGTTGGGGAATTTGGCTGCAGCAATATTGACGTTCGTAACTGCCCCAAGTACTGCCGCCTGAAGATGTTCTATCGGATTGGTTGTCGCATTTGGCGCGCCGAGATCGCGTCCGGTCCCAGCTTGAATTTGCAACCATCCTCGCGCATTCCGCGACGAAACAGGATCAGAAGGACTGGCGACGATGCTCGATCCTCCTGTTTCATTGGTAGCCTTCGCAAGTATCAATGCTTGTAGTTCCGCAGGGGTGGGGAATATCCGCCTGTCCAACATTCCTCTTTCGTTGAGATCATTCCATGCCGCTATTGTATATGCATCGAAGTCGGCAGGAACCAATAAGGGATTGCTACTTGCATCAAGTCCACTCCTTTCGAATATCTTGGCACCAATGTCGGCGTATTGCGCGGGAGAAGGGGAACCGCGACTGTAAATGATTTGCTTTATCGGTGACGTCGGGAGTGCGACCGCACCGCCGAATTTGCCTGATCCTCCCAGGATCTTCTGGACGGATGGTACCGCGTTTTGTGTAGTCGCGGGATTCACTGCAGGCGCAAGCGTGAAGGGGCGACGAGGCGGAAGAGGTGCGACGGTAGAAGTAATCCCGCCGGCGGGTACGGAAGGTCGTGCGGCAGGAGCGGTAGGCGAAGAAATAGAGGGCAATCCTCGTAGTTTGTTTTTCCCCATGTAGTCCGTGAACTCTTTCAGCGTTTTAAAGGCAGGCTTGTCTATATCGTATCCAAACTCACCGGGAGCGTACCCTCTTGCGTCTATCCTGCCGACACGACCATACTCATCTTTCACAAGCTTGCCTGGTCGTCGCTCTTCATGTGTGAGATATTTAGAGAAAGGTACATTATCGGCCAATTGCCTGGCCGCGACTATGGCGGGGTCATCCAAGATAGATGGCGCTGTTTGTGCAGATGGTACGGTTGGAATTTTTGGGGATACTGGCGCGGGGGCCGAGATGTTGCCAGAGCGTGCTTGTGGGATCGGCGCGGCAGTGGGAGCGGCAACTGCTTGTGTAGGAGAACCTGCAGGATTAATTCCCGCAAAAACTGGCAGTATCTTTGATCCGGCTAGACCGGCAATTGTAGGCGGTGCGATAGAATTAGAAACAGGCAAAAGACCTTTTGTTGGACCACCCCTAGCGGCGTCAAATATAATCGCACTTCTTGCCGCTCTTCCTGTATTTAAATTTGCGATTGTCTTTTCTGTTACCCCTTCGATAACATTACCAATATATCCAGCTTCGCGTGAAATTGTAGGTTGCGCGAGGCGACCTGCCTGTGTACCGACATCGGCGGCGAAACCGGCGCCGGGTTGTAACTGCAAGATCGCACCGGCTATTTTCAATCTATTTTCTCTGGAAAGTTTTGGTTTGAGGCCCGCGCCTATTTCTTTTAATTTATTCCAGGCAATGGTTTTAGTTTGCGACCATTGTTCGGGCGAAAATATCGAGGGCTTTGGTGCGAGTGCTTTGGCTTCTTGTTGTGCGATAATTTCAGCTCCAACTTTTTCCTGGGCGGCCTCGAAACGAGCCTTCTCTTCTGGGGTAAATTTTATGTTTTGTTTTGAGGCGCCTGACAACTCAGGCTCGTTCCGCGCCGGATTTCTTGCGGCCACACCGGTCTCAGACGCCGTGCCTCGCGGGGGAGATGACGATAGATTGCGTGCGGTTATTGCGGGTTTCTCAATAGCTATGGGTTTACCGAGCAATGGTTGTGTTGCAAACCGTGCCGTCGGCACTTCGTTCCCCAAGCGAGCCGCAGGACTGGTGATCGGATTTTTCGATACAATTCCGGGCAACTGTCTCCCTTGGGGCACAAGCCGTTGTGTAAATTCCCCTGGTTTTATGGGATTACTTCTAAAAGCATTAGACGCGTCTCGTGCGCCAGAAGCGATACGGAAGGCCTCACTTGGATTCGTGGCGATGGTTTTAACGGCAAAACCCACATCACTTGCAATAGGTTTTAGATATTTAAATCCAGATCGTAACGTGCCTTGTATTGCGGATCTGGCAAATGGTGCCCCAACCAGCGCAGAATCGAAAGCAATCTTCGCCTTAGTAGCTACTGGATCCAACGCGTTCTCTTTCGCAACTTTCGGACTACCTGTATATCCCGAATTATCGGTCAAGCTTTTTCCAAGAGATGCAGTGCCGCCGATTAGGGAGCTGCCAGCCGCCCTAATTCCAGACCCAACGCCCTTAGCAAACTGGAAAAGAGTAGGATTATCTTTTCCAAGAAGCCTGCCTGCCTCTCCCAAGCTGTACTTTGCATCTTTTCCAAAACGTTCTGCAATCTTTCCGTAAACATACGAAGGCAAGGCTCTCGCAAGTATAATAGTTGGACTTGTGTTCGCATATTCCCGAACCTTTCCATATACATCTGTAGGTAAGACTTTTTTCGCGAGTGCACTGATGGGTGATGGGCCTATGGTAAAGGTCCCTTTGTCTACTTTGTCTAGGTTCTTCTGCGCTGCCTCTCTTCTAGCTTCTTCATATTCTGCCTTTGCTCTATTTCCTACATTCCATGCTTTGCCTACGAGGCTCGTTGGTTTATCAATAATACGACTTAAGGCCGCGTCTCGATTCGCTTTGCTCTCTTTAATTTGATCGATAAGTTCTACTGCATTTGGATGCTTTGTCTCGATTGCCTCGCGTTTACGCTCTGCCTCATTGGATTTGTGTTCCGCTTCATCCGCTTTATCCAAAGTAGTCAATCTTCTTTTCTCGACCCCAGCGAGTCTGGGATCGTCTCGGGCAATTAGCGGGATTTTTCCGGCACTTTTGTTTGCTGCGTCAGAGTTGTTTTTTGCTATCGTCGCCTCCTTCGCCGCCTCTTTAGCATCTTCACGCGCTTTTTCAACTTGTTTTGATGGCGGTAGATCGTCATAAGGATCTTTTGGTAAAGGTGCCCGCTGTTTTGCCCCTTCCAACTCTTTCTCGGCGTCGGCAAGTTTTCCGAACGCGTCTTCGTATGCTTTTTTCGCCACCTTTCCGGCCTTAACTAGATCGTCTATTTCTTTTTTCGAACATTTTCCGGGTTTGTTGCAATGCTGTATTTTTGCCAGGGCCTTCTGATAAGTACTTTTTACTTTTTCAAGTCTCTTCTTTTTCTCAGCGGCAATCTTCTCCGCTTCCGAGACGCTCGGCCCTGGTCCTTCTTTGCCAATTCGCGAACCCGAGGGCGGTGGCAGGGGATTAATGTCCCCGGGCTTATTAAACGGGGTTAAAGTGGGGTGTGGTAAAGGGGGACCTATAGTAAAAGGTCCCTCTCTGTTGGGCGGACCATTAAGAGGACGTAGACCCGCATCTTGGATAGTCGTAGGGCTTGGCTGGAATGTGTTCGATGGCAGGATTGGCGTTTGCCGTCTTTCGAATTTTTCGCGTTCCTGTTTTTGTAGCTCTGCTCTTATGGCTGTTGGGGGAGGCGCAAGACGTACCTGTGAAGGATTATCATTTGGTATTCTCTCTGACCGGACTTTCTTAGGTGGCGGGATTGGTGTCTCGGCGGGCGGGTTGTTGGGTTTCTTTTCTTCACCAGATAGTTTTTTGATATTCTCAAAAGATTTATCATCTTTACCGACCGGAGGTTTTATCGGTTCTATGTTCTTCGGATCAAAAATCTTAGATTTAGATTTACGTATTGCTCCGGCGTTCTCTCTAAGAATTGGTGGAATTGGGTTTGGATCAGGCTTCTTTTTTGCTTTATCCGCTTCTTCTTTTTTACCGGCAGGATCCTCAACCTTTTTTGTTTTGCCGTCCTGATCCTCAAATGTTTTTGCCTTACATTTACCCGGACTTTCGCATGTCGATGTAATTGTTTTTCCAGCAACTGTTACGCTACATGGTTTGCCACATAGATTGTTCTTGGTAACAATTGCGCCGTTTACCGTAACATTTATTTTTCCGGGACTCTTTGTGCAGTCGTATACGTCCTCTATCTTGCCTCCCTTGTTTATCTGGCATTTCGCATTGGAGCCTGTCGCGGCATCTTTCCCTGCACCGCCTGGTGCGACGGCGGCGGATATGATCGAATTGTTGGCAAAGCTAGCAAAAATCAACACAGCTACGAAGCCATATATGAAATATTTTTTCATATCAACAATCAATGCGATTATAACTATTCAGGTGTTCCCAGACCGCTGTCCTTGCGAGCGCATTTAGCCTTTAGTCGCGAGCGGAGCGCGGCGGGAAGCAATCCAGAATTTTGCCACATGCTTCTGGATCGCTTCCCTGCCTGCGCAGGCAGGGCAAAGCTCGCGAAGACGAATACTGGGAGTCGCTGAATTATTACATGCGATTATTATATCAGCTCTATGTGCCGAAAACTCTTTAGTGAGTGGAACATCTGCACAATTATTTGGCGCATGCGTCCAGTTGCTTTAGATCATCGTATCGTTTATATTTGTTCTTCGTTTGGCAGTCGCCATGTGTCCATATTATTTATCAGAATTAGCAAAATATAATAAAATATGAGCAAAGAATCGAAAAATTCGGCAAGTATGAATATTCACCCGCTTGGTGATCGTGTTTTGATCAGGCGCGAAGATGTCGACACAAAGTCTCCGTCGGGAATCATAATTCCGGATACCGCGCAGAAAGAGAAATCCAAAGTTGGCGTCGTGATCGCCGTTGGTCCCGGTAAATACGGCGATGAGGGTGATCTGATTCCTATGACAGTAGAAGCCGGTGCCAAAGTGTATTTCAATGCTGGATGGGATAACGAAGTGAAATCAGATACTGATTCCGATACCGAGTATTTTCTAGTCCACGAAAGCGATATTCTGGCTATTATCAAATAACAACGTATCACGGAGAATCTACCCATTCGATATTTTTCAAAGAAAAATTCTCAGGGTATAAGATTTTCTAAATTCGTTATTACTCATTAAGAAAATCTAATATATGGCAAAACAAGTTATCTTCGATGCGGAAGTGCGAAGCGCACTCAAGCGCGGTGTCGATGTAGTTGCGGGCGCGGTGCGAGTTACTCTCGGTCCCAAGGGACGCAATGTCGCACTCGACAAATCGTGGGGCAGTCCTACGATTACCAATGACGGCGTTTCGATCGCCAAAGAGATCACACTCGCGGACAAATTCGAAAACATGGGTGCTTCTATCGTGAAAGAAGTCGCTACGAAAACAAACGACAAGGCGGGTGACGGTACGACTACCGCGGTTGTTCTTACGCAAGCGATAATTCACGAGGGTTTGAAACGCACGGCTCTCGGCGTGAATGCGATGATGGTGCGCCGCGGAATCGAGGCGGGGGCAAAAGACGCAGTCGCCGAGTTGAAAAAGATGGCACGCGAAGTAAAAGGCAAGAACGACATCCGCCAAGTTGCGACCATCTCCGCGGAATCGGAAGAGTTGGGAAAGACGATCGCGGACATTGTAGAGAAAGTGGGGAAGGACGGCGTCGTTACAGTAGAAGAATCGCAGTCGTTTGGCATCGAATCGGATTTTGTCGAAGGCATGGAATTCGACAAAGGTTATGTATCGCCATACATGATCACCAATGCCGAGCGTATGGAGGCCGAGGCAAAAGACGCCCCCATTCTAATTACAGACAAGAAGATTTCCACCATCAAAGATATTTTGCCGCTTCTCGAGAAAATCGCGCAGACAGGAAAGAAAGATCTTGTCATCATCGCGGACGACGTGGACGGCGAAGCGCTGGCGACCTTTGTCGTCAACAAGCTTCGCGGTGCGTTCAATGTGCTTGCGGTCAAGGCGCCCGGTTATGGAGATCGCAAAAAAGAAATGCTTGCAGACATAGCGATCACGGTGGGCGGGACGGTTGTTTCCGAAGATCTCGGCATCAAGCTTGAGAACGCGGAGATCGCCATGCTGGGCCGTGCAAATCGCGTTGTCGCTACCAAAGATTCCACAATTATCGTCGGCGGCAAAGGAAAGAAAGCTGACATAGAGTCGCGCATTTCGCAACTGCGCAAACAAATCGAAAATACGGATTCCAAATTCGACAAAGAGAAACTGGAAGAGCGCGTCGCTAAACTATCCGGAGGTGTTGCTGTCATCCGTGTAGGTGCCGCGACAGAAACCGAAATGAAATATCTCAAAGACAAGATCGAAGATGCTGTCAATGCTACCAAGGCCGCGATTGCCGAAGGCATAGTGCCGGGCGGAGGCGCGGCGCTTGCGAAGGTGGCGCATACATTGGGAAAAAAGATCGATCCCAAGGCGCATGATGAACGCACGATCGGTTATCGCATTTTGCTCTCTGCGCTTTCCGCACCGCTTTTGCAGATTGCGCGCAATGCCGGACGCGAGGATGCCGCCGTTGTCTTGCAAGAGGTGGTAAAGAAGGGCGGGGCATTCGGCTTCGACGCTTCAAGCGAAACCGATGAGCCGAATATCGTCGACATGTATGAGGCCGGTATTATTGATCCGGTGAAAGTTACTCGCAGTTGCGTGGAGAACTCCGCTTCTGCCGCCGCTGTTCTTCTTACAACGGAAGCCGCCGTAGCAGATCTGCCAGAAGAAAAAAAGCCAGCTCAGGGAGGCATGAGCGGAATGGGAGGCATGGGGGACATGGACTGATTAAGTGCAACGAGGCGTTAACACGTCTTTTCTAGATCATACGCAAAAGCACTGATATTTCGTCATTGCACCACAAGGGCATTTCCATTTTACTAACGCGGAGTACCGCGAAGTAAAATTGGTCACGTTCGAAGCGAAGCAATCCAGAATATGTGCACGGACACTGGATTGCTTCGGCTAAGGGCCTCGCAAAGACAGGGTGTCATTGCGTGCTCATGCAAAGGCGAGACATCTTTTATTCTGAATATACCCCGTCAGCTTGCTGCGGGGAACCGCTAAGGAAAGTTTGAAAACCTTGGTTTTCAAGTAAATCACGTGTGCGAAGCACACCTGGATATCGCGCCGATGCCTTGCGGAACAAGGCGAGGGCAGGGCTTGCCCCGCAGTAGTTCATTCTAGCGTTATCAGTGAAATTGGGTATGATTTTCTTTTCCAACTTACTTAATGGGTCGATAATGGACGGTCTCTATTGACAATCATTACCCACACGCTACCATGTACGAAAGTCGTACTTTTCGATTTTCATCCTATGAATACTCAAACGGCATCTCCCATACGACTCGCTAGACTCAAGCACAAGGGTCAGATAACGATACCCGCACGGATTCGCGGAGAGCTCGGATTAGACGAAGGGGATTACGTCACCGTCTCGCGCAATGGAAGCAGGATCGTGCTCACGCCCAAAACGGCGATTGACCGTTACCCGGAGGTCGATGTCGCGCTCCGCGACGCTTTTTCCGACGAGAATGCTGGACGCGTATCGCCATCGTTCAAATCAGTCGGCGCGTTTCAGGTATGGCAAAAGACCAAAGACTATAAGAGGTTCATCGGTAAGAAATGAACATTACGTTTACAGTCAACGCGGCCAAAGACCTCGAAGAATTGCCGGTCGCTCTCCGCAAAACCACTCTCAAACAACTGGAGCTTCTGCGTCGCGACATCCGTCACCCGTCGATTCATGCAAAGAAATACGATGAGAACAATGACGTATGGCAAGGTCGTGTGAATCTGGGCTATCGTTTTTATTTTCGAATCGTCGGTTCTGTTTATCGTATTCTCCGCGTCATTCCGCATCCGAAGTAAGACGATTTTCCGCATACGGTCCGATTTTCCGGCAGATATGGACATGCGGCGATTTGTTTTTGTTTCGAAATAAAGCTATAGTCTTCGAATCTCTTTGAGAGATTTTATTTATTGTGGCTAGAGAGGAGCGAAGTGGGAGCTTGCTCACACTTCGTCC
>CAYHIZ010000015.1:0-15996 GCA_964356695.1 uncultured Candidatus Saccharibacteria bacterium | reverse complement strand
GCCTTGTACTTTCAGGTGTTTATGCTTGTCTCTTTCATTGATGCGAGAAGGCGAGGAGGCGCCGTATCTGCAAAAACGGCAGAGGCGATCGGCGATATGTCTATGCCACTTGTCGCGATTGTCGTCCCCTGCTTCAACGAAGAGCGCACGATCTGCGCAACAGTTGACTCTCTGCTCGCGCTTGATTATCCGGCTGAAAAACTAGAGATCATCGTCGTCGACGACGGCTCGACGGATGACACGCTTCATGTGGTCGGCAAATATGCTGACGATAGCCGTGTACGTGTCTTTAACAAAAATAACGGCGGCAAATATACCGCGATGAATTACGCGCTTGCCGTTACCAACGCCGATTTTATTGGCTGTCTCGATGCTGATTCGACTGTAGCGCCAACGGCGCTGAAGAGGATCGTTCCGATTTTCGGCAACGAGCGCGTCGCCGCCGTTACACCGGGAATTCTCATCAAGAAACCGGAGACGGCGCTCCAGCACATGCAAGACGCCGAATACAGCTTGAGTGTTTTTAATCGCTTCACGCTTGCGGCGCTCGGCTCGGCCTTCATTACGCCGGGGCCCTTCTCGATCTTTCGCGCACGCGTGGTGCGCGAGACGGGTGGCTGGCGCCACGGCCATTACACGGAAGACATGGAAATGGCTCTGCGTATTCAGGAGAAAGGATACCTTATCGCAAACGCCCCCGCCGCGACAGTGCACACAGGCACGCCACGCACCCTGCGCGCACTCATCCGCCAGCGCGTACGATGGACGTATGGCTTCATTCGCAATTCTATTGATTATCGACACATGTTTGGTAGCAACAAATACGGCAATCTCGGTCTGATCATTCTTCCCATGTCGCTCGTCTCGATCGGTGCCGCAATCTTTTTTTTCTTGCGCTTCATCTATTATGTAGTGCAGGGAATCGTGAATATCTTTGAGCGTTATGAATTTCTCGGCCTCTCGTTCCATCCTTCGCTCGATCCATTTTATCTAAACACAAGCGCTCTCTTACTTATAATTTATACTGCGATCACACTCGTACTCGTCCTCATCGCGCTCGGCGCGGGTTTGGGAACAGGTAAGCGGCGACTCCCTGCAGGAACACCCTTGTTCATAGTATTCTATAGCTTGCTCGTACCGATGTGGCTCTCAATCGCGGTAGTGCGAGCTTTATTAAAAACGGGCGTGAAGTGGCGCTAAAATCGCTACGTAATATATACTTTATATAATTGACGCTTATGCAAGATCCTATAGTTGCAATACGAGAGGTGCGTTGGGGCACTTATGGCGCAGCGCTTCTTATAACCACACTAATTTTTGCCACGGCACTGCTCGCAAGCGCCTATTTCAATGGGCGCCGAGTCGCAGATGTGCGTGCGGCACAAGATGACATTTCGATAGACATTCTATCGCTTGAGACGCAGTTTGATCTCTTGCAAGAAAAATCCTGTCAAGACATCGCCGAGAATACCATTCTACCCTCCGTGCTATCCTCGCTCGGCAATCGCCTCTCATACATGGAAGCGCATGGCGGAAAGGAAGAAGAAGTAACCCGCCTCAAACGGCTCTATTCGCTTCTTGAGATCAAGGACTACTTACTAATGAAACAGCTCACCGCGCGGTGCAACCTGCGACCTGTCTTCGTCCTATACTTTTATTCCAACAAGGGCGACTGCGTTGATTGCGAAAAACAGGGCTATGTGCTCACTGCGCTTGCAGAAAAATATCCCGCACTGCGCATATATTCTTTCGACCGCAATTTGGATGTTTCCGCGCTCCAGACCCTAATTTCTATAAATGATGTTGGTGCGAATCTACCAGCGCTTGCGACCAACGGTCGAATATACTCCGGATTTAAGGATGTCGAAGAGATTGAGAAAATATTACCGCAGTTGAAGACTTTGCAAAAAAACGCAACCACCACGAAGAAAATCTAACGATTCAATTTTTGGAGCCGCCTCCCAGACTCGAACTGGGGACCTTCGCTTTACAAAAGCGTTGCTCTACCAACTGAGCTAAGGCGGCGTGTATGCCATGCCTGCGCATGCGGGGCAGGCAAGCACTTTCCCATTGTGCAATTTTTAATCCTTTTTTTCAAGGTCAATATCCTCACTCTGTCCAAATCCGTTCTTGTGCTCAATTACCTTTCTCAAAAACTCCGATCTAGGAGCACGTCTTTGAAAAGCATGTTTATGAGAAACGAGATCCGCAAAACGATGCGCCTGATAAGACAGAGAGCGCAAAAGTCCTGCGACCGTGAGAGCGGTCTGGTGAAGAACGATACGAGAGATATGCAATATCTCCGGTGGCAATTTCTCAATATCCATCCTCAGCGCACAAAGCAATTCCTTAATATGGAAAGACAGTCTATCTATCTTACCGCGTAATTCCGGAGCTAAAATGCGATCTTGTCGAAACTCCCATTCCTTAAGTGTAAAAAGTCCTGTTATGCCTGCAATGGAAAAAATGAAAAACACGGTTGCAGTCCACATAAAATTCATTTTACGGAAAGACGCTCAAATCGTACAATCTCTATTTTCTCTCCAAATTTCTGTACAGCGGAATCGATAAGAATCTTGATCGTGACTGAAGAATCTTTCACGTACGGCTGTTCTAGAAGCACCCTCTCAGAAAGATACGAATCGATCTTTCCTTGGAGCGCCTTAGTGCGAGCCATCTCTGGAATATTTTGAGCTTCTTTCTCAAACACTTCCCTCGCCGCTTTCAAGTCTAATTCCGTAATATCTTCACGCGCTCTGAAACTTGGATTCATCGCCGCCACGTGCATGGCGATTTCGTAGGCCAATTTTTTAAATTCTTCATTCTTTGACACGAAGTCTGTCTCGCATGCAAGTACGACCGCCCCGAGGACGGATCCGCCGGAATGCGTATAAGCGGAAACGATGCCGGCGCCGAGCGAGCGGTCCGACTTTTTCGAAGCTATTCCAATGCTTACTTTTCGCAGGATAACCTTTGCTTTCTCCGTATCACCGCCCGCCTCTTCGAGCGCCTTCTTACATTGCATAATCGAAACACCGGTCTCTGCTCGCAATGCCTTAATGATTTCGGTGGTAATTTCCATATACAAACTGGTGATACAACACCCTTCACTCCACAGCAGGAACCGTCACTTTCTTGCCCTCAACATACGCCTCTTTAATCGCATCGGATATAAGCCTGACGCTTCTGATGGAAGTGTCATTGGCAGGAATCGGATACTTAACTAAAGAAAAATCGCAATCCGAGCTTAATAGGGCAACTACCGGTATACCGAGCTGAACCGCTTCGCGTATTGCAGTGTGCTCATGGCGCGTGTCGATGACAAAAAGCGCCGCTGGAAGCTCTATCATGCTTACTAACCCTCCAAATCGCACTAACAGTTCTTCGATTTCGCGATCAATAAGAAGACGCTCGTGCTTAGTATATTTCTCCAGCTCGCCCCGCTCGCGTTCTTCCATAAGCTTTTGCAGGCGATCAATGCGCTTGCGGATATTCTTAAAATTAGTGAGAGTACCGCCAATCCAGCGACCCGCGACATAAGGCGCGCCCGCCTCGATAGCGACCGACTTCACAATCTCTGTAACCTCATTCTTGCCTCCCACAAAAAGCATATGTTTTCCAGAGAGAGATCGCACGAAAGTGCGGGCACCCTCAAGGCGACGTTCAGTTTCTTCCAAATTGAAGATGTCGGTATGGTCTTTGGTAGTAAAGAGAAAGGGTGCCGCGCTCGGATGACGACGCGACTTGGGAAGCGCAAAATGCGCCCCAGCATCAAACAGTGTCTTTATGTCGCTTATCATAAGCCTCACGATACTAACAAAATCAATCTCAATCCGCAACAAGACTCAACCTACGCAAACTCATACGATAATATCGCACACCACATCACATGCTTTAGTTGTATGAAATTTGAATTCATGGAATACGCCTTAACATTCTTTTAAATCGGCGAGAAATTCAGTAAGCATCTCTTTCGTAACATGTTGCATTACTATCACATGAGTCCAATCCCCCTGCACGGCGAGTTGCCACTTTTTAACCACCCGATCGGATGGAAACTTGAGGACTACTGTGTTGGAGTGTTCGTTGAGGAAGGCAGGATATTCCATTGCTCGTAATTTTTCCAGAAGCCACCGCGCGATGGCGACACATTCTTTCGCTTCTTTGGCGAATCCTTTCATACCGCGATCCTTGATCGCACTCCAGAGAATCAGTGGCGCCAAGCCACTCCTAGATCCGCTAATCGTCGTATCCATGCTCCCTATGTATTCCACCTTGCGCTCGATACGTTGCACGTTCTCCTTGCGAGCAAGGACCACTCCACATGGCATCGATGCGCCTATAAACTTGTGCCCTGAGATGGCAATAGAGCCGATCGGTATAGTAAAATTTACATACGATTTCGAATCGACAAACGGAACGATCATGCCAAATAGCGCAACGTCGCAGTGTACGTAGCGCTCGCCAACCTTGTTTTTATCTAAAATACTGAATATCCGCGATATGTCGTCTATAGCACCCATCATGGTAGTACCTATGTTTGCACATACGATAACCGGAGTATCGAGATGCGCTTTCAATATCGTATCGAAATCATCGTAATCCATCTCACCATTCGATTGCGAACGAACTGCGATATAGCGCATATTGAGAATGCGCGCTATTTTACGAATCGAGTAATGCGTATCTTCAGAAAAGTACAAAATTCCGCCCGGATACAACTCGCGAGCAACAAAAAGACCATATAGATTCCCTTCCGTGCCACCGGAAGTAACGTAGCCCCAAAAATCGTCTGCGGGCATCTTGTAGAGTCGAGCAAAGAATCGTAGAACCTCGCACTCGAACTGTCGCGAATGTATCTTGTAGGATGCGGGTACGAACGGATCGCCCACATTATTGAGCTGTAAATCGAGGAAAGAATGTAAAAATCCATACTTCGATTTCACATTTATGGGATAGCCGAGTTGACGTTGCTCATACCCGCGCATCTCTTTTTCAAATGTTGTGAGACGATGACGATCCGATTCTTTCATACGCATCAATGTTCCGTCATCGGCTGACCGTTTGGTACATATACAATCTCTCCAATTTCCGCCTTTGCAAGAGCTTCAAGAATTGGCTTGATGCCGCCGTTCATGATCTTGGGGATATTAGACCAAGACTCCTTGATGCGATGGTCCGTCACTCGGTCCTGCGGAAAATTATATGTGCGGATTTTCTCACTGCGGTCTCCGGTACCAACCTGTGCTTTCCGATCCGCAGATCGCTCTCTGGCTTCGCGCTCATCCTGTGCTTGCTGAAGTTTGCTCGCAAGCAGTTTCATCGCCTTCTCTTTGTTTTGCACCTGCGAGCGCTCCGACGTGCACTTTACGTCTATGCCCGTCGGAATATGAACGATACGCACTGCAGTTTCCACCTTGTTGACATTTTGTCCTCCGGCGCCACCAGAGCGAGAAGTCTCAATTTGTAAGTCTGTCGGATTGATCTCGATTTTCGTGCGTTTGTAAATAGGAAGAATGGCGACGGAAGCTGTCGAGGTGTGTATACGCCCCGCCTTTTCTGTCGCCGGCACGCGTTGTACGCGATGCACTCCAGTTTCGTATTGAAATTCTCGATAACAATTTTCACCTTTAATCTCGAACTGCGCCTCCTTGTATCCGCCCAAGGCCGCGCGCGATTCGTCAAGCGCTTTACGCTGCCACCCGCGCGACTCAGCATACTTGAGATACATCTGCGTCAACTCCTCGGCAAAAAGCGAAGCCTCATCTCCGCCCACACCGGAGCGCACCTCCAGCACTATTTCGTTGGGCCATTCGCGCTCGCTGGGGTTGCCGACGATTTTTTCTATCTGCCCGATAATCAGATCTTTTTGTTCGGCTATTTCTAAAAGCTCTTTTTCTGCGAGCGCCTTCATGCCGGGATCTACTTCGATCAAATGTTCAGCGTCGCTCTCCGACTGCGTCAAGCGTTTCCATTCTTGCACCAGATACGAAACGCGATGATCATCGGCGTATTCGAGCGGATTAATAAGTTCTCCAATCATACGTGAATAGTAGCGCGATCGCGACCCGCGAGATGACTTCTCATGCAATGAGATGTCATCTCATTGCATTTAACGGGCTACTTTCGTGCCAGTCTTGGCCCTAGACTGACGAGACTTGAACTTCTCAACACGTCCTGCGGTATCGATGGTCTTTGACTGCCCTGTATAAAACGGATGCGAGGCGCTGGAAATTTCCACATTGTAAACGGGATATTCTTTTCCATCTTCCCATTTATCCATTTTTGTCGTTGCAACCGTAGAGCCGATTAAAAACCGCTTCCCAGACGAGGAATCATCAAAAATCACCTGCCGATAATCTTTGGGATGAATGTCTTTCTTCATAGAGATGGCACTATAGCACAGGGTTCCCTTCTTCCAAAATCTCTTTCTCGTTCCACCCAGAATCGAGCGTTACTTGCCGTCCAAAATATCAATATCTCTCTGATACTCATCGGCAAAGCCGATCACGTCGTCGCCATAAAAAGCGTACGCGGCCTTTTTCGCGTTTGCCCAGCCAGCAAAATAACGCAAAGCCGCGAGCCGTTCGGATTCGCGCGTACCTCCGTCGGCGCCGTTGTCTGCCATAAGGAGCGCGGAAGCGAAGATGGCGGTGCGCGGAGTCCAAGGATTAGGAGGGCTCTCTCCCGTGATTTTAGCTACGCGATCTTTGTATAATACCCACGTAGATGGAATAAACTGCGCGGGCCCCATGGCCCCACCCCATCCGTAAGAGGGCTTTCTTGATACGGGCATCACGTTCGGGTCAAGACCAAGCTCTGCCATAAGAGTCGCAAAAACCGGCTGATCGCGCGTCGGATGCATATCTTTTTTCCAATTACCGGTACCGACGTTCTCGCCCAAATTCGACTCCTCGCGCAATATTCCTAAAATAACTGCCGGACGAACGCCGGTCAAAGTGGACGCTTCTTTTGCGTACTGATATGCCACGCCGAACGATATTGCCTTCGAATCGCGCAGATCGAAGAGTGCAGTACGAATCACTGAAGCCTGTTTCTCCCGCTCCGCTATAAGTTTTTTATATTCTTTTTCCTGCCCCTTAGTAACGGAAAGTATTTGTTTTTTTTCGTTTTCCTTTTTTTCGATCGACTGTTTCTCCAAAACCTGCAAACGGCGGAGCTGTTCTTCCTCGCCGTGTTTACCCTCCAAAACCTCCTTACGCGAAGAAAGATCGGAGCGCAAGAAAGCCATTTCATCGAAAGAACTTCCTAGATTCCTCTGCAATGTTTCGAATATATCAATGTCTTTAAAAAAATCCGTAATGGAGCCGGATAGTATTAATTCTGCAAGCGAGATGTCGTCTATCTCCCGAGTGCGACGAATGAGCTGTGCGAGCGATTGTTCGCTCCGCACTACTTTCTTATCGACCTCGCCGATTGCGGTTTTTTTACCACTTATATCATCGCGCAGTTTTGATATCGTAAGATCACGATGTTTAATCTGCTGTTTGGCAACTCCAATCCGGCCATCGAGAACTCCTATATCACGCTCGAGCGAAGTGCGTTCCTTCTGTTTCTCGGAAAGAACGCCCCGCTTTTCCACAATATCCTTCTCTATGGATGCAAGTTGACTTTCCAGACGAACGCGACGTTCCTGTAATGTTTCCGCGCCAGAGTACGCCGGTAGCACAACTAAGAGCAAAGTTGTGCAAACCGCAACCCCCGAAAGAAATCCAATGGCACGGGCAAAAAAAAACGAACGCATAACATCTGATTGTAGCAAACAAAATCCTTTTTGATCCTACAAGCCACCTGTAGCAAAAAAAACGCGCACGCGACCTATTGTGATGTGGTCGCGTGCGCTACTCGTTGTCGTGCGCGGATTTTATTGTTGGACCCGCTGCACATACTCTTGATGTGGCCCAAGAATTAGCTCACCCTCTCGAGTAATCACCACCTCCTCAAGATCAGCTTCGACACGCACCAGGACCCAAGAAGGTCCTACAAATTGACGCGCGATGGCCGCGTCCTCTAAAGGCACCCGCTCCCCCCGAGCGAATGCGACGAAATCATCGGCGCGTATGTTGAAGATTACCCTCATCACCTACTCCCGCTGTCGATGCCGTGCAGTGAATGCGTTTGCATCTCTGCCTGACAACGTCACCGTATTACAACAAAACACTGCGCAAGTCAAGCTAGCAGTGCAGCCATACCTTTCTATTCTTTCTTTTTATCCTTTTTATCCTTAGCAACCGCCTCTCCGCCCTCGGACACCTCCGCCTTCTTCTCGCCGATAATTACAGTCTCGGGAGCAGGTGTAATTTCCGCTTTTTCTTCCTTAAACTCTTTAACCGAAACAACGATCTCATCCGGATTCTCAAGAAGAACGGCACTTTGAGGCAATTTAATATCTTTTGCGACAATGTGATCTCCGGCATTTACCAAACTCGATATATCAACCGGAAGATTGTGTGGCAACTCATTTGGTGCAACCTCGATCTCTACTTCATACATAGCCTTAACAACGATGTTGCCTGTCTTTTCGGCCGGTGCGACACCGATAAATTCCAGCGGAACTTTAATCTGCACTTTCTTTCCCTTTTCGAGCACATAGAAATCGACATGCAAAAGATTGCCAGTAACGGGGTGGATCTGTGTTTCGCGTATAAGCGCATCCTTCTCGTCGCCAACACCTTTCAATTTAATGATCGTGGTTTCGCCCGCTGTCTTAAAAATGCGCTCGAATTCTCTTGTGCTGATCGCGATCGGCGTAGAGTCTTCTTTTGGACCATACAAAACAGCCGGCACAACATCCTTTATGCGCAAATCTTCTACAGACTCTTTCGAGTCCCGACTCTTTATTTCAAGCTCTAACATTGGGAGCAGTATACGAATTTATGACAGCTTTGCAAGAAGAAATTGAAATTCTCTTCCTTTCATTTCCACTTCAACCGAGTATATGGTACGCTCTCTCGTATGAGAACAATCGCGAAACACGTCACTTATTCTCCTCCGCTACGTGGCGGGATGCCTGATTCTTGGAAGCAAGCGGCGGGGATATTGCGTGGGAAGAGACCAAATCCGATCAAAGAATTGGTCGTGATGCGTGCAGAGTGGGAAAGACGCATGAAAGGATTCGAGAAACGATCCCGAGCATGATACTCGACAGCAACATCCTAATCGGGTATCTCAATGGTGATGCACGCATCATCGCGACTCTACAGACGTGGCGCGAATCCGGGACGGTGCTTTTCATCTCCGCGACATCGGCCATTGAAGTTCTGTCGCTTTCTTCGCTCACATCGAATGATGTCGCCGGGATAGAGAAATTCCTCGACGACTTCATTGTCATTCCGGTTGACATGCGGCTCATTGGGATTGCCGGTCATCTGCGACGTGCGTTCAGGGTATCCGTACCCGATGCCGCAATTGTCGCAACGGCGATCACGAATCACCTACCACTGGTAACCAGAGACAAGAAACTGCGCGCGATTCCCGGCATTATGCTCGCCGATATCTGATCTTCGTTTTTTCACTTCCCTCACCTTCGACGCACCTATTTTACGGGCATTCTCATCTTCCTCTCTCAAATTCCCTCAATCGCTTTTATCTGCCTGCATACGTAAACGCCACCCGGTGGAAGATTGCGTGGCTCGAACAGAAACTTAACTTCTTCGAAATACTTTTTATATAGAAACTGGAACAGGAATGGCATGATTGTTATTTGATTATAAGAACCTTGAGGGACCAGCGCCCTAGCAATCTGGTTGAAGAATTTCCCCTGCAGATCACGCGAAAACGACGAAACAGGGAGTCCAGATACGATAGCGTCAATCGAATTGATCTTTCTTTCTTCTAGAATCTTAGAGAACTCGCATGCATCAGCCTCCACGATTTCAATATTACAATCTGCGAATCTGCGTTTTAATACTCGAACAAAGTCGCTGTCGCGCTCAATAGCAATGAAACGACATTGGGGATTTATGCGCGCAAGAATAGCCTCGGTAACAGCTCCGGTACCGGCGCCGAGCTCGAGAACTATTCGTGCATTACTCCAATCAATACCGCGTATTGTTGTCTTCGCCAAATAAGAACTGCTTGGAAAAAGGCTTGCGATATGAAGTCCGTGTTTTAGAAATTTTCGGGAAAAAAGCAATGAATCTTTCATGTCGCAATAATATAGCACAATAACCTGACATGCTTTTTACATGCTAGAATTGCATTATGAAATATGATTTCGTTTCTTTTGGCGATATTACTATTGATGCCTTTATCAAGTTGAAAGACGCGCAGATACATTGCAAAATAAACAATGAGGATTGTGAATTGTGCGTTCGGTTTGGCGATAAGGTACCCTATGAATCTGTAGAGATAGTCCCGGCGGTGGGAAATTCGGCTAATGCGGCTGTAAGTGTCTCGCGCCTAGGACTAACTTCCGCGCTCCGCGCATACATAGGCGACGACGAAGACGGAAAAACATGCCTGCGTTCTCTTCAAAAAGACGGCGTGGATACTTCGTATATGGTTATCGATAAGAACAACAAAACAAATTATCATTATGTGCTTTCATACGGCGCGGAGCGGACGATCCTCATAAAACACGAACCCTACCCATATTCATTCCCGGATCTTGCGGAAGAGCCAAAATGGATATACCTCTCCTCAATGAGTGAAGGAGATATCTCAAAGAAATATCACGCCGATATCGCGCATTATCTTTTGGAGCATCCGAATGTGAGATTCGCTTTCCAACCGGGAACTTTCCAAATGAAAATGCCCATCGACGAAATTCGCGATCTATATAAACGCGCGGAAATCTTTTTTTGCAACAAAGAAGAAGCCCAGCGCATTCTTAAAACAAACGAGGGCGATATAAAAAAATTAATGGCTGACATCCGCGAGCTTGGACCAAAAATCGCAGTCGTAACCGACGGCCGAAATGGCGCCTCAATAATGACGAATGATGGTGCATGGTTCGCCCCCATGTATCCCGACCCTGCACCTCCTATATCACGGACAGGAGCGGGAGATGCAACATCCTCAACAACTGTCGCCTACATTGTACTAGGACTTCCTCCGCAAGAAGCTCTACTGCGCGGACTCATAAATGCGATGTCGGTCGTCCAGGGAGTAGGCGCGCAAAAAGGATTGCTCACGCGCGAAAAAATAGAAGAATGGTACGCGAAAAGGCCGGCTGATTTTAAAGCGTCTCCTATTTGACAGTCTCCTATTTGATTTGGATTTTTCTTCCGACGACCTTTTTTACGGCCTCGACGATACTCTTAACGCCCATGCCGTAATGTTCGATCAATTCCGTCGACGTACCAGACTGCCCAAATTTATCGTGCATGCCTACAAATTCCATAGGCGTTGGTTGCTCGCGAGCGAGTACCTCGGCGATTGCGCTCCCGAGGCCTCCGGTTACCTGATGTTCCTCAACGGAAACGACAGCGCCTGCCTCACGCGCAAGCGAAATAATTGTTTCGTCATCCAACGGTTTGATCGTGTGTACGTTGGTAACTGTAACCGCAATCTCCTGCCTTTCAAGTTCGCGCGCGGCTAGAAGAGCGTTGTGTACCAACGATCCCGTAGCGAAAATCGCAACCTCCGGAGGTTTAACCTCCGGAGACCAAAGTATATTGGCTTTTCCAATTTCAAATGGAGTATCTACTGTTGTCGTAATCGGAGATTTCTCGCGCCCCCAGCGCATATATACGGGACCCCCCAATTTCGCCGCCGCGAGCGTCGCCTTGCGGCCTTCTTCAAAATCGCATGCGGATATGACAGTAAAACGCGGAATCGAGCGCATGAGCGCGATGTCTTCGAGAGCTTGATGGGTCGCACCATCCGGCCCGACGGAAACACCTGCGTGCATGCCGCACACGATGACAGGTACGTTGTTGAGCGCGATCGTCGTTCTTATCTGTTCCCAATTCCTACCCGGATTAAACGCTGCGTAGGAAGTAATAAATGGAATCTTCCCATAATTCGCCATGCCGGAGGCAACAGTTGCCAGATTCTGCTCAGCAACGCCAACCTGAATGAAACGTTCCGGAAACGCTTTTTGAAAATGGTGCGCCTGCGTCGATTCGGCAAGATCAGCGGTTAGGACGACAACGCGCTCATCCAGCCCTCCCGCCTCGACAACTCCCTTGCCAAAGCCCTCGCGTGTCGAAGCCATATCCGGTTTGTCGAATATATTTTCTGCGAGTTTTGCATCAGGATTGATCATATTTTATTCTCTTCAAGTTCTTTCAAGAAGATTTCTTTCTGACTTTCGGCCGGTATCTTGTCTGTCGGACCTTTGCCCGGTGGTGCGCCGTGCCAGCGATAGTCGTTCTCTATTGTTGGAATTCCCTTGCCGGGCGTAGTGTGCGCAAGAATGAGTGTCGGTTTTTCTTTGATGGATTTCGCTTCGTCGCACGCGGCGATGAATTGCGCGATATTGTGTCCGTCTATCTCGATGACGTGCCAGTTGAACGCGCGATATTTATCGGCAAGCGGTTCAAGCGGCATTATATCTTCGGTATTGCCGTCTATCTGGATGTTGTTTCTGTCCATAATGCCGACAAGGTTAGTGAGACGATATTTTCCGGCAAACATCGCGCCCTCCCAAGTATTACCTTCTTCCTGTTCACCATCCGACATTGCACAGAAAACGCGGAAATTTTTTTCGTCCATCCGCGCGGCATAGGCATAACCGGCAGATTGCGAAAGACCAGAACCCAAGGGTCCCGATGTCGTTTCCACTCCGGGTAGAATGTTGCGTTCAGGGTGCCCCTGCAAGCGCGAGCCGAATTTGCGCAGAGTCATGCATTCTTCCACAGGAAAATATCCAGCATGCGCCATTGTCGCATAACGCACCGGGCAAATATGCCCGTTTGATAAAAATAGACGATCGCGATCTTTCCAATCGGGATTCTTTGGATCGTGCTTCAGAATATGAAAGTAGAGCGCAGCGAAAATATCCGCCATACCCAAAGGTCCCGAAGTATGACCCGATTTCGCTTCCGCCAGCATTTCTATTATTGTCTTTCGAATCTGTAATGCCTTCGCTTCTATATTCTTCACTTCCTCGTCGGTAATTGCCATACCGCATTATAACCTAGCGAATAAGCGACTCGTATGCATTGCGAACAACTGCCTCTTCTACAGGATGCGCGAATTGACCGCCTTCGATCGATACAGATCCTATGCCGTTTAAGAGTACGCAATAAATCCTGCCGGCGCGCGCTTTTTTATCCCCCTTTATGGCATCCAAAACGTTATTCACATTGAAACCTTTGATCCCATCAGGGGTGATTCCAAAACGCTCAAGATATGAATATAGAGTGGCGCGATCCTCTGGGGAAAGAATTCCCAAATCTTCCGCGATTTTCATTTCGACAAGCATGCCGTATCCGACGGCAAATCCGTGCGGCATCTCGTAACCGGAGAGAAATTCTATCGCATGACCGACTGTGTGGCCGAAATTTAGAATCCTGCGCTCGTTCTCTTCGCGCGGGTCGCGCGCCACTACGCCGGATTTCAATTTTATCGATCTCACGATTATTCCCTGCAAAGCTTCGAGTGAAGAAAACGGATCGACAAGATTAAGCGTCTCAACGATTCGCAGGGCTTCTTTATCAGAAGTGAAAAACGACTTTATCGCTTCGAGAAGACCGCTTGTGATTTCTCTACTAGGAAGATCTTTCAGAAACTTCAGGTCGGCTATCATTGCCGAAGGCTGCCAAAATGCACCGATGGTATTTTTGCCGTGCGAGGTATCGACTCCTACTTTTCCTCCTACAGAACTATCCACCATGGCAAGCAAGGTCGTCGGAATTTGTATGTAAGGAACACCGCGCATATAGGTTGCCGCAACGTATCCGGCAACATCGCCCACTACGCCTCCCCCGAGAGCCACAATCAGTGTATCGCGCCCGTAGCGTTTTTTAAGCAACTGATCTTGCATCGCACTCACTGTCGTTTGATTTTTATTCTTTTCTCCATGCGGAAAAGTAAATAATTCTGCGACAACTTCGGCCGAGATAGCCGAGATAATACTTTCGCCGAACTTTTTCCCCACTACATCATCGCTGATTACAGCTACGCGCCTGCCTGCTCCGGCACGCATAACAATCTCGACCAAATCTTTTTCGATATCGAGCCCGACGACTATAGCGTAATTGGCATCAGAAATTCCTGAAGAAAATTTCACCGGATTTATAGAGTTCATAGAGCGATCTGCTGGGTCATTTCGCGGATCAGTTTTTCGGTTTGTTCCCATCCGATGCATGCATCCGTGATCGAAAGCCCCTTCTGATCGATTGTATCTTTAGAAAGAGACTCCTGTTTCTGGTTCCCCTCTTTTAGAAAACTTTCGATCATAAATCCTTTTACAAGCTTTCTGATCTCGGGATTGACTTTACGCAGTGCCAACACTTCTTTCACCACCATTGCCTGCTGAGACGGCAATTTGGAGCCGAACACTTTGGAATTATCATGGCTGGCATCGATTATAATCGCCGGATTTTTCACTTTGTGCTTTCTGAAAAGAGCGTCGGCCTGCATTAAATGCTCAATGCCATAGTTGGGACCTCCCGAGTCGCCACGAAGTACCAGGTGCGCGTATGGATTTCCCTTCGTCGCCACTTGGAAACCGTCCAAAACGGAGTGGTGTCCGTGTTGCGCGGCCAGAATGCCGTTTACTGCCACTTCGATAGAGCCCGTCGTGCCGTTCTTCATGCCAACAGCACATAATGAGCCGGAGGCAAAGATGCGATGTTCCTGATCTTCCACGGAGCGAGCGCCAATCGCCATCCAAGAAAGCAACTCGGCGAATCCTTTTGCATTGTGCGTGAACACGGCTTCATCCGCGATCGGCATTCCGATCTCGATTACTCTCACCATCATGTCACGGCAGTAAGCGACGCCTTTTGCGATGTCGGGCGATTCATAAGGATTCGGCTGATTTACAGGCCCGAGCCATCCTTTGATCGTTCGCGGTTTCTGAATGTAGACCCGCATGACGATCTTGATCTTTTTTTCAACCTCGTCGGAAAGTTTTTTCAAACGCTTTGCATATTCGATTACGGCCGAAGACGGCCATGCCGAACAAGGCCCCGCAATCAGAAGCAATCGTTTGTCGCGTCCGGCTATTATGCGATGAATCTCCGCACGATCCTTTTTGATACGAGCCTGGCCCTTTTTCGAAAGAGGATACCGTTCGATGATTTCTTCGATCGGTGGAAGTTTTCTGATTACCTTATAGTTAAGATCCATTTCCAAAGAGTACGCAAAAAAAGCTCGTTAATCAAGACCTCCGCGCGGTGCGGATGATCTTCCCGCCGACATTATTTCCCCGCCACACCGTGCGCGATGTACGATTTGATTAGCGACTGGTAGGGGATATCGATTGCATTGGCGCGCTCTTTCACGCGCGCGAGCAAGTACGAAGGAATGCGTATGGAAATCGAAGATGATGAGGGTTTGAGGTCGGGAAAGGAGACGGACACCGCGTCACCTTTGTCCAGATACTTGGAAAGGTCGGTGCTACTCCAAAAATCGCGTTCATCATCCTCACTCTTGAACGCGGGAATAATCAGATTCTTTTTTTTATGCTTACTCATACAATTTTCTTTCTTTTCTGTTAATGGGTCGGGCCGATATGATACGGATACCGCCACTCCGTATGGTGAATACAACCATAAGCAATATCCCTAACTTTGTCTTACCGACAGCGATGTCACGCTCTTCGTCACCCGAGTGACGCAAGTCCGGATAGATTTGTCGATGCTCGTCTTGGAAGATCTCCTCGCACTCGGTATCCGTCAGACCGTGCTTTGCAAGATTCTTGTCGCGATTGCCGTCGTTCCAATCGAATCCAACGATCCCAGCAAGAATCCGCATACTGCAACTGTATATGGCATCCTCTACAGTGTCAATGGCCTTGCTAGTAATGTCGGAGCAAAGTAATTATTGCATCTAGCGGGCGATCAAAAATCGTGGCGCAAT